>CAXTDZ010000009.1:0-58596 GCA_964243035.1 uncultured Lichenihabitans sp.
CTACAGACCCCCGGCGTCAGCCCCCCGTCGAGTCACCCCATCAGAGCGGCGGTATAATACAGCACCGAAGAGCGACGCGCCCTGCGGGCGCATCGGCAAGGGGGCCCGCTACGCGCCCCCGTTGCATCCCCCCGGTACGAACCCGAGAACGGAAGCACCGCGCCAAAGAACGAAACCGCTCCCGCGGTAGGGGTGGCTGAGATTGTAGAGAGCACGACGGCCTGCTGGGGCTGTCCGAGGATCGTGGGGTCGACCCCGTCTCGGACAGGAAACCCCATGAGCACCGAAGCCTTCAGCCCGCTGCGCCGCCGCATGATCGAAGACATGAAGATCCGGCAGTTCGGCTCGCACACCCAGCGCGATTACATCCGGCAGGTCCGGGATTTTGCGGCCTTTCTCGGGCGGTCGCCGGACCGGGCCGAGCCGGAGGACCTGCGGCGCTACCAGCTCCACCTCGCCTCGCTCGGCGCGAGCTACTCGCGCATGAACCTGGCCAGCACGGCCCTGCGGTTCTTCTTCCACACCACGCTGGGCCGGCCGGGGTTCGGCGACCGCATGGCGCGGGTCCCGACGCCCGAGCGGCTGCCTGTCGTGCTGAGCCCCGAGGAGGTGGCGCTGCTGCTCGCCCACGCGGCGAACCTGAAGTACCGGGCCGCGCTCAGCGTCGCCTACGGCTGCGGCCTGCGCGTGTCCGAGATCGCCCACCTGAAGGTGACCGATATCGACAGCGCCCGCATGCTGATCCGGGTCGAACAGGGCAAAGGCCGCAAGGACCGCTACGTCATGCTGTCGCCGGACCTGCTCGCCCTGCTGCGCCAGTGGTGGCTCGTGAAGCGGTCGCGCGGCTGGCTGTTCCCAGGCCAGCAGCCGGCCCAGCCGATCACCACGCGTCAGCTCGACCGCGCCTGCCGCGCCGCCGCCCAACCCCGACGAGGGAGAGCGGGCGGCAATGATCAAGGCCATGGTGCCGCTCGGCCGCTACGGGCAGCCGCGCGAGGTGGCCGAGCTGGTCACCTTCCTGGCCTCGCGGGCGGCGGACTACATCACGGGCGCACAGATCCTCGTGGATGGTGGCATGCTCGCCTAGCGGCGGCATGCCTCCGCGGCCCCGCTCAGCGGTCAGCCGATGATGGCAGCGCTGATTGCGACCCCCGCGCCCGCTGCCCAACCCCTCACGCGCAGATAGGAAAATTCCGCGCGATGGCGCATAGACAGCACCCTCTCGGCACGGGGTTCGATGCCGCCTCGACCGCGGACGATGTGCTCGCGGGTTTAGATCTGTCTGGCCGACACGCCTTCATCACCGGCGGTCATGCCGGCATCTGCCTCGATGTCACCCGTGCGCTGAGCCGGGCGGGCGCGTCCGTCACCGTCGGTGCCCGCAGCCCAGCAACCGCAGCTGCGGCACTCGAAGGTGTGAGTGGGATCGAATTCGTCCACTTAAATCTCATCGACTCGACGTCGATCGACGCCATGGCGCAACGCTGGCTGAAGAGTGGACGGCCGCTTGGCATGCTGGTGAACAACGCCGGCGCTTCCGGTGGGCCGGAGCGGGATGCGCGCGGGTACAGGACGGCGAGGTCGTCGCCATACGCCTCGCTCAGGTAGGCGATCGGCGCGAGATCGACGTGACAGTCACCGCCCAGCGTCACGATGGCTTCGGGCGCGTGCCGCCTGATCGCATCGAAGGTAAACTCGCCTAGCGCAGAACGGCGCTTCGCGAGACGATGCCCTGCTCGACCGGTCGCGCGTCCTCGCCCGCGGGCGCCACAACCACGGTCTCCTCCGGCCCTCTCGGGTCAGGCGCCAGCGCCGGAAGGACCCGGCTGCCGATCCGGTAGGCCGGCCTGTCGCCGCCCTGCCACTGCGGCATGTTGAGACGGAGGACCTTGGTCGGATCGACGGCCATCACGCTTGCTCCATGTCCAGCCTCAGGCAGCCGGGTCCGGGACGCGCTTCGACATGACGAACTCGAACGCCTCCTGCCGCAGCGACGCCGCGTTCTCGACCGTCAACCTCTTCGCCGCCGTAACCACGCCGCGCGCGACTCCGTCAACCTTCTCCGCCGCGACTCGGCGGAACGTACGATCGGGATCCCGGTCATCCCCGAGCGCGACCCGCTCGTCGAGGACCGTCACCGCCACCCAATCGTAGTAGGAGGCGTGCGCGACGGCGATGGCGCGAAGCTCCTCGAGCCGCCGCGCGTCGACATGGCGCCCCGTCGCCTGCAGCGCGGCCAGCAGGTAGCCGAGCGCGTCGAACACCGGCCTGTCGACGAGGACCACATCGGCGCGAAGGGCCGCCTCCATTTCCTGGCGCATGCACTCCGCCATGATCCAGAGCGTGCTCTCGTAGACGTGGTCCCTGAGGATGGGGAGTCCCAAATCCTTCGCCTTCGAGGCGACGTCGGCCACGCAGCCGACGCGCAGCCCGCCCGCGGTCAGGTCATCGGCCAAGGCCGTCAGGAATGTCGACTTGCCGGTCGAATGCGTCCCCGCGACCGCGATGCGCGTGACAGCGAATCTCATAGTAGCGTCCCCTTGGCCGGAGCGATCACATCGGCCTCCTCGATCAGGCGCGACCGCTCGGACATGGGCACGTCCGCGAGCAGCCTCGCGAACAACAAGGCGGCCAGCGCGGCATCATAGGGCGCCGAATGCGCCTCGCCGCGGAAATCGTCCATCTTTACGGCCAAGCCCAAGGAGGCCGCCAAGTTGGACAACCCGTAGGACGGCAATCCTGGCTTGACCGCCTTGGCGAGCTTCAACGTGTCGATCGCCGCCGCTGGCCGCCAGTCCGGGAGCGCACGCGCCAGCACGTCGAAGTCGACGCGCACGTTGTGCCCAACGATCGCCGCTCCCTCGATCAGCTCGAGGACGTCCTCCGCGATGTCCTCGAAGTCGGGCGCGCCGACGAGGTCGTCGTCCGCGATCCCATGGATCGAGGTCGCGAACTTGGAGATCGGCTCCTGCGAGCGGACGAGCCAATGGCGGCGCAGACCGGTCGCGGCCAACGCCTTGACCTCGACGAGAGCGAGCTCGACCATCGAAGGCGGCTTGGCGCCGTTGCCCTCGAGGTCCACCACCCAGAACGTGCCGTCCCAATTCATGCCCAGCCCACGTCCGCCCTGCCATGGCGCCTCGGGCGATGCGGGAACGCGCAGTCGTGCACCTGATGGTTCAACGCGTGCTGGATGAAGTAGCGCTGTTGCTCGGTACTGCCGCTCACCTCGATGCGGCGCGCATCGATGTCGGCCGTCTCGAGCGCGAGACCGGAGCGGCGCGCGAGGTCCAGCACCGCATCGAGCGAGGGCGTCCGATGGCGGGATGCGCACCGCGCGACCTGATCGGCCGGGCAGATGTCGCAAACGTCGCGCAGGCCGTAATGGCCATTGTAGTCGGACGTGCTGTGCGCGAAGGCCACCCCGCACGAGGTCTTCCTGAACAGGGCCAGCCCCGCCATGGCCGACAGGATGCGCTCCTCGGTCGCCCGCGGCAGGATCTTGCGGCGCGCCACCTCGGGGTAGGCGTCCGGAACGCCAGCCGACCGGAGGTGGTCGCGGATCGCCTCGCGATGGAAGAACCCGCTGAATACCGTGGCATCGGCCGATGCAGACAGCCGTTTCGCACGTGACAGGTGCTCATCGGTGTCATTGACCCCCGCGATGACGGGACGCCAATAGAGGATCGCCTTGGTGCGCCGCGCCGTGGAGGATAGCACGGCCAGCGACCGCTCGGCGATGGCGGCCTCCACCGGCTCGATCCGTTCGTCTTCGATGCCCGACCAGGTCACCAGCACCGTCAGTCGCAAGTTCGATAGCGCCTCGAGCCGCAGCACGTCCTCGCGCCCGACCTTCCATCGGGTGATCACGAGGACGTGGTTGCGCAACCCGCGGCCGTCGAGGTCCTCAAGGGTCTGGAACAGATGCTCCTTCACGCCCGGCAGAAAAGGATCGGTCGCCCGGTTCATCAGCTGGATGGGCGTCTCATCCGGACGGAACGCCCAGTGGCCGACGAGCTCCTCGACCGCCTCGGCGTCGTCGAGCACCAGATGCGGCTTCTTCATCTCAAAGTTTGAGAAGAGGTGGCGCACGCAATAGCCGCAATCCAGCGGGCATCCCACGACGTGGTTGAGGCTCAGTCCGCTCTTGCGGTAGTCGATGATCTGCCTCAGCGAGGCAGGAAGATCGTCAGGCGCGCGTCGCAACATTGGAGAGGTCCGTCTCGGATCACCCGGCTCGATCCGAGCTCAGGCGCATCCCCGTCCACCACGTACGGTAGATCCTCCGCTACGCCCTTTCAACCTTCGGCGTCGCGACGTCATCGCGCAAACCGCCGCCATGGACCGCGGCATCGGCGCCGCTCGCCGGAGGACGCCCGCTCAAGCAAGAGAATCCGGGTTCGAGGACCGGTAGGCGCCATTACTAGACAACGAAGATTTTCATGACTGTTTGCAGGGATGGCTAAAAACGAGCTGCGCAGAGTTTGCGTTTCGGGATATACAAAGTAGCGGGCAAGAAACAGGCGCCTCAACGCAATATTCGGATCGCGACCGTATGGACCAGGATCAGACGAGCGGAACGCACGCCGCCGAGGGCTCCGCGCTCGGCTTTTGGTTCCAGGCGTACTTCGCCCTCCTGACGCTTGTGACACTTGTCACCGACGACGCCGCGATTGGCATCGAGCAGCTAGACGATGTTGAGTTGAAAGCTGACGGGCAGACGCTGCTCTACCAGCTAAAGCACTCGATCAGTGCCAGTCCGCCGCCTATCACGATCAAGTCGCGCTCGCTCTGGCGAACGATCAAGGTCTGGATCGACGCACTGCCTCGGCTGGCCCTGGCGGAGACCACGCTGCACCTGATCGCCGTAGGACCCATCCCGCCTGACAGCCCGCTTCAGACGCTGACCGACCCGGACGCTGATCGCGCCGACCTCGTCGCAGCGATGACGACAGAAGCTGAACGGGTCACGGAGGCGCGAGAGGCGGCCGCAAAAGCCAAGAAGACGCTTCCCTTCCCCGAAAGAGTCGATGGGTGTCGCGCTTTCCTGGCGCTCAGCGAGCCCGAGCGCCTTAATTTGCTGCGGCGCACTGTGATCCGGCCCGACAGCCCGACGGTCGCCGTGATCGAGCAGAAGATCGCTGGGCACTTCCAGTTCGTGCTGCCCGAGTATCGCCCGGCTGTGGCGAAGCGACTCATCGAGTGGTGGGATCGTCAGATCGTCTATTCGCTGTGCGGCGAGCGCGACCGCGTCATCACGCGCGCCGAGCTGCAAAGCCAGATCATGTCCGTGGTCGCCGACTTGGAGCAAGGCAAGCTCGTGGCCGAGTTCGAGACCGTCAGCCACCCGGAGGACTATCAACCCGATGGCATGCTCGCCCGCCAGATCGAGCTGGTGAAGGGCAAGCCCTACGATCTCGAGCGAGCGATCCGGGAGGAGTGGAAGGCGCGCGAGCAGCGCGCCCGCTGGCTCGCCGACAACCCAGCCATGGCGACAAAGATCACGGACTATGACGCCGTCCTTCGCGAGCACTGGTCCGACCGCCACGCTGAACTGGTCGACGCGTGCGCCTCTCTTGAGGAGGGCGGCAAGTGCGAGTCCGGTCTGAAGCTGTTGCGGTGGACGCACCACGAGGCGCCGATGACCGTACGCCCGATCGCTGAAGGGTGGGGGGCGCCGTATTACGTGCGCGGCAGCTACCAAGTGTTGGCGATCAACCTGAAGGTCGGCTGGCACCCTGACTACGACACGTTGCTCGGGGGCGCCAAATGAGAGTCGCCCATGACGTCTATGCCGAGACGAACCCGGCCTTCTGCGCGGCCGCGCTGATCGAGTTCACGAAGGCGTATCTCTCCGCCAAGGCCGAAGGGCCGGAAGTACCGCTGGCCTATCTCGCGCTGCCGGTGGCGCTGTCGGGCGAGCTGGCGGGCGCGTTCGACGGCACCAACAAGAACACCGGTCTGCTCGAATGGCTGGAGCGCAGCCCTCAGGTCCACGTCGGACTCGCCGATCGGGTCAACGCCTCGCTCGACATCGTGTCTGATGCAATCCGCTTCGCCTGCTTTGTAGAAGTTCTCATGATGAGCGAGGGCGCGCGGCTTCAGCTCGGCAGAAAGAAGCTGAAGGCTAGCGCCATCAGCGCGCTCGGGGAGGAGCCAGCTCAAGCGATTAAGCGCTCGGGCCGCCTCGGGCATTGGTTCTCCACTGCCGGCACGAGCCGGACGATCTTCGACATGATGGGACTGACGGTATGACGCGGTGGAACATCGACACCATCTTCTTCCTTGGGGTTTCTTGCCAGCGGCGCGACGTCAACTTTGAGGCTGACGCGCTGAACATCATCACCGGCGCGTCTGGAACCGGCAAATCGACGCTCATCAAAGCCGTCGATTACTGCCTCGGTTCGAGCAAGTGCGAGCTGCCCGCCCATGTGCGGCGCCGCAGCCTCGCGGTCGGCGTTCGGTGGGTGTCCGGAGACGCTCAGATGATCGTGGGCCGTCTCATCCCTCCGGTGGGCCAGGCCACCAGCACGCGCATGTTCACGACGAGTGGACGGGAGCTCCCGCTGCCCGGCACGGTGGACGAGTTCGACGGTGCAACAACGCTGGAAGCGGCCAAGGCATTCATCGAGCGGGCGTTCGGGATCGGCGATCTGATCGGCGAGGCTGATGCGGTTGGAGGCCGTGGGCGGGCAACGGTCCGTCACGTCACGCCGTACATGTTCGTGACGAAGGAGGTGATCTACAGCGAGTCGACCCTCCTTCATGGCTTGGAGAAGGCTGACAAAGCGCGCGACATCATCGCGGCCATGCCCTACTTCCTGCGCGTGACCGATGAGGCGAGCGCGATGGACGAGCGGCGGCTGCGTCAGCTTCAGCGCGCGCTCGAGAAGGAAGAGGAGCGCGCCCGATCCCGCGCCGCGGCTGAGACCGCGCTCAAACAGCGCGCCACGAGCCTGCTCGAGGAGGCGCACCGGATCGGAGTCGCCTCCGCGCCGTCGGCCGACGCATCCGAGGCTGCCCTTCTTGCCGAGCTGACAACCGTCTCGCAGACGCAGATCGAGGCCAGCGTTTACCCGAGCGAGGATGAGCTGGGCGCGCTATACCAGCGGCGCCGGGACATCCTGGCCGAGCTCGGTGCGCTGCGTCGGCGCTCGCAGGCTACGCGCACGGCGCTACGGGAAGCGACCGGGTTTCAAGGTGCGGTGGCGCGACAGCGCGACAAACTCAAGTTGGCGGAGCACCTGAATCTGGATGAGGTCGCCAGGGTCTGCCCGGTGTGCGATGCACCGTCCGAGCGTGGGCGAGAGACCGCGGCCGCGCTGCAAGCGACGCTCACCAAGGTTCGCGAAGAGAGCGTCGCAGTCGAACGCGTCAAGCCTCGCCTCGTTGAGTATGATCGGGCGCTCGAGGACGAGGTTTCTCGGATGAACGCCGAGTTGCGCCGAGTGGACGATCAGATCCAGTCCTGGTTGCGGCAGAGCGATGAGACCCGTCGCTTGGCTAACCTCGGGCAGCTTCGCGCTCACCTTTTTGGCCGAATCTCCTTCTTCCTGGAGTCGAGCGTGGATGAGCCGCGCCAGGTGACGCGCGACATCGGCGTGCTTCGCGCCGAGATCGCCGAGCTTGAGGCTCGGGTCGATCGAGAAGCCAGAGACATCAAGCTGAAGCGGGCGGAGGCGAAAATCTCGCAGTTCGCATCAGAAGCGTTTGCAGTCCTGCCGACGGTGGCGCCCTGCATCGGGTCGGAACTCGACTTCTCGTCGCGCCAGCCCGAGGTCACTGTCATCGAGGCGGGGAGCGGGGCCGTTCTTCGCCTGCCCGACGTCGGCTCGGACCAGAACTATTTGGCCATTCATATCGCGTTGTCCTTCGCCCTTCAGCGCTACTTCGAAGTTGTGAACGCGCCGGTGCCGGGCGTGCTCATCCTCGACCAGATCAGCCGGCCCTATTTTCCGCAGAGCGGAGAGGATGAGGACGAGACGGAGATCTCAGGGCTGGAGGAGGACGAGGACGTGCAGGCCATGCGCCAGCACATCGACTTCCT
Source organism: uncultured Lichenihabitans sp. (assembly GCA_964243035.1). GTDB lineage: Bacteria > Pseudomonadota > Alphaproteobacteria > Rhizobiales > Beijerinckiaceae > Lichenihabitans. Next base: position 8,048 of record CAXTDZ010000009.1, read on the forward strand.
GTTCGCCGAGACGGCGCGCAGAAAGGGGTTGCAGGTTCTTCTCATTGAGCACGCCTACTTCGCGGACGATGCCCGCTACGTCGGCGCGACCCGCGAGAGGTGGACGCGGACCTCAAGGCGGGCGCTGATTCCGTTCGACTGGCCGACGCGCGACGACGAGTGACCAATGCTCTCGTCGTAAATGTATGTGGCGTCTTCCTATAAGAGCGCGATCGCAGCGACGAACTCTTCGATCCGGTCTAGGGGTACTCCGAATCGCCCGGTACAAAAGCGGACCCGCCGGAAGTCTGCAATGGGTCAAGCCGAGCCACTTAAGCCGATGCGGCTTCATGCCCTTGTGGGCTATGCGCATACAACAAAGGTGTTCCTGCTCGGACTCGTGATCGGCGTACGCCAGCGGTAGCATAGTCGTGCGAGCAACTTGAGCCCTTGAATAACGAAGCGTGGAGCTCCGGCGGCTTGGAAGACACATTTCAAAGCGTAGGACCGTGCCGCCTCTCCGGAGAACGACGCTCGGGCGGCGGGTCGTCGTCACTGTGCTGCCGTTCCGGCTGTGCCTCGCTCCGGCCGATGCCCGGTGAAATCGTCACGTGCTCATAGGGCAAGGTGGCAAGTCCCCTGCCGTGGCCCACGTCCGCCCAGGCGTCGCGCGAGCCGACGACGTAGAACGACTGCCGCGCTCGCGACAGCGCCACGTTGAACACGTTCGGCGCCTCGGCAGCCCAGGTCCGGGCCCGGCGCTGCGACTGTGCGGGAGCACCGAGTACCAGCACCACACCGTCGGCCTCGCGGCCTTGCACGGTATGGATCGTGCCCACCCGGTCGTGGACCCAGGCACGCGGGTCGAGGTCCAGCGCCGCGAACAGGGCATCTTCCCGCTCCAGCCGGCGACGCAGTTCCTGGGCCACGATCCGGAACGGCGAGACGATGAAGAGGTCGGGCTTCTTGACGCCAGCCTCCACCATTCGCTTCAGTAAACCCACCACGGCCTCGCCTTCGGCCGGGCACCATTTGGTGTCGGCGCCGCCTTCGACGTCAAACCACCGCGAGGGGCCGAGCGCCTTGCCGATGACGCCGTCGTCACGCGGCGGCGTGGCCTGCACCATCTGCCCGGCGTAGGCGATCCGGTTGAATAGGCCGAACATCGGTTCCTGTGAGCGCCGGTGCACGAGAAGCGGGACGCCGACGCGGCGCGGGCCGTCCGCCGACCGGAAGGCGGCCTGGAAGGGGGAGGCGCGGTCTGCGACCGTCTGGGCGGAGGCCTGCGGCGCGGCCCAGCGGGCGCGATCAATGGCGAAGCGCCGGCAGAGGTCGGCGGTCAGGCGCTCCGGCATGGCGACAACGGGCTCGATCTGCAGCGGGTCGCCGACCACCACCGTGCGCCGTGCCCGCGTGATGGCGCCGATGGCCGCCTGCGGCAGCGCCTGGCCGGCCTCGTCGATCAGCAACCAGCCGATGCCGCCCGGTGGCAGGGCGCCCAACATGCGGTCGGCCGAGGCGAAAGTGGTGGACACAACCGGCACGGCCATGTGCAGCGTCGACCAGAGGTCGCCGACGAGCTTGCGCTTCGCCTCGTCCCGCGGCGGCCCGTTGGCGAACACCTCCATTAGCGCGCCGAGGTTGTGGTACACGCGGTGCGCTGAGGCGTCGATGAAGGCGCGGTGCGCCGCCAACGCGGCAGCGAACAGGTCCTCCCGCTTGCGCTGCAGCGCGTCCGGCAGCCAAGGCGAGGCCTTGTGGGCTTGGTCGTGCCCCCGCTCGAACAGCGCGTCATCGATCAATCGCTCGCCCAGGGCCGGCCGGTAGCGGTCGAGGTCACGCGTGAGCCGTCCCTGGTCCTGCCGCAGCCGGCCGTGGTGCTCTTCATGCTGGCGCAGCTCTCGCGTCAGCTCCTCGACGGTCGAGGCCGTCGCCGTTGCGCTTCGCTCCGCCGCTCGCCGGCGGTCAGCTGCCAAAGCGGCCGCGTCGGCCAGCGGCGCGTGAGACTGCGCCCAAGCCTTCCATGATCCGGTGCGGAACAGGCGCTGCGCCCAGCCCGGTTTGCTCGACCGGCTCGCCGCGACCGCGGCCTTGCACCGCTCATGCTCGCGATCGCGGACCTTGAGTTCGTCGGCGGTCAGCGCCGCCGCTGATGCGGCCGCCGTCTTGCGCGTCGCGAGCGACGTGATGGCGCTCTCTGTCTCGGCCGTGTCGCGGCGGACCTTTGCCAGGGCGCAACAGAGCCGACGCACCTCTTCCAGCGCGTCCAGCTCGGCCTCTGTCTCCCGTTTGAGGGTGAGCAGGTGGTCGCGGGCCTCGCGCCAGGCCGTGCGGGCCTGCCCCGGTAAGGGTGGGCGTTCCTCCGCCACCACGATTGGGAGATGGCGCTCGGTCGGCGCGCCGGTGTCGGGGTCGCGGCTTTTGCGGCCGACGGCGTCACCCTTGGCGGCCTTCAGATAGAGGCGGAGGCTGCGCTCCCCGTCCCACCAGAAAGCCTGCTGGAAGGCGGCGAGGTTGCGCCGGTTGCCGAGCACCGCTGCGATCATGCCCCAGCTCTCGACCGGTTCGGGCGCGATACCATCAGCCTCGCCCTCGTCCAGCTCCGCCGCACCCAGCCCGCCCAGTTGCTTGGCCACCGTCCGGAAATACGCGAACGCCTCGGGGTCGCGGCCGATCGCCGTCGCGGCCGGCAGCTCGCGGCTGACGTTCTCGACCGCCTTGTTGTTGCTGGAGGCGACCACGACCTCGTGACCCTTCAGACTCGGCGCCAGGGCGTAGACTTGGAAAGCCGCTTTATCGCCGACTGCCATCTTCTCGCCCGAGGCGGTGAAGGCCCGCTCGGGGTCGTCGAAGGCGGCCATGGCCAGGGCGCGGTCGAGCACGCTCGCGGCGACGAGGTCGCGCAGCAGCGTCGTCTTCCCCGTCCCCGGCGGCCCGTTGATGGCGATCAGCCCCTCGCCCCCCGTGAGTTCCGAGCGGACGAGGTTGACGGCCGCCTGTTGCAGCAGCACCAGCGAGTGCCCGCCCGGATGCGGCCAACGGGCGAGCGGCATCATCGCCGGGGCGACTGCCTGTTCGAGCGCCGCGCGATCGGCCAACAGGTCGATCGGTTTGGGCGGTGCCTCCAGCCCGAGGTAGCGGCGCAGCCCGGCAGGCGCCGCGCCCTCGCGCACCAGCGCCGCGGCCCGCGTCAGGTCGCCGAGGAAGAAGGAGTTGAGCAGCGCCGCTTCGGGGTGATGCCTGGCCCTCTCGGGGTGGTGAATCCGCACCGCGAAACTCGGCGGCTCGACGAGGTCGTCAGCCAGCCCGAACTCCCGCGCGAGCCAGCGTTGCGCCCCGTCGATGCTCGCCCGGTCGAGTGGCAGGGGCCGGCCTTCCTCGTCGTAGCGCCGCAGCATGCCGTCGAGGCGGTCGATGATGGCGGGCTCCGCCTCTGGCCAGCCGCCCAGTTTGTCGAAGGCAAGCTGCAGCGCTTGCGGCAACGCCCAGGCGAAGCTCGACACCGAGATACCGTTCTCCACGACCATCCCGTCGCGGTCGACGAGCACGGCCGCAGTGGCAGCCTTCTCGCGCAAACGAGGGCCGCGCTCCTCGTCCTCGCCGAACGCGGCGGTCAGGCGCTCGACTGCCTTCCCCATCGGGATCGCGCCGAGGATGACGAGGTAGTAGAGCTTGCGGTTCCGGCGCGAGCGCTCCCCCGCTTCCCAGGGCAGGGAGTCGCGGGCCAGGTCGGCGACGCAGCTCCGGTCACCGGCCGCCATCTCCTCGGGGCGGCGGTAGGTCTGCGGCGAGAGTGCCTCCATGGCGGTCCAGGCCGAGAGGACGGCGGCGGGCGCATTCGCGTGTTGCGGCGACGAGGCGGCGGGATCCGCGATGCGTGTCGGTCTGGCCGTCCCGGGGCGCGGCGGAGGCGCGGGTCGCCCGGGGCGAGATGGCGGTGAAGCAATTTTCGGCAGTGCCGCTTGTGCTTTGACCACCCGGGCCTGTAGCCGCGCGGCCCGCTCCGTCGTCCGGGAGCTCAGCTCGTGATCGAGCCTGCTCAGCAGCACGAAATCGGCGCGCCCGGCGGCGAACATGCCTTCGAGTTGGCCGATCGTCAGCTTGCCATACGGTCGGCGGCTCTCACTCCGTGGACGATCCGTACTCATCCCGAAGCTTCGCAAAATCGAAGGCCCGTTCGCAAGCATTCTGCGCCGCGACGATCCATTGGCACGCTCACAAGCCTCTGCCGCTTCAGAATGGCTCAGGGCTATCGCAACGGCGTAGGGACCGGGTCAGCGTCCAGGGCGCGACGCCGAGCGCCTGCGCGACGCTGGCGGTCGTTCCCTCGCGTGAGCGTAACAGGAGGCGAGCCTCCTCCAGTTGCTGCATATCAAGCTTGCGCGGGCGGCCAAGGCGCGCGCCGCGCAGGCGCGCCGAGGCCAGTCCTTCCCGCGTGCGTTGCGCCAGGAGCCGCCGCTCGAACTCGGCGATGGCGCTCATGATCGTGTAGACCAGCATGCCGGCCGGGGTGGCCGTGTCGATCTGCAGACTGACGATCTCGAAGTCGATGCCCCTCTGCCGTAGGTGCTCGGCTTGGCTGACCGCGTCGAGCACCGAGCGGAAGGCGCGGTCGAGGTCCCATACGACCAGAGTGTCGCCCTGCCGCAGGCGGGCAATAACGGCTTCGTAGACGGGCCGCTTGGGGCTGACCGCAGAGACGGTTTCGAGGCAGAGCTCGTCGCAACGGCCTTTTAGGCCGTCGATCTGCCGATCGGGCCGCTGCTCCTGGGTCGACACCCTCATGTAGCCGATCTTCGCCATGCGCCCGAAACCGCCCGCCCGGCAGCCGAACCGGGGTAGGCCTCATAAACGACCCTTTCCGTGCTTTCAGATTCGGTCCTCATGCGTTCGATCCGGAACGATCAAACTCGTGAAAATTTCATCCTTATGCTAAGTAGCATAGCACAAATTGGGGTATTAGGGAAATTTCACACAACCGGTCCATTATGAAGGGATTAAATAAAAGAATATCCGCCGCTGTCACGTCGGCGATGCTGTTTTTAATCAGCTCACTCCCTACGGCATCGGCCACCGACTTCACCGCCGAGGTGGTCATGAAGAAGATGGATCCTCATGAAAGAACATCATACATTCAGGGTGTTGTCGAAGGCCTAGCCTATTCCCGTTACAAGCGCGACAACCAGCAGATCGAAGGCGACGCCAAGACCGTAAACGGCATGAAATGCGTCTACGATTGGTTCTATGAAAAACCGAACAGCATGGATATGATCTATGCAGCTTTCGGCAAGTTCCCCACCTACACGCCCGCGGCGATTATCAATGCCTTGGTCGAGCAAAGCTGCCCAGGATGATTGACCTCGATGACGAAGAAAACCTGCGCTTGATCGAGCTGTTCCGACAGAAAGCGGCGGACCGGCGCTTCGAGGTGGCGATGCGGTCGGTCGAGCAGCTCGATGACGAGCACAAGCGGCGCCGCGACCTCAAGCTACGGAAGGAAGAGGAAGAGCGCAAGCTGGAGGAGGCGGTCGCCACGACGGCGCAGGTCGCGGCCTTCGACGAGCACCTGGACAATTACGACACCGCGACGGTCCACGCCCTGATGGACAACCAGCACGCGCTGGACCTCGTTCTCCGGCAGCGGCAGGAGATGGAAGCGGCGGCCTTCCGCCTGCCGGACGGACGCATGGCGTTCAAGGCCGAGGACGGCCGCCGCGTGTTCGACCGGCACGGCACCGAGCTCGCGCCGGAGACGATCCACCCCGATGCGATCCCGGACAGCGCGCCGACCTGGGAAGCCGACCAGAGGATCAAGGCCACCGAGGAAAAGCTCCTCCGCGAGCGCGATCAACTCCACGACTATCAGAAGCGGGTGGACGAGGCGCGCGAGGCGGCCGGCAAGGGTGATGTCACCGCCGATGCCCTGGCCAGGATGGACGCCGACCTGAAGCGAGACATGCCGGACGCCGTGAAGGCGCGACTGCCCGCGGCCGCAGCGGAGCAGGAGGCGAAGCTTCGGGACGAGCCGTCGCCAGCGCCCGGACTGACGAGAGCCGTCCTCCCCGCGCTCGCTCCGGCCGGCCCTTGACGCTCGGCCACGCGCCCGAGTAGCCCAGCCCTATATCCTGTCAGCTTGAGCCAGGCGATCGTAAGCGCCAACATGAAGCTGGCCGAGCACATCGACGCGGGACTGGCCATCCGGCTCCTGGTCGATTGCCTCGAGGCGACCTTCAACCAGGCCGCGATACCCATCGTGTCTGAAGAGTGAATGCTGCCAGTATTGGGATCGAACACGTCGACGCCCTTGAAACGTACCTCGATCTGGCTGGCGCCGAAGTTCTCGATGTCTATGTATTGTTCCCAGAACACCTTGAGGAAAATGAATTTGCCATCGTTTACAAGGTTTGCGGCCGTGTGCAATCGGCTGGCACCGTCAATCGCCGCGCGGAGGCAAGAAAAGCAGGCCTTTATTTCCTGCTTTTATATTATAGAACATCTATAGTTATATAAATAATATGAATAAATTAAGAGTTGCGTCCAAATAATCAATAATAATTTAATACACACCTAGCATATCAACAATGAAGGAACCAACAATGCAAGCATAAGATACTGATTATCTACAATAGTCACGATATTGATAGGAAATTAAACATTGTTCCTATGTTTATATTTGCTTTACTGTACAGCCATTGCGCTCCCGGAGTATTCAATCTGGAGGACGGCCAGTATCTAGAGGGAAAATTACGATCATATGTCTAGCCTATGGGAACGACGGAGATGACCAAGCGTGATTGACACGAAGGAAGCCAACCACGTAAAATTAGGATTGAGCATTATCTATTAGATCATTACAAGGAAGTCCTATGAACGTTATGGCGCAAGCTGATCAATTTGAAATAAAATGTATTGATTGGGACGGATCCTCTCTTGGAGGAAATAACGAGAGACCGCTTACCGTCTATAAGATGATGATAAATCAATATTGGGTCTGGTTTGTTGGACAGGAGATTTATAACTCAAACGGATGCGATTTTAAGGTGCAAATATCATGCTTTGGAATCCGTCGGAAAAGCGATGCTGGCTCAAGACTAAAGGGGCTAAGAAGGAAATTTGATAAAAGCAATCAAGAAACAATAAAACAAAGATTGCAACTGTTTTTTTTAGGGCCAGAGCCTAAACCATTTCCTCCCTTCAAGCTGCCAAAAGCAAAATGTGTAGGAGTGGTTTTTGAAGATTCATGGATATTAGATAATTAATCTCGGAGTTACATTTATGAGCGAACTAGGCGACGCAATAGCTAGGCTCTCTTCCGCGCGGTCCCTACAAGACGTAGATAACATCGCAAATACCCTATCGGCAAAGGCATCGGGTCCTGGCGGCATCTTATATAGTGGTTACTCCGGCGATGCGCGCTCCCAATCGATAGCGCTCGACATTGCAGATCAAACCGGAATGAATATAATAGACGATACACAGAGAGGAAAATTTCTCAACAATCCTGCAGTCGAGAATGCACTAACCGATATTATTTCTGACGCAAATCCAAATGCAAATCCTAGTGTAGTTCAGGATTTTGTCAACAACTATTTATATGGCGGATCGTCTGACTCTCTTTGGGGTCAAGCATCACAAGAATATGTAGCCTCACTTAGTGGTAACGTCACGTTTGTAGGAAACAATGCAAGCTCAGCAGGTATTTTTACCAACGTCGAAGCTCAAGGTGTAATTGATAACGAATTAATAAGTTCTTTAAATGGCATTTCAAGGAATGATTTCCCTGAAGCTGCACAAGAGTTAGTTTCTTCTGCCGAAAAATCGTGGAGTTCGGCCCTCGATAACGGCGGAGTTTATCTAGATGAGGATGGCAATGCTATTACTTCAAGCGAAGTGTATAACGCATTAGCTTTACATCCAAGCAGTGCTGAAACTGCTGAAACATTAGACTCTCTGGGCTTTTCCGATGCCACATCAGCTCTTTTAGAAACACCTCAAGCTGTAGAAGCCGAAGGAATACTTGCCTCGCTTGGAGGCGATGCGCTGAAACTACTAACTGATGTCGCCGGTGGGCTTGGCGGGGTAGTTATCGATCTGCTTTTCAACTCGACTCCGCTTAACGCTGGAGAGGATCAAGAGATATTTAATCGCCAAGATCGTGTCCTTGATACTCCCGAATACAACAATGATTTATCGTCGTTTGAGGTTGATAATGACGGGAACTATGCAGTTAACTCTGGCCTTCTTTCCGATGCTGAAAAAGCAAGTGGTGGACTGAGTCTGCTAGTTGACAGTAAGGATGGGTCTGTGTCTCTAGCGACAATATCCGACGACAATTCTCAAGTTTTTTTATAAGTAATGTTGCGGGTCAAGGCACGCATGAGCTTGAGAGGCCATCTGACGGCCGAAATATTTCAATACAAGCAGATATCGAAAGCAAGTTTATAAACATTATTTACGACGATCCAGGTATTAACGGGTCGCATCAAGTTGAGTATTTTGCTGATGGATCAAGTATAGACAAAACGTTTTCTGGATCACATGAAACAGGAATTCTTACAAAAAAAGATCAGGAAAATGCTGATAATACATCACAAATCACCGACTTTATGTCGGATGGTTCGTCAAAGTCAACAAGTTATAGCGGACCTAACGGCACAGGCAATCCGACATCAATGGATGTCGAAAATGCCGATGGCTCGTCGGAACTAACCCGGTACGGAAGCAATGGCGCATCTGCCACTTCGTACTGGTCTGGCCCTAAAGGCAGCGGCGAAGCGGGGAAAACAGTCGTAACTTTGCCAAATCTAGATAATGGTTCAGATCAGTATTTTACACAAGTAATCACAATACCAAGTCTTATATTTGAAGTTCCAGCTTACAGAGTTGGCGGATTGGATGTCAATCCCTTTTCCACTTTGGAGAATAGTGCATCAGTTTTAGATGAACCAGACTCAAGCGAAAATTCTGAATATCAAAAACTTATAGAAGTTGAGTCTCCTAGTGGTCAAGACTACGATGCATATTTTAACTCAGAAGGAAACAATATTAATGGATTTAGTGTATCTTCATTCGATAGCTTCTTTGGTAATGAATCTGGACAGGATGAAAGAAAACTACCAATTACAATCAACGCTTTGTCGGACGCAATCGGCATTGCTGCTGATGTAAAAGGAAACGTGTATCAGACTGCTGTGGCTGATGTCGAATTCCAAAGTAGCGAGCAGGTATTCCATGTTGGTGATGTAAGTAGTTCTTTCTCCGCCACTATCACCAACACAACGTCGGGTTCACTGCCGGACTCTCTTGTAATTGAGAGTAACGGTAGTGGCCAGCCAGGAACGCATTTAGATATCACTGACCCTGTTTTTTCTCCGATTACATTGACTGCTGGACAAAGTGCAACTGTGGAGTTCAACGTTGACACAAGCACGGCAGGTGCCGACTATAACGTAGGGCCAACAAATCTTGACTTATTAAGCCATGATGATGAACTAGATAATGTAAAAGCAGAAGGAGTCAGCGGTTCTGACCCCTTTACGGCAGTTTATGTTAACGATTATGCCGAGCCAGAGTTTGAGGATGAATATGGAAACTCCCTTCCACATTCGGGGTCAGTGTGGACTTTGGATCTAGGTACGGTTGAACGGGGAACGACTGCCTACTATTCACTACCTGTATATTTTGGCGACAGTGATGTTCCTGATGAGTACAGAGATAATTTAACCGGGACTTTCGATATTAGCGGCTATCGATTTGACCATGGCATCGATTATTCCCCTGGTCAAAATATTCAGCAAGATGCTGAAAGCCTTGTTGCTAATTTCGTACCAAACAGTAGTAGCTTAGGTGAGCATTTGGAGATCATAACGTTTCATCCTATAAGTGTCGCTCCACAAAATGGCGAACAGGTTACACTTCCAGATATTAAGCTTGAAATCATTGAGAATGTCGTTCCATGTTATGTCGCTGGAACTCAAATCAAGACCTCTGATGGATGGATGGCGGTTGAGTGCCTTACAGCAGGTGACGTGGTTGTAACGGCCTCTGGTGCCTGCCGATCTGTACGCTGGATCGGCCATCGCCGTCTTGACCTGCGTCGCCATCCCGATCCACTGGCAGTCCAGCCTGTCCGCGTTTCAGCCGGGGCCTTTGGTCCAAGTCAGCCTTTGCGCGATTTATGGTTGAGCCCCGGCCATAACTTATTCTTGGACGGCGTTCTCATGCCTGTCTGCGTGCTCATCAATGGCGTCACCGTGGAGCAGGTGCCTGTCGATACCGTCACCTACTGGCATGTCGAGTTGGACAGCCATGATGTGATCCTTGCTGAAGGCCTGCCCGCCGAGAGCTACCTCGACACTGGCAACCGCACCGCTTTCAAAAATGGCGGCTCATTCCTGGAGCTGTACCCTAACTTCGAACCTCGGCATGAGGCTGATACCTGTGCCCCAATTCTCAAGGCAGGACCGGAGGTCGAGGCGGTCAAAGCCCGACTGCTGACCCGTGTCGCGGCGTTAGGACACAGCACAACTACCGACCCTGACTTACACCTGCTTGCTGATGGAAATCGGATTGAGCCCATCTTGCTCGGGGACAGGCGCTTCGCGTTCTATCTACCGTCGGAGTGTAAACGGATTGCGTTGGCCTCGCGCAGCTTCGTGCCGTGCCACGGTGATCCCGCCAGCAGTGACAGCAGACACCTCGGGGTTGCGATCAAGACGTTGCGGCTTGATGGCATACAGGTCGAACTCGACACACTCTCATCTGATGGCTGGCACGAGACAGAGGTTTGGCCCGGTCTTATCCAGCGTTGGACGAACGGCACAGGATCACTGCCGGCCGAAGCGCGTGTGGTCGCGGTCGATCTATCAGGTGACGGGCGCTATTGGGTCGAGCACAATGAAAATGGGGTCGCGCTACGAGCGTAAGCCATTGAGCTTGCGCCGCAGCGTTGCCGGCTCGACGCCGATTATCCGCGCCACAGCCGCCTTGCCTTGCCCCTCGGCTATCAGCCTCTGCGCTAGGGCGGCCTTCTCGGCGTCGAGCCGCACCGGAGGACCGAGCCGCTTCCCGGCCCGCCTGGCGGCATGGATGCTCGCCACGGTGCGCTCGCGGATCAGCTCCCGCTCAAACTCCGCGAAGGCAGCGAATATTCCATAGAACAGCCGCCCCTCCGGCCGGGTGGAGTCGATTACCGCGCCCTTGCCGGTCAGCACCTTGAGGCCGACGCTCGGATCGTCAGATCATCGAGAAGCACGCACAGTTCCGCCATGGAACGGCCGAGGTGATCGAGCTTCCAAGCGATCAGCACGTCCTCCGCCGAGCATGCCGCAAGGGCAGCTTTGAGGCCCGGACGCTTCACGGCCACGCCGGACAGCTTGTCGTCGTGGATGACCTCGCACCCATCCGCCCACAGCGCATCATGCTGCAGGGCAAGGGTTTGATCCTTCGTCATACCCGCGCGTAGCCGATTTTCATGCGCAACATCATGCGCGTACATTTATACGCGATCTAGCCCTTTTCGGATCACCGATTTAGGAATGGGGAGGAAACCGCGCATAAGGGAAGGTTCATGCGCGGCTGGACCTGTGGGGGACTCTGGTCAATTCTTGGTCGCGTAGATTCGGCTGGAGTTCTCCACGACACCGGCAGATGCGGTCCGATCATGCCAAGCCGCAAGGGCGACAATGGCACGGCTTTTATTGATCTATCCTACGAAACGGATATTTGTTGGACCAACTGGACCAAGTCGGCCTCACGCCCGAGTATCCCGACCCTACACTCTGTCGGCTTGAGCCAGGCGATCGTAAGCGGCAACATGGAGTCGTCCGAGCGCGTCGACGCGACGCTGGCTATTCGGCGCCTGATCGATCGCTTCGAGGTCGACCTTGAAGGCTGTTTCCGCAATGAGCTGCCAGTTGGCCGCTTCCCCATCCCGACGGTCGTACAGGTCGATCACGTACCTGCGTACCCAGGCCGATCCCTCGGTCGCGCTCTTCGGCGGTTCCGGCGGCATGCGTCAGGTTTTCTTTCTCGACGGCATGATGTCCTCCTTGGCTATTGAGTGGATCGTCAGACCCGGCTGGGATTACGGCTTCGGGGTGGGGCTGCGCCGGTTGCGGCGCCCCGGCGCGGGGGTGCGCTTGTCCGTGTCCTCCACGTCCGCATGGCGTAGCGGCCGGTCGACCTCGGCGACCTCGCGGTGGATGTCGGCCAGCTCCGCCTCAAACACGCGTCGCATGGTTCTGACCTCGACGTTGATGAGGCGCCGCTCCCGGAGCTGGTCCTGAATCAGGGCCTCGCGCTCCAGCGCGTCGCGGCGTTCCGCCCCGACGGCGTCGACTTCGTTCTCCCGCCTCACGCGTGCGTGGCGTCCGACCAGGCGGTCCCACACCCCGCGCAGGCCGCGCCGAAACCGGGCCGCCCGGGCCTGCGCTTCCGCTACGGATCGCTGCGCCTGAGCGGTGCGCAGTTCGGCGCGCCGCTTGCGCTGGGCTTCGCGGAGCGTGGCCTGTTTCGCCAGCACGGGGGCACGCCTCTCCTGATACGCGGCCTCCGCCTCGGCGCGCTGCCGGCCGAGCACGCCCTTGAGTAGGTCGGCGATCATGACCTTCGTTTCTTCGACGCTGGGCAGCTCGTCGGGGTCGCCCAGCCGCGCCTCGAGGGCCTTGGCCTTCAACCCCGTCCACCTCGCGATGGCGAACACCTCGCCCCTGACGTCGACCGCGACGAAGCCGCGCCGATCGCCCCGGGCGAGGTAGAGGCCGCGGGCGGCCAGGGCCTGTGCGAAGGCCTTGCGGGAATCCGAGATCGCCCAGCAGTCCTGGAAAGCCCCCTTTAAGGTGGCGGGATCGTGCTCCGCGCGCTTGGCCAGCTGCCATTCGGCCCGCGTGAAGTTGCGCGGGTCGCGTTCGGCGCTGTTCACCAACCCCGCGGGCATGTGCCAGCCGTGCTCGATGAAGAGCTCTCGCGACGCGTCCCGCAGCTTGAGCTTAAAGTGCGGGAGGTTGATCGCCCGCATCGCATCAGCGTCGATGCGGGACCAGACGCAATGCGCGTGGCGGCGCCCGTTCTTCTCGTGAAAGATGACGACTCGGGGCTGACCGCGCAGGCCGAGCCTGCCTTCGATAACGTCGATCGCTTCTTCGAAGGCCTCGACCGGCACACGCTCCCGTTCCGGAGGGCTCAGACTCAATGAGAACAGGAATTGCTGGCAGCGGGTGCCCTTGCTGATCGCGTAGGCCTCCCGCAGCGCCCCGCCGAGGTCGTCGGCGACGAACCCCCTGACCTCGTGCAGCTTGACATGGTCGTTCTCGTCCGTGCGCAGCAGGTGGACAGACAACTGCTGCGCGCCGCCACGCTGGCTTCCTTTGAGGATCATCGGTGTCGCTCCTCCGCGAGCCCGAGTCCCCGGAGCAGCATGCGTTTCACGTCCTGGATGTCGGCGCAGACGGCGAGAAGCCGCGCTTCCATGTCCGGCGTGATCGCGATCGTGCCCAAGCGCGCGGCCGTCGCGAGTTCCGCTAGACTTGAGCTGAGACCCAACCTGCCGAGGGTTGCAAGGATCTGGCCCAGCATCGCCGTGTCTGACGCCGGTCTCCGCGTCGCCTTCCGCCGGGTCGCCGTGTCCAGCAGCCGTTCCCGCGCGAACGTGCCGATGGGTTTCGTTCCGGCCGCCAGCCGCAGTGCTTCTCGCTCGGCGTCAGTCAGGCGTATGGAAAACGGGCGGGTTGGTGGAGCCTCACCGCGGTCAGACTGCGCGTCGGCCGAAGCGGGTCGCATCGCCTCGGGCATCGCCTTGGCTGCAGCGGCAGTAGCGAACGTTTCTGCCAGCCCAGACCCAACCTGACGAGCCTTCATGGCTGGGGTCCGAGGTCGTCTTTCGTCTGGGAACCGCTGATTTGGTAATGTTCGAGATAGGTGCTCCAATCAGCGAGGGTCTTAAACAATTCGTTCGAAGTCTCGCCGTCTAGGCGCGCCATCTCATCTTGGCCGGGCCAAAAATCAGCTAACACCTTGAACGGCAACGACAGATTTGCGGTTCTAGATGGTTAGCCCCGGCCTTTGCTGGATCGGGTTGAGGGTGACGCGCCCCTCACGTCCACGCGTAGGTGAACGCCCCGTCCGCCACCCCGACCCTCACCCCGCGCACCTCCTCCTTGGCGAGGCTCCGCTTCAGGAACGCGCGCGACAGCGCCGGCAGCAGCGTGTTGGTGATGATGTTGTCGATCATCCGCCCGCCCGAGTCGGGGTCGTTGCAGAGCGAGACCACGTGCTCCACCACGGCGTCGTCGTAGCCGAGCGCGGCCTTCTGCGCGTCGCGCACGCGGGCCGCGACGCGGTCGAGCTGGAGGCGGACGATGCCGCCCAGCATGGCCGCCGATAGCGGAAAATAGGGGATCGTCACGATGCGCCCGAGCAGGGCGGGCGGGAACACCCCGAGCAGGTCCGGCCGCAGCGCGGCCGCGAGCCCCTCCGGGTCGGCCGCCACCTCGGGCCGGGCGGCCAGCGCCATGATCGTGTCGGTGCCCACGTTGGAGGTCAGGATGATGAGCGTGTTCTTGAAGTCGATCCGCCGCCCGGTGCCGTCCTCCATGATGCCTTTGTCGAACACCTGGAAGAACACCTCGTGGACGTCGGGGTGGGCCTTCTCGACCTCGTCGAGCAGGATGACGCTGTAGGGCCTGCGCCGCACGGCCTCCGTCAGCCGCCCGCCCTCGCCGTAGCCCACGTAGCCGGGCGGCGCGCCCTTGAGGCCCGAGACCGTGTGGGCTTCCTGGTACTCGGACATGTTGATCGAGATCATGTTGGCCTCGCCCCCGTAGAGGGCTTCGGCGAGCGCCAGCGCGGTCTCGGTCTTGCCGACCCCGGAGGGGCCGCACAGCATGAAGACCCCGATGGGCTTGGCGGGGTTGTCGAGCCCGGCGCGGTTGGTCTCGATGCGGCGGGCGATCATCTCCAGCCCGTGGCGCTGGCCCACGACGCGCTTTTCCAGCACGTCGGCCAGGTTCAGCACGGTCTCGATCTCGTTGCGCACCATGCGGCCCACCGGGATGCCGGTCCAGTCCGACACCACGGAGGCCACGGCGGGCGCGTCGACGTGGGGGTAGATCATGCGCTTCTCGGGGTCGATCGCCTCCAGCGCCGCGAACTTGGTCTTCAGCCCCGCCCGCGCGTCCTCGGCGCCCGGCGTGCCGAGCTTCTCGCGCAACGCCGCGATCTCGGCCACGACCGCGCGCTCGGCCTCCCACTCGCCCTGCAGCACCGCGAGCCGGTCCTTGAGGCCCGCCACCTCGGCGTCGATCGCCTCCACGCGCTCGTCGACTGCGGAGCCCAGGTCGCGGTCGCTCACCAGCGCGGCCTTCTCGGCCTCGCGCGCCGCGATGGCCACCCCGAGGTCCGCCACGGCCGCGGGCACCGCGGCCTGGCTGATCGCGACCCGCGCGCAGGCCGTGTCGAGCAGGCTCACGGCCTTGTCGGGGAGCTGCCGGGCCGGGATATAGCGGCTCGACAGCTCCACCGCGGCCACGATCGCGGCGTCGGATATGCGCACCCTGTGGTGCTTCTCCATCGGCCCCAGGATGCCGCGCAGCATGTCGCGGCAGCGCGCGGGGTCGGGCTCGTCGACCTGGACCGGCTGGAAGCGCCGGGTCAGGGCCGGGTCCTTCTCGATGTGCTGGCGGTACTCGGCCCAGGTGGTGGCCGCGATGGTGCGCAGGGTGCCGCGCGCGAGCGCGGGTTTCAGGAGGTTGGCGGCGTCGCCCGTGCCCGCGGCCCCGCCCGCGCCGATCAGCGTGTGCGCCTCGTCGATGAACAGGATCACGGGGGTGGGCGAGGCCTGGACCTCGTCGATCACGGCGCGCAGGCGCTGCTCGAACTCGCCCTTCATGGAGGCGCCCGCCTGCATGAGGCCGATGTCGAGCGCCCGCACGGTGACGCCCTTCAAGGGCGGTGGCACGTCGCCCGACGCCACCCGCTGGGCGAAGCCCTCCACCACCGCGGTCTTGCCCACGCCCGCCTCGCCCGTGAGGATCGGGTTGTTTTGCCGACGCCGCATCAGCACGTCCACGAGTTGGCGGATCTCGTCGTCGCGGCCCAGCACCGGGTCCATGCCGCCCTCGGCCGCGCGGGCCGTCAGGTCCTGCGAGAAGCGGTCGAGCGCCGTGGTGCCCTTGGCGCCCGCGGGCGAGGCGGCGCCGGGCGTGCCGGGGGCCGCGAGGCCCGCCCCGTCCATGGGGCGCAGGTTGACTTCCGCGGAGGCGCCGCAGATCGCCTCGTAGCCGCTGGCCAGCGCGTCGGCGTCGATGCGGCCCCACTCGGGCGACAGCGCCGTGAAGGCGCGCCGGAGCTCCATCGACTTCAGCCCGCCCACCAGGACGTGGCCGCTGCGGATCTGCACCTCGCCGAAGAACAGCGTCGCGTAGTGCCAGCCGCGGTCGAGCAGGTCGACCACGGTGTTGGAGATGCCGGGCATCTCGGTCTCGTTCCTGCGGAAGCCCGCGGCCGCGCGGGCGAGGTCGGCCGAGAGCCTGCCGCGGTCGAGCCCGAAATGGTCGGCCGCGAGCCCCACGTCGGTCGCCTCCTGCCCGAGCAGGGCAATGAGCCAGTGCGCCAGCTCCACGTTGCGGTTGCCCGCGCCCTTGGCATGGCGCAGCGCCTGGATGAAGGCGTCGTAGCCCACCCGGTTGAGCTTGCCGGTGACGGTTTCGAGACTGATGTCGACCATCGGCTTCCCCCTTAGGACCCCGCTCAGGGGCGGGCCCCGCCCCCTGCCCCGCCCTGCCCCCGCCCCGCGCGGTCGGCGGGGCGGACGTGCGCGTCCCGCCGCCAGGCCGTGCCGCCCTGCCCGCGCCGCAGCATCCACGACGTCCAGCCGAGGGCCCCCGCGCGCCCGAGCTGCACCGGGGCGATCTCGCCCACGGGAAGCGCCAGCTCGACCTCCCAATCGAGCTCGCAGCCCACGTAGAAGAACACGAGGTCGGCGAGTTGCACGCAGTGGTCGCCGCCCGGCAGGAAGCGGGCGTACTGCCGGGCGTTGGGGACGAACACCGTGATGCGGATCTTGTCGCCCACGCTGAACACGCCGCGGCCCATCAGCGTCTCGACGCCGAGCCGGCTGTTGCGGGCGCCCACCCGCGTGGTGTCCGGGCCCTCGATGGCGAGCCAGGAGCCCACAAATTCATCGACCTCGGCCCGCACCCCGAACAGGCCCGTGATGGCGCGGCGCAGGCGCGCGGCCGACTTCGCCTGCGGGGCCAGCAGGCCCGCGTAGGCGAGCTTGCCGAGGTCCGGGACGGCGTCGAGGTCGCGGAAGGGCGCCGAGCCCAGGCCCACCGCGGAGCCCACGTAGGCCGCGAACCGGTCCTGGGCGGGCCGGTCGTGCTGGGCGGCCGGCCGGGCGTCGGCCCAGGCGCGGAAGAACAGCTGGTGGAAGCGGCCCGCGAACAGGTCCAGGAAGCGGACGAAGTCGCGGTCGCGGGCCTGGAGGAACTGGTAGGCCTCCTCGGTGACGGCCAGCGGCAGCGCCCCCTGCGGGCCGAAGAAGCCGAGGTAGCGGCTGCGGATGTCGAGGCGGTCCGGGCCCACCGCCACGTCGCTGATGGTGGCGTCCGGGAAGCTCAGGAAGGGGTCCTGCCCGAGCGCCACGGCGAGCACCCGGTCGCCCAGCGCGAGCGCCTCGTCCGCCCGCGACGCCCCGTCGCCCAGGCGCGGCCGCTCGGGGTTCGCGCGCTCGAAGCTGCGCTCCACGCGGCGCAGCACCGCGAACAGGTCGAAGCGCCACGGCTCGCGCGCGAGCGCGTCGAGGTAGCTCACAGCGGCCTCCTGAGGCCGGTGCGGACCGGCCAGCGGGCAAGCTCGCCGCTGCGGCTGGTGGAGCGGATCACGGTTTCGGTGAAGTGGTTGAAGCCCGCGTATTCGGCGAAGAAGCGGTCGAGCACGGCGCCCAGCAGGAAGGGGTTGGACCCCTCGAAGGCGGCCTCGTCCACCAGCACGCTCACCTCGGTGCCGCGCGCGACCCCCACCCCGCTGCCCCGGCGCACGCGGCGGTTGACGGGCCGGGCGTCGACCCCGCGCACGCCGCGGACGCGGCGCGCCTGGGCGTGGTCCGAGAGGTCGGCGAACAGCGACAGGATCTCGCGCAGCGCAACGCCGTCGTGCCCGGCCCCGCGCTCCACCAGCCCGAGGTGATTCAGGGCCAGCATGTTGACGAGCCGCCAGGCCACCGCGCCCGTGCTCGCGACCTCGCCGCGCCCGCGGAGCTGGGCCACCACGGGCTGGCGCGGCCGGGTCGGCCCCTGCACGCAGACCACGCGCAGCGACGTGTCGTCGACGAACCTGAAGTCCGACGGCGCGCTGCCCGTGGGCAGCAGCTCGGCCAGGTGCCGGTTGGAGCAGAGCGCCCTGACGCTGAGTTCCGCCACCGAGGACGCGTCGTCGATCCCCGCCGGCTCGACGAGCGACAGGAACATGTCGGTCCCGGCGTAGTCGGACACCGAGCCGTAGGCGCGCTCGGCCGCGGTGCGCTGCCGGGGGGTGCGGCGCAGCGTGAAGTAGAGCCCGTTGCCTCCCCCCTCCCCCATCTGGGCCGCGTAGAGCGGCAGCGCCGGCATCCGGTCGCGGACGCCCCGCACGTGGGCGTGGACGCCGAGCACGCGGTGCGGCTCGAAGGCGGTGGGGTTGGAGCGGTCGGGCACCACCTGGTGCTCGTGCTCGCGGGTGCGGATGGGCACGCGGTCGCAGTCCACCTCGAACAGGTTGACGGCGGGCGCGGCGTAGAGCGCCACGGCGCGGGCGTCGAGCGCGGCCAGGCGCGCGTCCACCTGGTCGAAGGCGAGCACCAGGTCGGCGGTGCGGCAGGGCAGGCCCGCCGTGACGGCGTCGAAGCGGAGCAGGTCCATGCCGCAGAATTTTGCGGGCAGCAGCGACAGGTCGCGCAGCAGGTCGAAGCCGCCGAACACGCGCGTGTCGTTGGGGATCAGGGACTCGTCCTCGTCGAAGCCGACCGGGGCCAGGTCGTCGCGGCCGAGCTCCGTCACGACCGGGTTGCCGAACCGGTCGAGGTGGCGGACCCAGGCGCCCGTGCGATGGGCGAACACCTGCTCGCAGAGCGTGGCGGCTTCCGCCTCGGGCCCCACGAAGTGGAACCGGAGCCGCTCGGCCCGGCAGCCCTTGAACCAGGAGGCCGGCTCGGCGGACGCCTCCTCTTCGCCGCCGAGCGCCGTGGTGCGGACGGTGAGCGTCAGGCGCAGCGCGGCCAGCGCGGTGGGGCCAGCGGGGATGCCGAGCGCGCGCAACTGGCCCGGCTGCGACAGGTAGGCGGCCGCAGTGACGTGGAAGGGCCACAGCTCGATCGGGGCCGTCAACCGGAAGCGGCAGGCGACGCGGCTGCCCTTGGGGCTGTAGACGGAGTCGAGCGCGGCGCCCCGCGGGAGCGTGCGCCCGTCGCGCAGGCCCGGGTCGCCCCAAGGGGGCTCGACCCGGACCAGCGCCGCGGACGGGGACGGCGCCAGGTAGTTCGGCAGGAGCTGGTCGAGGAGGTTCTGGGTGAACTCGGGGAACTCGTGCTTGATCTTGAGTTGCACGCGGGCCGCCATGAAGGCCGTGCCCTGGAGGAGCCCGTCGACCATCGGGTCCATGCGGTCGCGCACCAGGCCGCCCAGCCGGTCGGCGATGCCGGGGTGCTCCTCGGCGAAGTCCCTGGCCTGCTCGTAGAGAAGGCCGAGTTCCCGGTTGTAGAGGTCGAGGAACTCGCGGTTCACGGCCTGTCAGCGCCGCCCGACCGCGACCTTGCCGCTCTGCACCTCGACGTCGGCCACGAACTCGACCGCGACGTTCTGGGGGTCGCAGACGAGGTCGGCCGCGATGTGGAAGCGCGCGAGCAGCCCGTCGGTGGGCGCCTCCTGGCCGCGCGTCACGCGCACCGTCCCCTCCGCGAGGCGCGGCTCGAACAGGACCAGCGCGCGGGCGATCCGGCCCGCGAGGTCGGCCGCCCCCGCCCCGTCGGGCGTGAGGTGGGCGAGGTCGGGGAAGCCGTAGTTGAGCACCGAGCGCCGCACGGCGGGGAAGTCGTCGAGCGGCAGGGTGGATTCGAGCGCGACGCAGTTCATCAGGCGCTCCAGGTCGCGCTGCACCTCGCGCCGGAGGTCGCGCTCCGAGATGGTGACGCGCAACCCCTTGGACCGGACGGCCGGCGCTTCGGCGTCCTCGCCCTCGAACCGGCGCGCGTGGGCTTCGCGGAAAACGTGCATGAGGGGCGGGCTCAGCCGGTTCAGCCTGGAACGCCCCGCCGCCATTCCGACTCCTCCCCCGCTCCAACGTCGGGTCGTTCCCGCCGTGCCCAGGTCATTTCCTTCGCCCCGCTTGCGGGGAGAAGGTGCCCGACAGGGCGGATGAGGGGCCGGGCCGCTCGCGCCTCTGCCCCGCCCGGCCTGCCAGCCACCTTCTCCCCGAGGAGCTACGATATTCACAGACCTCAGCCTGTGCCGGTCATGCCCTTCCACCGCCCCGGGCGGGAGAAGGTATCCGAAAGACGAATGAGGGTGGGAACACGCGTCGTGCGGGCCCCCTCATCCGCCCTGTCGGGCACCTTCTCCCCGCACAGCGGGGCGAAGGGCATAACGGCCCAGCTACACAGACGTGTAAGTCCGTTAGCCCGCGGGGAAAAGGCAAACCGGCCGGGTCGACCCGGCTTCGAAGCCTTAACGCCCCCCTTACGCGGCCTTGTTGGCCGCGATGTCCCAGTTCAGCGTCACCGGCCCGCCGTCCGGGGAGCCGTCCTTCTTCTGCTTCTGGTACTTGTAGTCGAAGCTCCGGAAGTTCATCGTCACGTTCTCGGTCAGCCGGTCTTCGCCGTTCGCCCCGCCCGAGCTGACTTGCGTGATGATGATCTCCTCGAGATCGATGGTGATGTATTCGAGCGGCTTGTCGCCGGCCTTGCGGACCGTCAGCTTGCCCTTGGAGATGTGCTTGCCCGTGGTGCACATGCGCATCAGCGTCGCGGTCGACTTGTCGACGTATTTGATCACGCTGAGGTCGTTGACGCTGACCTTGCCGCCGCCGCCGCCGCCGCCGGTGTGGGTCGTGCCCGACTGGCTCATCCCCCACGACCACGACAGCACGTCGATCTCGTTGTTGTGCTTGCTGTCCATCGCCTCGCCCTCGACGCCGTCGAGTTTGAGGAACATGTCCATCGCCATGACGTCACCCCTTTAAAGGTCTTGAACTGAAATCGTTGACGCTAAGGATGGGCGGCCGCGTGCGGCCGCCCGCTCACGTCTTCTCGACGCGGGAAACCAGGCGCAGGCCGATGTCCATGCCTTCCAACTGGAAGTGCGGACGCAATTCGAACAGCGCGTTGTAGTAGCCGGGATTCTCCTCGTTCGGCTTGATCGTGATCTTGGCGCCCGCGAGCGGGCGGCGCGCCTTGGTGTTCTCGTCCGAGTTCTTGGGGTCACCGTCGATGTAGTCGGTGATCCAGTTCTCCAGCTTGCGCTGGAGCTGCTCCTCCTCCAGGTTGCGCCCCACCCAGTCGCGCACCATGACCTTGAGGTAGTGGGCGAAGCGGCAGCACGCGAACATGTAGGGGAGCCGGGCGGACAGCTCGCTCGACGCGGTCGCCTGCGGGTTGTTCTGGTAGGCGCGCGGGCGGTAGAGCGACTGGGCGCCGATGAAGGCCGCCCGGTCCGTGTTCTTGCGGTGGACCAGCGCGATCAGGCCGGCCTTGGACAGTTCCGCGTCGCGGCGGTCCGAGATGGCGATCTCGGTGGGGCACTTCTGGTCCACCCCGCCGTCGTCGGTGGGGAAGACGTGCAGGGGCAGGCTGTCGACCTCGCCGCCCGACTGCACGCCGCGGATCTGCGAGCACCAGCCGTATTCCTTGAAGGCGCGGTTGATGTTGGCGGCCATCGCGTAGGCCGCGTTCATCCAGCCGAACTTCTCGCCGTTGTGCCCGTCGGTGTCCTCCTCGAAGCCGAACTCGTCGATCGGCTCGCCCTTGGCCCCGTAGGGCAGCCGCGACAGCACGCGGGGGAGGCAGAGCCCCACGTATTTCGAGTCGTCGGAATCGCGCAGGCTCTTCCAGGCCGCGTACTCGGGCGTGTCGAACAGCTTGGAGAGGTCGCGCGGGTCGGCGAGCTGGCGCCAGCTGTCCATGCCCATCAGCACGGGGTCGGCGGCGGCGAAGAAGGGCGCGTGGGCCGCGGCCGCGATCTTGCTCATGTCGCGCAGGAGCTGCACGTCGGCGGGCAGGTGGCTGAACTGGTAGTCGCCGATCAGGCAGCCGTAGGGCTGGCCGCCCAGCTGGCCGAACTCCTGCTCGTAGACCTTCTTGAACAGCGGGCTCTGGTCCCAGGCCGCGTTGGGGAAGCGCTGCAGGTGCCGGTACAGCTCCTGCTTGGACACGTTCATCACGCTGATCTTGAGCTGGGCGTCCGTTTCGGACTTCATCACCAGGTGGTGGAGGCCCCGCCAGGCGCTCTCGATCTGCTGGAACTCGGGGGCGTGCAGGATCTCGTTGACCTGGTCCGACATCGTCTCGTCGAGGCGCGCGATCATCTCCTTGATGGTCTCGACGACCTCGGGCTTGACGAGGGTCTCGTCGTCGAGGGCCTGCTTCACCAGGGTCGAGACCGCGTTCTCGACCTCGACCTCGGCCCGCTCCGTCCGCGGCTTGAAGGTCTGCTTCAGGACGGAGGCGAACTCGTCCGCCTCGGCGAGCGCCACCCCTGCCTGCTTCTCGGTTTGCTGCGCCGCTTCCACCATGGCTCGCCCACCTTTTCGAGGT
Source organism: uncultured Lichenihabitans sp. (assembly GCA_964243035.1). Taxonomy (GTDB): domain Bacteria; phylum Pseudomonadota; class Alphaproteobacteria; order Rhizobiales; family Beijerinckiaceae; genus Lichenihabitans. Next base: position 30,807 of record CAXTDZ010000009.1, read on the forward strand.
CGCGCGCCGGCCGGGGTGTCCCGGGGCCGGCGTCCGTCAGACGTCACCGAACGGATCTTTGGGAAAAAAAACCGCGGGGCCGGGGCCCCGCGCGCGCCCTTCGCTCAGGGCGTCTCGGGCTTCGTCTGGCCGGCGGGGCGGTCGCGAAGGGCTTCCATGAGCTCGCGGTTGCCCAGCAGCTTCTGGAGCTGCTGCTCGGCGTCGGCCTTGCCGTCCATGTAGCGCAAGAGGTTGGTGAGCTGCGTGCGGGCTTCGAGCAGCTTGGCGATCGCGGGCACCTGCTTGGCGATGCCGGCCGGCCGGAAGTCGTCCATGCTCTCGAAGGTCAGGCTGACGGGAAGCTGCTTGCCCGAGCCCGTCAGCTTGTCGGCCACGCGCAGCGACACCCCGGGCTTGATGGCCCGCATCCGCCCGCCGAAATTGTCCATGTCGACGTCGACGAACTTGCGCTTGTCGACCGTGTCCTTCTCGACCCCCGGCGCGTTGCCCGACAGGTCGGCCATCACCCCCATGACGAAGGGAAGCTCGATCTTTTCTTCGACGTTGGTGGGGTTTTCGTAGGTGATGTGGACGCGGGGCGGACGATTCCGCTTGATGAACTTCTGACCACTGTCGGCCATGGCAAAGCGCCTTAAGAAGGACGAATTTTTTACAATGGACGGAGACTAAGCACTGTCGGCCGGCACGGTCAAGATCCCGCTCCGGCGCGCTCGGGGCGGCCATCCTGCGGGGGCGCTTGCCCGGGCGGTCCCGGTCGCCACCGCCGGCGCGGGCCGGGGGCGGCAAGCCAGCCGGCGTCGGGCCTTTCCCGGCACCTCACGCGCAACAGGAACCGCTCGCGCCTTCAGCGGCTTGACTGGCGTTGGCCGGAGGAAACCCTGTTGATGCGACTTGCCGTTGCGTGCGCGTGCCTTGCCGTCCTGGGCGTTTCGCCCTGCCGGGCCAAAACGCCGGAAACCTGCGCCGCGGAATACGGAGCCACGCGGGACAAGATCGACGGCGTCCAGAGCCAGGCCGATTTCATGGCCGCCTGCGAGGCCAACGGCGAGGTCGTGCCGGGCCCGACCTCCGCCGCCATCCCCGCGGTGCCCCCGGCAACCGCGGCCCGGCAGCCCCCGACGCCCGCCGGGACTTCGGGCTCCGCCCCCAAGCCCGCCGTGCCCTGACGGTTGCTGCCCGGCGGCCCGCGGCCAGGCCGCGGGCCGCCCCCCTCACTCCGCGGCGGTGCGGAAGACCGCGGGCTCGGGGTCGAGCGCCCCGCGGACCATGGTCTGGAACGCCTGCACCGCCCCCTCGTATCTGGGCGACAGCAGGCCGTGGTCGTAGATCCCGGCGTTCAGGTTGCGCTGGACGCCCAGCACCATGTCGATGTCCTCCGAGACGATCTGCGCGGACCACTCCGCCGACCGCCGGTTCTCCTCCGCCTTGGCGGGCGACACGTCCGTGAACAGGTACCAGTTAACGTGCCGGATGCGCCCGGGGCCGAGCGGCTCCACCGTGGCGATCGACGAGCCCCAGTCGTACAGGTTCAGCATCAGGTAGGGGAAGCGGTAGAAGTAGAGCCCCCGCGTGAGGCCGCCGTCGCGCTTGGGCGCGTGCAGGTGGAAGACGCCGTCGCGCGCGTAGGTGTCGATCGTGTAGCGGTCGATGTCGAGGGACGCGCACAGGCCCGGGTGCATGGCCCGGCAGTGGTAGCATTCGAGGTAGTTCTCGCCGTAGGCCTTCCAGTCGATGGCGACCTCGCGGTCCTTGGACATGAAGTGGTGCTGGGCCTCCAGCGGGTAGTCGGCGGCCATGGCGTCGATGGGGCCGAGCCATTCGGTGAGGCTCGCCCCGCCGCGGGCTATGCGGACGAACACCAGCCCGCGCCATTCCTCGACGTCGACGGCGTGCAGGCTCCATTCGTCCGGGTCGAAGCGGTAGTCGCCGCCGAAGTCGGTGGCCTTGTGCAGGCGTCCGGCCCGGTCGTAGGCCCAGCTGTGGTAGGGGCAGGTGACCGCGCGGCCGCAGTGGCCGGCGCCGTCGCCCACCAGCGCGGCCCCGCGGTGCCGGCACACGTTGTGGAAGCCGCGCACCCGCCCGTCGTCGCCGCGCATCACGAAGACGGGATAGCCCGCCAGCACGCCGGCCACGTAGTCGCCCGGCTCCTTGAGGCGGCCCGACCAGGTGAACAGCGACCAGTTCCGCGTGAAGATGGCGGCCCGCTCCCGCTCGTAGTTGGCGGGGTCGCGGTACAGGTGGGCGGGCAAGGTCTTGGCTGGCAAGGTCTTGGCTGGCAAGGTCTTGGCGGGCATGCTCATCGTGAGGCGGCTCCCGGGGGGTGGGTCGGACAAACGCGTCGGACGCCGCGCGGCCCGGACCGCGCTGGCAGGGGGTGCGGAACGCGGGCTCGGCGTTCCGGCGCGGGACACGTCACCATGGGAGGAGCGCCCCGGCACCGCAACCCTCAATCGTCGGCCGGATCCGGGTTTCGTTCACCGGCGTCGGACCGCGCGTCACCGCCAGTGCGCGAGCGAGCGGGTGCGGATCTGCTCGCGGAACTGGGCGGTGGAGGTCGGCATCAGCTCGCCCGAGCCCCAGTCTAGGATCACGGCGTAGCGGCGCACCGCGTCCAGCACGTCGACCTCGCCCTTCCGGTACCGCTCGGCCACGGTTTCGGGCGCTTCCTCCAGCCAGCCCTTGCGGGCCGCGCGGATGGCGGCGCGGGCGGCGGCCGTGGCGGCGTGGTCGATCTCGTAGGCGCACAGGTCCGCGTCGACGATCCTGAGGACGACGCCGTAGTCCTTGGCGGCGCGCGCCAGCGACACGTAGTCGTCCACCACGTCGGCCCTGACCTTCTCGGGGTCGCGGTCGAGCGGGTCGCCGTAGCCGCCCCCGCCCGCGGTCGGCCGGCTGAACAGGTCGCCGGGCGCGAGCGGCACGTCCGAGAAGACCGAGCCCAGCCAGGTGTCGCGGTCGGCGCCGGCGCGGCGCAGGTGGAGCCCGTGCGGCATGGAGGGCAGGCCGCCGTTGATGCCCCACACCACGGCGCGCTCGCGGTCGCAGATGTAGGACAGCACCGTGTTCTCGCCCTCGCGCAGCACCGAGGCCTTGCGCGCCCCCACCCCGCCGCGCCACTTGCCGGGACCTCCTGAGTCGGTCACGACCTCGAACTCGGTGGTGAGGATCGGGGCGCCGCGCTCCTGGCCCTCCACCGGCTGCGACAGCATCCCGGTGCCGAACGAGGCCTGGGTCACGTTGGCGCCGTCACGGCCGTTGCGCCCGCCCCAGCCGCCCGGCAGCCAGTCGTAGAACATGAAGATCGGCTTGCCGGGGCTGCGGGCGTCGTTGCCGCCGGTGAGCAGGTATTCGAGGTTGAAGGTGCAGGCCACCGCCCGCTCGGGCATGATGCCGGACCAGATCTCGTAGATCGAGTTCATGATCTTCTCGAACGGCATCAGGAAGCCCGTGACGGCCACGGGCCAGGCGGCGCTGACCACGGTGTCGGGCGGCGCCACGACGTCGATCACCCGGTAGAGCCCCGAGTTCAGCGGCAGGTCGGGAAAGAAGGTCTTCATGCCCGCCACGCAGCCCGAGAAGGTCGCGCCGAAGGCCGAGTTGTAGATCGAGCCGATGGTGGGGTGGCTGCCGGCAAAGTCGTAGGTGACGCGGTCGCCCGCGATCGTGGCCTTGACCCGGATGGGGATCATGCCCTCGCCGCCCGACACGTCGCGGTCGATGTGGTCGACGGTCTCCCAGGAGCCGTCGGGGAGCGCCGCCAGCCGCTGGCGCACCGCGCGCTCCACGTAGTCCTGGACGGCCGCCATGCCGGCCACCACGGTGTCGCGGCCGTATTTGTCGACGAGCCGCAGCACCTCGCGCGCGGCAACCGCGGTGGCCTCCGCCTGCGCCTGCATGTCGCCGATGATCGAGGCGGGGTCGCGCGTGTTGGCCGCGATCAGGTGCGCCACGTCGCGGCAGAAGCGGCCGCGGTCGACGATGCGCACCGGGGTGATGCGCAGGCCCTCCCTGAACATGTCCTTGGCCATGACGTCGAAGGAGCCCGGCACCGAGCCGCCCACGTCCGACCAGTGGCCGTTCGACTGCGCGTAGCCGATGATCTCCCCGCCCGCGAAGATGGGCCGGATCAGGCGCGTGTCGGAGAAGTGCGTGCCCCCCGCGTAGGGGTCGTTGATCATGTAGACGTCACCCTCGCGCATGTCGCCAGCGAAGAAGGCGATCACGGCCTTGCAGGTGTAGTGCAGCGTGCCGACGTGGACCGAGATGTCGCCGTTGCCCTGGGCGACGCTGTCGCCGTTGGCGTCGTGGAGCGCGTTGGAGAAGTCGCGGTTGTAGATCACGAAGGAATAGCAGGTGCGCAGCAACTGCTCGGCCATCTGGTCGACGGCCGTGATGAAGGCGTTCTTCAGCACCTCGAAGGTGACGGGGTCGAGCGTCGCGCTGTCGGACATGGGTCAGGCTCCCTAAGCAGCGTTGATTTCGCTTTTTCGAAGCGAAATCAACGTTGCCCCCCTTCTGGGGTGTAAGCAGGTTCGGCAAAACCTGCTTGTCGGAGGACGATGTTGAGCCATCCGTCGACCGCGGCCGTGAAGCCGGGCGGCACCACGGTGGTGGAGTCGACCTGCTCGATGACGGCGGGGCCCGCGATCCGGGCGCCGGGCGACAGGTCGGGCCGCCAGTAGACGGGCGTGTCGGCCCGGCCGGTCTCGGCGAACCAGACGGGGCGGCGCCTCTTCGGCTCGGCGGCGAGGCCCGTGGGCTCGGACTTGGCGAGCTCCGCCTTGGGCACGGTGCCCACCGCCTTGAGGTTCAGGCGGAACAGGCCCACGGGCGCGTTGTCGCGGCGGAAGTTGTATTCGCGCTCGTGGGTCCGGTGGAAGGCCTCGACCAGCGGGCCCAGGTCGGTGACGGGGCTCGGGGCCGGCACCGCGAGCGAGCGCCACTGGCCCTGGTACATCATGTCGACGCTGCGCTGCATGACGACGCCCGCGGGTTCCACGCTCTCGTGGGCGAGGCGTTCGGAGGCCTCCCGCTCCAGCGCCGCGAACGCCGCCTCGATGGCGGCCGGGTCGGCCTCGGCCGCGCCCTTCAGGTAGCTGGTCGCGAGGTCGTGTTGGACGTCCACCAGCAGGCAGCCCAGGGCCGAGGTGATGCCGGGGTGCGGGGGCACGATCACGGCGGGGATCGCCAGCTCCCTGGCGATGTCGGCCCCGTGCAGGGCGCCGGCACCCCCGAAGGCCACGAGCGCGAAGTCGCGCGGGTCGTAGCCGCGGCTGATGGAGATGAGCCGCACCGCGTTCGCCATGTTGGCGTTGGCGACGCGCAGGATGGCGTCGGCGGCTTCCTCCAAGCCCAGCCCGAACGGCTCCGCGACCCCGGCCCGCACCGCGTCGCGCGCCTTGGCGGCGTCGAGCCGGATGCTGCCGCCCGCGAGCTCGGTGCCGAGCCGGCCCAGCGTGACGTTAGCGTCCGTGTTGGTCGGCACCGCGTTGCCGCGGCCGTAGCAGGCGGGCCCGGGGTTGGCGCCCGCCGACTGCGGGCCGTTGCGTAAGGACCCCGCCTCGTCGACCCAGGCGAGCGAGCCGCCCCCCGCCCCGATCGTCATCACCTCGATTGAGGGAAAGCGGATCGGGTAGCCGAACTCGATCCACCAGTCCTTGGTGACGCGCGACTGGCCCGCGTAGGCGAGCGACACGTCGCAGCTCGTGCCGCCCATGTCGAGGCCGATGGAGTTGGGGAAGCCGCACTGCGCCGCGATGTGCCGGCTCGCGATGGCGCCCGCCGCGATCCCCGAGCCCGCGAGCCGTCCCGCGAACTCTCTCACGCCCGCGGGCGTCATGACGCCGCCGCCCGTGTGCAGCAGCAGGAGGTCGCTTCGGTAGCCCGCCTCGGCCAGGCGGGTGCCGAGCCGGGTCGTGTAGTCCACCACCACGGGGCTGAGGGCCGCGTTCACCACCGTGGTCGAGAAGCGCTCGTGCTCGAAGATCTCGGGCAGGATCTCGGAGGAGGTCGAGACCGGCACGCCCGGCAGCGCCTCGGCGAGGATCGCCTTCATGCGCGCCTCGTTGGCGGGGTTGGCGTAGCTGTTCATGAAGCAGACCGCGACCGCCGCGACCTCGCGCTTCTTGAGCACGCGCGCGACCTCGCGGGCCGCGGCCTCGTCGAGCGGGGTGACGACCCGGCCCGCCGCGTCCACGCGCTCGGGCACGGTCAAGCGGTCGCGGCGCGGCACGTAGGGGGGCGCCACGTCCTTGTAGACGTCCCAGATGTCCTCCTTGTTGGCGCGGCGGATCTCGATCACGTCGCGGAACCCGTGGGTACACACGACAGCCGTGCGCGGCAGCCGGCGCGTGATCAGCGCGTTGGTCGCCACCGTGGTGCCGTGGGAGAACAGCACGACGTCCGGCAGGTTCACCCCGGCGGTCGAGAGCCCGCTCATGACCCCGTCGATCGGGTCGGGGGTCGAGGCCGTCTTGGCGATGCGGATCGTGCCGGCATCCTGGTCCAGGATGCAGATGTCCGTAAAGGTTCCGCCGATGTCGACGGCGACGCGCAGGTTGGGCAAGGGGCTCCCCCGATCGGTGGTGAGGTTCGGCGTCAAGGCCGCGGCCGTCGGTCGTTCATGCCAGCTTCGAGCCAAGCGCCCGCGGGCAACGGCGAGGCCAGCCTCATGGCCACCCGATCGCCTTGCCGGAGAACACCGGACGGCCTCCCGCCGCGAAGGGCAAGGGTCACGCGCGCACCCGCGCCGCAGCCACCCGCGACACGTGGAAACTCCGCGGCCGGGGCGCGTCGAGCCGGTGCGCAACCGCCGTGGCCTCGACCGGTTGCGCCGGCCCCTCCTCGCCGCCCCCGCACCTTGGCGTCGCCAAAGGGCGCGAGGGGCTCGGCACCGGACCGGTTCTCGCGGCACGGGGCGTCGACGTCGCGGGGGCTACAGGATCATCGCCGCGCGGGGGAAACGTCGGGCAGGCCGGGTGCGCGGCTCCGGTCAGCCGCGTCCCGCAGCCGCGAACGCGTCGCGCATGTAGGCCGCCACGAAGAACGGCATGGCGGGGGTGATGTCGGCCTCGCGCCGGACCACGTGCATCCGGGAAAGCTCCGGCAGGGCCTGCCGGGCGAGACCCGCGTGGATGCGCGCCACCAGCGCGTCGGCGGGCTCGGGGGCGTGGACCGCCTTCATGCAGCACACGCGGAGCGCGTCGTGGATCAGGGTGAAGCCGGGCTTGAAGGCGAGCGCGTCCGGGTCGAGCCCCGTTTCCTCGGCGAGCTCGCGCCGGGCGCTGCCCTCGATGTCGACGCGCCCGTCCACCACGTCGTCGCGGTCGGGCGTGCCGGACGGGAAGTAGACGCGCCCCGCGTTGGCGGTGTGGGCGCCCATCTCGCCCAGCACGAAGGCGCCGTCCGAGCCCCGGAGCGCCGCCATGGCGAAGGCGTTGCGCACGTCGCTCGGCGGGTGGCCGAAGTCGCGCCACGCCAGGAAGGCCTTGAACTCGACCTCGCGGTAGGCGCCGCGGAAGACGGCGCGGCCGTCGACCTCGCGCGCCACACCGCCGCGGTGGAGCAGCAGCACGCGGCCGTTGAACAGGTGCGGCTGCGCGGCCGTGAGCCTGGCCCAGTGCGCGTCGACGTCGGCAGCCCGCTCGGCCGCGAAGCGCCACGGGCTCGGCTCCAGCGCGCAGTCAACCGCGTCCACCCGCTCGACCGTGAACGCCGGGTCGCTCAAAGCTCCAGCGTCCCGCGGCTCACCACCACGGCGGCGCCGCCGATCGAGCCGCCCGCGAGCCGGCCACCCTCGACCTCCAGGCCGAGCGTGACGAGGCTCGGGCGCCCCATCTCGACGCCCTGCTCGATCACCACCGTGTGGTCGCCGTCACCGAAGGGCTCGTGCGCGAGCAACACGCCCGCGAGCCCCGCCGCGGCCGAGCCCGTGGCGGGGTCCTCGGCCATGCCCATCTCGGGGGCGAACATGCGGGCGTGGACGTGGCTGCCCGCCAGGGCGACCTCGCGCGTGTAGACGTAGACGCCCGTCTCCCCGAACACGCCCGCCCAGCGCGTGAGGTCCGGCCAGGCCCGTGCGGCCGCGTCGAGGCCGCGCACGGGCACGTAGTGGAAGGGCACGCCCGCCGACACCAGGCTGGGCGCGTGGGTCCCGAAGCCGAGGTCCTCGGGCCGGAGGTGGAGAGCCGCAGCCACCGCCTCGGCCGGGGGCGCCTCACCGGCGGGCTCGGGCAGGCGCGGAAGGGTGAAGCTCGCCCGCACGGTCTTGCCCACCGTCCGCGCGATGCAGCGGACGGGCCCGACCTCCTCCTCGATCACCAGCGCGAGGTCCTGGCGCGCCAGGATCTCGGGGGCGCGGAGCTGGGCCAGCAGCACGGCCGCGCCGACCGTCGGGTGGCCCGCGAAGGGCAGCTCGCGCGCGGGCGTGAAGATGCGGACGCGGGCGGAGTTGACGGGGTCGCGCGGGGCCAGCACGAACACCGTCTCGGACAGGTTGAACTCGCGCGCGAGCGCCTGCATCCGGGCCGGGCTCAACCCGTCGGCGTCGAGCACCACCGCGAGCGGGTTGCCTTCGAGCGCCGTGCCGGTGAACACGTCCAGCGTGTAGAAGGGCCGGCTCACCGGCCGCGGGCCCGCGCCACCTCCGCGAGCGCGTCCGCGACCTGGTCGGCCGAATAGGGTTTCGGCAGCGTCGGCCGGTCGCGCCACGCGTCGGGGAGGGAGTGGACCCCGTAGCCGCTGGCGAACACGATGGGCACGCCGCGCTCGGCGAGCCTGGTCGCCACGGGGAAGATCGGGTCGCCGCCCAGGTTGATGTCCAGGATGGCGAGGTCGGCCTGCACGGTTTCCGACTGCTCCAGGGCCTGCTTGAGCGTCAGGGCCGAGCCCGCGACCGTGCAGCCGAGCTCGTCGAGAATGTCTTCGAGCAGCATGGTGATCAGCGACTCGTCTTCGGCGATGAAGACCTTCAAGCCGCCGATCTCCCCCTCGCCCGTCCGCTCGCCACCTGCCATGCCACCCTCGCCCCGGTTTTTGGAAAACCTTCGCGCCCGCCCGTCCGTCATTGTCCCGGTTCATCGCCCAACTTCAAGTCGAGTGCAACACGGGGTCGAACGGCCCGGTTTCCACCGAAAAGCCTGTTGACATCGGGCGCGGCCACATCATGTTGATCGTCTGCCGTGTCCCGTGGCTCGAAGCCGCGGGTTTTGCCGTGTCCCTTCAACACAGTTCCGACCCCGGGAGAGACCCATTCGCCGCCCGATGAAAGCCGCACCGGTTCCGCAAAAGGACGGGCCGAAGATCAATAACGACATTCGCGTCCGCGAAGTGCAGCTCATCGACGCAGAAGGCCGCAACCGCGGCCGGACCGACATCACCGAGGCGATGCAGGTGGCCGCCGAGGCGGGCCTCGACCTGGTCGAGATCGTGCCCAACGCGAACCCGCCGGTCTGCAAGATCCTGGACTACGGCAAGTTCCGCTTCCTGGAGCAGAAGAAGGCCGCGGAAGCGCGCAAGCGGCAGAAGATCGTCGAGGTCAAGGAGATCAAGCTCCGCCCCGGCATCGACGAGCACGACTACGACACCAAGATGAAGGCCGTGCACCGCTTCTTCGAGGAAGGCGACAAGGTCAAGGTGACCCTGCGCTTCCGCGGCCGCGAGATGGCGCACCAGGACATCGGCTACCGCCTGCTCGACCGCGTGAAGACCGAGACCGTGGGCATCGCCAAGGTCGAGACCGAACCGTCCATGGAAGGGCGGCAGATGGTGATGATCCTGGCGCCGCGCTGAGGCGCTTTCCGGCCGGAGGCGGTCCGGGGCGCGGGGAACGTCGGCGCCTGCCGGCCGTTCCACTCCCGTCGGGGGGCGGCCCACGCCCTCGCGCGATGGAGCACATCATGTCGATCGGATGGATCAGGGCCGCGCTGGCCGGCGCCGCCCTCGCGGCCGCGCTGCCGGGAGCGGCCTCGGCGCAGTTCTACGGCGGCGACGGGTACGACGAGCCCGCGCGCCACCGCTACGCGCGCAACGACGGCTTCAACCCGAACGAAGGCCTGCAGCCCAACGGGTGCGTCAAACAGTGCCCGCTCGACCTGAACCCCTGCGACCCGCCCGAGTACAAGCGGGCCGACGGACGCTGCTCGCTGGACGGACGCTGACGGTGTCGCGGCGCGGGGGCGCCGGGTCCCGGTGACGGACGCCTCGGCCCCGCGCCGCCCGAGCCTGCCCGACGGCGTGCGGATCTACGCGATTGGCGACGTCCACGGGCGGGCCGACCTGCTCGGCCGCATGGCCGAGCTGATCGCCGCGGACTGCCGCGACCGGCCCGTCCGCGAGGCGCGGACCATCCTGCTCGGCGACTACGTCGACCGCGGCCCCGACGCGGCCGCGGTTCTGGACAGGCTGGCGCGCCGCGACATGCCCACGCCGCTGCTCGCGCTCACGGGCAACCACGAGCAGATCCTGCGCGACGTGCTGGCCGGCACGCTCGACCTGTCGACCTTCGTGCGCAACGGCGGCGACGCGACCCTGCGCGCCTACGGCCTGGACTTGGAGGCGCTCCTGCGCATGCCGGCCCAAAACGTCGGGGATGCGATCCGGGCGGCCCTGCCCGACGCGCACCGCGCCGTCCTGGACGGGTTGCGGCTCAGCGCGTCCGAAGGGGACTACTTCTTCTGCCACGCGGGCGTCCGCCCCGGCGTGCCGCTGGACGCGCAGGACCCGGACGACCTCGTCTGGATCAGGGCCGAGTTCCTCCGCTCCCGGGCCGACTTCGGCAAGGTCGTGGTGCACGGCCACACGCCCGCGCCCCAGCCCGAGTCGCGGCCCAACCGCATCGGCGTCGATACGGGAGCGTTCGCGAGCGGCGTGCTCACCGCGGCCGTGCTGGAGGGGACGGGGCGGCGGTTCCTCCAGGCGCGGGATCTCTGAACCGGGGCCCGCGGCCTACGCGGCCAGGTCCGCCACCACGGCGTCCAGCACCGCGAACCCCTCGGGGGTGGCGCGGAGATGGCCGTCGGCGGTCTGCTCGACCATGCCGTCGGCGCGCAGCGACGCGATGCGCCCCGCGTCGAGCGGGCGGCCCGCCAGGGCGGCGAAGCGGGCGGGGTCGATGCCCTCGGCCAGCCGCAGGCCCATCAGCAGGAACTCGTCGCCCTGCTCCTCGGCCGACAGCAGCTCCTCCGACACGATCCCGTGGCCCTCGCCCTCCACCACGGTGAGCCACATCTCCGGGTGGCGCTCGGTGGCCTGCGCCTTGCGGCCGGCGGGCGTCGTGAGGCGGCCGTGCGCGCCGGGGCCCACGCCCGCGTAGTCGCCGTAGCGCCAGTAGACAAGGTTGTGCCGGGACTCCGCGCCCGGACGGGCGTGGTTCGACACCTCGTAGGCGGGCAGGCCGTGCTTGGCGGTCACCTCCTGCGTCACGTCCCACAGGGCGCGCGCGAGGTCGGGGTCGGGGGTCTTGAGCTTGCCCGCCCTGTGCAGGCGCTCGAAAATCGTGTCGGGCTCGATGGTGAGCTGGTAGAGCGACAGGTGCTCGGCGGCCCGCCCGATCGCGCCCGTGAGCTCCGCGGCCCAGGCTTGCGGGCTCTGGCCCGGCCGGGCGTAGATCAGGTCGAACGAGGTGCGCTCGAAGATGGAGGCCGCCACGCCCACGGCCGCCATGGCCTCCGCGACCGTATGGAGGCGCCCGAGCGCTTTCAGGTCGACGTCGTTCATGGCCTGCACGCCGAGCGACACGCGGTTGACGCCGGCCGCGCGGTAGCCGCGGAATCGCTCGGCCTCGACGCTGGTGGGGTTGGCCTCCAGCGTGACCTCGGCGCCCGGCTCGACCGCCCAATGGCCCGCCACCGCGTCCAGGATGCCCGCCACCGTGGCGGGCCGCATCAGCGAGGGCGTGCCGCCGCCGAAGAAGATCGAGGAAACGGTGCGCCCGGGCGCCAGGGCGGCGCGGTGGGCGAGCTCCGTCCGGAACGCCTGGAGGAAGCGCGCCTCGTCCACCGGCTGTTGGCGGACGTGGCTGTTGAAGTCGCAGTAGGGGCACTTCGACAGGCAGAACGGCCAGTGGACGTAGACGGCGAAGCCCGGGTCGCGGGCAGGCGGGAGCGCGGTCATGATGGTGGGACTATGCCACGCGCGGCACGGCCTTGCACGGGCGCGGTGCCTCAAGTTCGGGTTGACGCGAACCGCGCCGGGTAATGCCCTTCGCCCCGCCCTCGCGGGGAGAAGGTGCCCGACAGGGCGGATGAGGGGTTTGCCCGCACGCTCGCTTCTCCCCTCAAGGGAGAGAAGGGCCGAACCGGCGGGCGCGTCAGCCGTCCAGCTTGATCTGCAGCTTGACGTCGCCCGGCCGGCCTTCCGCGGCGCGCTGGAAGGCCGCGACGCTTCTCTCGAAGGGGAAGGTCTCGCTGACGAGCGGCTTCAGGTCCACCTTGCCGGAGGCGATCATGGCGAGCGCGCGGTCGAACACGTTGGCGTAGCGGAACACGGTCTCGACGCGGATCTCCTTGGCCGCGATCGAGGCGAGGTCGAGCGCCACGGGCTCGACCGGCATGCCGATCACCACCAGGCAGCCGCCCGGCCGCAGCAGCCCGGCCAGCCCCTCGTAGGCCTTGGGGGCGCCGGACGCCTCGAACACCACGTCGACGCCCCAGCCGTCGGTCGCGGCCGCGACCGCCTCGGCGAGCGTCTCCCGGCGCACGTTGACGGTCGACACGCCGGGGTAGCGGGCCGCAACCGCGAGCTTCTCGTCGACGATGTCGGAGATGATCACGCGCGAGCAGCCGCCCGCGAGCGCGGCCAGGGCCGCCATGATGCCGATCGGCCCCGCCCCGGTCACCACCGCCGTGTCGCCGGGCTTGATGCCGGCCTTGACGGCGGCCTGCAGCCCCACCGCGAAGGGCTCCACCATCGCGGCCTCCGCGAAGGTCACGCTGTCGGGCAGCTTGAAGGTGAAGGCGGCCGGATGCACCACGAAGGGCGTCAGCACGCCGTGGACGGGGGGCGTCGCCCAGAACACCACCTTGGGGTCGACGTTGTACATCCCGAGCTTCGAGGCCCGCGAGGTCAGGTCGGGCACGCCGGGCTCCATGCAGACGCGGTCCCCGGGCTTCAGGTCGACCACGGCCGAGCCCACCTCGACCACCGTGCCCGCCGCCTCGTGGCCCAGCACCATCGGGGCCTCGACCACGAAGGAGCCGATGCGGCCGTGGGTGTAGTAGTGGACGTCGCTGCCGCACACGCCCACCGTGTCGATCTTGATCTTGACGTCCGCGGGACCCACCGCGGTCGGCAGGTCGATGTCGCGCATCGCGAGTTCGTGCTGCTTTTCGAGAACCAGGGCGCGCATCGCGTGTCTCCGTTCGTCAGTTGATCAGGAAGCCGCCGTCGACGGGCAGGTCGATGCCGTTCACCATGGCCGCCTCGTCCGACAGGAGGTAGGCGATCGCGTGCGCCACCTCCTCCGGCTCGACGAAGCGGCCGAGCGGGATGCGCGCCAGCATGGGTCCGGACTTTTGGGGGTCGCTCCAGGCCTTGACCGCCATGGGCGTCAGCGTCACGACGGGGTGGACGCCGTTGACCCGGATGCCGTGCCGGCCCCACTCGTTGGCCATCACCCGGGTGAGGCTGTCGAGCGCGCCCTTGGACGCGCAATAGGCCGCGTGGTCCGCGAAGCCGATGAAGGAGGAGATGCTCGACACGTTGACGATGGCGCCCTTCGCGCCCCGCGCGATCCGGTCGCGGGCGTATTCCTGGGCCACGATCAGCGGCGCGCGGCAGTTCACCGCCATGACGAGGTCGAACACCTCGGCCGTGGTGTCGAGCGCCGGTTGCAGCTCCGTGAAGCCCGCGTTGTTGACGAGCAGGTCGGCGGGGAGCGCGCCCAGCACCGCCTCGCGGGTGCGGGCCGCGTCGGCGAGGTCCACCGCGACCGTGGCGCAGCCGATCTCGGCCTTCAGCGCGTCGAGGTCGGCCGCCGAGCGGCTGATCGCCACCACCTCCGCGCCGCGCCGGGCGAGGTCGAGCGCGGTCGCGCGGCCGATGCCCTTTCCCGCGCCGGTGACGAGCACGCGCTTGCCGGTGAAGTCCATGGGTTGGTCTTCCTTCGCCGCATCGGAGCCTGCCGGTTAGCGCCTTCGCCCCTCCGGGGAGAAAGTGGCCGACAGGCCGGATGATGGGCGGCTCCACCCGCACGAGGTGTCCCCTCATCCGCCCTGTCGGGCACCTTCTCCCCGCGAGCGGGGCGAAGGGCCTTCTCGGCTGTGGTCGCGTTAACCTGAAGTCGCGACCTTTCCCACATTCAGGACTTCAAACGGCCTGGCCCGCGCGGTCGAACAGGTAGACCTCGTCGGCCGAGAACCCCGCCGTGAAGGGCTGCCCCTTGGCCAGCCCGATCCGCCCGGGCGCCTGGAGGTTCACGGTGTCGCCCGACGTCGTCTGCCCGTAGACGAGCGTGCTGCCGCCGAGGCTCTCGGACAGGTCGGCCTTGAGCTCGATCCGGTTGGGGCCGTCGCCGAACAGGATGTGCTCCGGGCGGATGCCCACCGTGAGCTCGTCGCCCGGCGCGGGCGCGGCCCCCCTCCCGCCGCGCCGGGCCACGCGCAGCGGCGCCGTGAAAGAGGGGTGGGTCACCTCCACCATCCCGTCCGCGCCGTTCGCCACGCGGGCCTTGATGAAGTTCATCTTCGGCGAGCCGATGAAGCCCGCCACGAAGGTGTTGGCGGGCCGGTCGTAGAGGTCCTGGGGGGAGCCCACCTGCTCCACGCGGCCGGCGCGCAGCACCACGATGCGGTTGGCCAGCGTCATGGCCTCGACCTGGTCGTGGGTGACGTAGACCATGGTGACGCCGAGGTCGCGGTGCAGCCGCGCGATCTCCACGCGCATCTGCGCGCGCAGCTCGGCGTCGAGGTTGGACAGGGGCTCGTCGAACAGGAACAGTTTTGGGTGCCGCACGATGGCCCGGCCGATGGCGACGCGCTGGCGCTGCCCGCCCGAGAGCTGCCGCGGCCTGCGGTCGAGCAGCGGCTCCATCTGCAGGATGCGGGCGGCCTCGGCCACGCGGGCCTCGATCTCGGGCTTCGGCACCTTGGACATCTTCAGCCCGAAGCCGATGTTGTGGCGCACGCTCATGTGGGGGAACAGCGCGTAGCTCTGGAACACCATGGAGACCTGGCGGCGGGCGGGCTCGGTGTCGGTCACGCGGGCGCCGTCGATGAAGACCTCGCCGCCCGACACCTCCTCCAGCCCCGCCACCATGCGCAGCAGCGTGGACTTGCCGCAGCCCGAGGGGCCCACGAACACCACGAACTCGCCCTTCTCCGCGGCCAGGCTCACGCCGTGGATGACGGACACGGTGCCGTACCGCTTCTCGACGCCGTCGAGGCGCAGGTAGCTCATCGGAGGCAGACCCTCGTCACTTGGTGGCTCCCATGGTCAGGCCGCGCACCATGTGGCGCGACACGAGAAGCGCGAACACGGTCACGGGCAGCACGATCACCGTGCCGGTCGCCATGATCTTGCCCCAGGGCAGTTCGTAGCCGGACATGAAGCTGGTCGCGACCACCGGCGCGGTCTGCACCTCCCGCCGCGTCAGCACCAGCGCGTAGAGCAGCTCGTTCCACGAGAAGATGAAGCCGAAGATGGCCGACACCGCGAGCCCCGGGAGGCCGAGCGGCAGGTAGACGCGCCAGAACACGTCGAACTGGCTCGCGCCCTCCAGCCGCGCCGCCTCCTCCAGCTCGCGCGGGATGGCGCGGAACTGGTCGGTCGCGATCCACACCACGATGGGCAGGATGAAGGTCACGTAGACCAGGATCAGCACGAGGTGGGTGTCGAGCAGGTGCAGGTTCCTGGCCAGGATGTAGATCGGCAGGGCCAGCACGATGGGGCTCACGAAGCGGTTCGAGATGAACCAGAACCACAGGTCCGCCTTGCCGCGGAACTCGTAGCGGGCGAGCGCGAAGGCCGCCGGCGCCCCGAGCAGCACCGACAGCCCCGTGCTGCACACCGCCACGATCAGCGAGCTCAGCACCGCGTTGACCACCTTCTGGTCGGCGAACACCTCCGCGTAGTTGGCGAGCGTGGGCCGGAACAGCCAGACGGGCGGCGAGGCGAGCAGGTCGGTCTGCGTCTTGAAGGACGAGGACACCATCCAGTAGAACGGGAACACCGTGAAGGCGAAGACCAGCAGCAGCCCTGCCCCGTGCAGCAGGCGCCTCAAGAGCTTGCCGCGGCGGTCGCCGTGGCTGGTCGCGCTACGCGAGGCCAAGGCCGCTTCCAATCGCGAGTGTGGGCGGGCTCAAGGACGCCCGCTCGGGGAGCTTTCGCGACATCAGTCGATCTCCCGGTAGAAGAAGCGGATGTAGGTGCGGCTCAGCACGATGGTGATGAGCAGCAGCAGGATCGCCTGGGCCGAGGCGGTGCCGAGGTCGAACACCCGGAAGCCCACGCGCTGGATGTAGATGGAGATCAGCTCGGTGGCGGCGCCCGGCCCGCCGCGCGTCATGGTGAACACCGCGTCGAACAGCTTCAGCACGTCGGCCGAGCGCAGGATCAGCATGGCGGTCAGCCCCGGCCACAGGTAGGGCATCTGCACCTGGGTGAGCAGCGCCCAGTGGCTGGTCGTCTCCAGTTTCGCGGCCTCCTCGATGTCCACCGGCACCATGGACAGGCCGGACAGGAAGATCAGCGCGCAGAAGGGCGTCCACTGCCACACGTCGGTCATGCAGATCGCCGCGAAGGATCCCGTCGGGCTGCCGAGCCAGTCGAGCGGCTGGAAGCCGAACAGGCCGATGGCCGCGTTGGCGACCCCGAAGTCGCGGTTGAAGATCAGCCGCCCCAGCAGCCCCACCACCGCGTAGGTGGTGGCGAGGGGCACCACGAGCGACACGCGGGTGAGCGCGCGCAGGGCGCCCAGCCCCGGCCGGTGCAGCAGCAGCGCGATCAGCAGCCCCAGCACCACCTCGGCCGGCATCACGACGAGGAAGAAGCCCGCCGTCCGCCCCAGCGTCTGCCAGAAGGTCGGGTCGGTCAGCACCGCCGCGTAGTTGGCGACCCCCACGAAGGGGAACCCCTCCCGCGTGCGGGTGAGGTTGTACTGCCGGAGCGAGGTCGCGAGCGCGAACAGCGTCGGGTAGATGCCGATCAGGAACAGCACCGCCACGGCCGGCGCCAGGAACCAGAACGGCGTCCACCGCCCGTAGGCGAGGCGCGGCCGGGCGGCGGTCACCGGGGCGGGCAGCGCCGCCCGCCCCGCTTCAGCGTCTGAACTCACGCGCGGCGCACCCTCACTGGAGGAGCTGCTTCTTGCCGTCGTAGTAGCCTTCCTTCTGGAGCACGGCCTCCATGCGGGAGCCGATCTCCTTGGAGCCGTCTTCCACCGACACCTGCCCCAGCATCATCTTGGAGCCGAACTCGGCGACGATCTCGGAGATCGCGGGCCAGGCGGGGAAGCGCGGGCGGAACTCCGGCACGCCCTTCTGCCAGGAGGCCACCATCGGCTCCACGAACTTGTAGGAGGCCTTGATGGTGGGATCGTCGTAGATCGCGCTGCGGCCCGACACGCCGCCGGCCTGCACGTAGTCCTTGGCGATGGCGTCCGAGGTCGCCCACTGGATGAAGATCCAGGCGGCCTTCTGCTCGGCCTCGGGCGCCTGGGCGGCGACCGCGAGCGAGAAGCCGCCCAGGGCCGGCAGGCGGCCGGCGGGGCCGGAGGGCTCGGGCGCGACCGCGAGGCAGTCGCCGAGCTTGGAGGTCTTGGGGTCGGTCAGCGTGGGATAGAAGGCCGACCACTCGGTGATCATGGCGACCTGGCCCTGCGCGAAGGCGTTGACGGCCTCCGCGTGGTCCCAGCTCACGATGCCGGGCGGCATGTACTGCATCAGCTTCTGGCGGAACTCCAGGCCGGCCTGGCTTTCCTTGCTCATCAGGTTGGAATGGAAGCTCTTGTCGAGCAGGGAGCCGCCCTGCGGCCACAGCACGCGCATGAAGCTGTCGGCCGACTGCGTTTCACCGCGCAGCGATTGCAGCGCGTAGCCGTACTGGTTCTTGGCTTTGTCGGTCAGCTTGGGCGCGTAGGTGTTGGCGAGCTCGTCCCAGGTCGCGGGCGGCTTGTCGAAGCCCGCGTCCTTGAACATGCACTTGTTGTAGAAGAGCAGGCCCGAATAGTTGTCGAAGGGCAGGCCGTAGGTCTTGCCGCCCCAGGTCCCGAACGCGTCGAGCAGGAGGGGGAAGAAGCCCTTCAGGTTGAGGTTGGGGTCGGTGATCGACGCGTCGCTGGCGAACTTGTCGATCGGCAGGATCCAGCCGTTCTCGGCGTATTCGCCGATCCACACGAGGTCCACCAGCGCGATCGACAGGTCGCCCTGGCCGTTGAAGTTGAGCACCTCCTTCTCGCGGGTGTTCTCGTAGGGGACGACGTCGTAGGTGACCTTGATGCCGGTCTGCTTCTCGAAGTCGGGCAGGAGTTTCTCGATGGCGCGGTAGCCCGGCCGGTCGAGGAAGATCACGTGCAGCTCCGTCCCCTTGTAGGGCGCGGCCGCCTTGGCGATGTCCCAGGCCTCAGCCCGGGCCGGCGCGCCCGAGGCGAGCGCGCCCGCGAGCATGAGCGCCGCGACGCTGGCGGCGTGACGTAAAGAACGCATGATCCCCTCCCCGGCCGATCTGACTCCCCGTCGGCTAGATCTGATCTTTCAGCAGCTTCGACGGCCTGTCCAGCGGGTTGCGGCCGGGCGCCCTGAAAAATTTTACAGGGGGTGCCGCGTCATGGGGACGCTTCCCCCGGCACCGCCGGGAACGAGCGTCGACCCGGTTTCACCCCCGCGCCACCAGCCGCCGCACCTCCGCCCGCACCACCGGCAGCAGGTCGGCCTCGAACCAGGGATGGCGCCTGATCCAGGCGGTGTTGCGCCAGGAGGGGTGGGGCAGCGGCAGGAGGCGGACGGGTCCCGGCAGCGCCTGAATCGCGCGCCAGTCGCGGACCAGCTCCGTCAGGGCCGCGGGAAAGCGCGTCCCCGGGTGCAGGCGGCCCAGGTGGTAGCGGATCGCGTGCAGGCCGACCGCCAGGATCACCTCCAGCTGCGGCATGGCGGCGAACACCCCCGCGTGCCAGGCCGCGCGGCATTCGGGCCGCGGCGGCAGGTCGCCGCCGGCCGCGTCGTAGCCCGGGAAGCAGAAGCCCATGGGGGCGATCACCACCCGGTCGGGGTCGTGGAACAGGGCCGGGCCGATCCCCATCCAGTCGCGCAGCCGCGCGCCGGAGGCGTCGTCGAAGGGCACCCCGGAGGCGTGCGCGCGGGCGCCCGGCGCCTGGCTCGCGATCGCGAGCCGCGCCACCGCCGACAGGCGCAGGATCGGCCGCGGCTCGTGGGGGAGCGGCGCGCCGCGCGGCGCGTCCCGGCACAGGCGGCACGTCCGGATGCGCGCGGCGAGCGCCGGAGCGGGGTCGACCGGACCCGTTATCGGTGCGGAAACCATGGGGGAAGCCGGATGCCTCGCATTCGATCGGCTTGGTGAGCCGACCGTTAAACTTTCTGCGCGATCCCTAGCAGCGTGCAGGGCCAGGGCGGGCGTTTTTCGTCGATGGACGAGGTCACGGCGGAGATGATCGAGCGCGGGCGGACCGGGGACCCGGCCGCCACCGCCCATCGCCGCCGCGTGGCCCTCCAGATGCGCGAGGCGCGCGAGAAGCTGACCTCCTCGGGCAGCGGCCAGCGCTCCTTCGACCTCGAACTCCTGCGCGTCTTCGCCGAGCGGCACCGCTCGGCCACGCCCGCGCTGGCGGCGCTTGCGGCCGCCGTGGCCGCCGTGGCGACGCTCTGCGCGCCGGTGGGGGAGGTGGCGCTCCGCTTGGCGCCGCTCGGGCTCGCGATGGCGCTGCAATGGGCGTGGTCGCGCCGGTTTCTGAGGGAAGCCGCCCCCGACCACCGGCTGTGGCGCAAGCGCTTCGTGGCCGCGGAAGCCGGCTACGGCCTGGGCTGGGCGCTGGTGGCGACCCTGGTGCTTCACGTCCGCGACCCCTCGGCGCAGGTCTTCGCGCTGTTCGTGCTCCAGCTCGTGGGCGCCACGACGGCGCTGCTCTCGGCGGGCGTGCCGGCCGCGGTGGCCGCGAGCCTCGCCCCCGTGACGCTCGCCGCGCTGGTGCTGGTGCGCCCCAGCCACGGCTACGGCACCTTGCCGCTAACCGTGCTCGCGGGCGGCGCGCAGGTGTTCTTCGCCGTGCTGGCGCGCCGGCTCTACCTGACCGCGGTCGAGACCCTGTCGGTGCAGGCCGAGAAGGACGCGCTGATCGTGGAGCTCGACCAGGCGCGGTTGAACTCGGACGAGGCGCGCCGGCGCGCCGAGGAAGCGAGCCTCGCCAAGTCCCGCTTCCTTGCTACCATGAGCCACGAGCTGCGGACCCCGCTCAACGCCATCCTGGGCTTCTCGGAGGTGATGAAGGGCGAGCTGTTCGGCCCGCACGCGGTGTCGGCCTACCGGGACTACGCGAACGACATCCACGCGAGCGGCCACCACCTGCTGACCCTGATCAACGAGATCCTGGACCTGTCGCGGGTGGAGGCGGGGCGCTACGAGCTCCAGGAGGAGGCGATCGCCCTCGCCCACGTGACGGAGGAATGCCGCCACCTGCTGACGCTCCGGGCCAGCAAGCGCGACATCACCCTGACCGAGGCGGTGGAGCCCGGGTTGCCGCGCGTGTGGGCCGACGAGCGGGCGATCCGCCAGGTGGTGCTGAACCTGCTCTCCAACGCCATCAAGTTCACGCCCCAGGGCGGCACCGTGACGCTGAAGGTGGGCTGGACCGCGCAGGGGGGCCAGTACGTGTCGGTCAAGGACACCGGCCCCGGCATCCCAGAGGCCGAGATCCCCGTGGTGATGTCGTCCTTCGGGCGGGGCACGCTCGCCCAGAAGAACGCCGAGGAAGGGTCGGGCCTGGGCCTGCCGATCGTCAAGGGGCTGGTGGAGCTGCACGGCGGCACGTTCACGCTGCGCTCGGTCGTGCGCGAGGGCACGGAGGTGATCGTGATCCTGCCGCCCGGCCGCGTGCTGGACGCGCTGCCCCAGGTGCAGGTCGAGGGACCGGCGCGGAGCGCGCGCGGGCGCGCGGCCTGAGCCGGAAGGCTCAGCTCACCACGCCGTGTAACCCCCGTCGGCCAGCACGACCGAGCCCGTCATCAGGCTTGCGGCTCGCGAGGCCAGGAACACGATCACGGCCGCGATCTCGCTGGGCTCGCCCATGCGGCCCATGGGCGTCATGCCGACCCAGGTGTCCATCATGCCCGGCACCTCGCCGCCGAACTTGGTCAGGGGCGTGGCGATGTAGGTGGGCGCGACCGCGTTGATGCGCACCCCGTGCGGGCCCCACTCCGCCGCGAGCGACTTGGTGAGGTGGTGCACGGCGGCCTTGGAGGCGTTGTAGTAGCTCTGCGGCTGCGGCTTGTTGACGATGAAGCCCGACATGGAGCCCACCGTCACCACGCTGCCGTGGCCGCGGGCCAGCATGTGGCGGCCGAAGTCGCGGCAGCACCAGAAGACGCCGTTCAGGTTGACGTCGATGACGTTGAGCCAGTGCTCGTCCGTCACGTCGACGCCCAAGGTGCCCGAGCGCGCGATGCCGGCGTTGGCGACCAGGATGTCGACGGCGCCATGCGCGGCGTTCAGCGCGTCGGCGGCCTCGCGCACGGCGTCGGGCTTGGTGACGTCGAGCTCGACGGCGTGGGCCCGGTGGCCCGCCGCGCGCAGCTCGGCTTCCGCGGCGCGGGCCGCCTCGCCCGAGACGTCGGCGACGATCACGGTGGCCCCCGCCTCGGCCAGGCCGTGGCAGGCGGCGCGCCCGATGCCGCCCGCCCCGCCCCCGCCCGTCACGACCGCGGTTTTGCCGTCCAGCCGGAACAGGTCGAGGATCATGGCGGTCAGTGGACCCGGGCGCCGACGATCGCGGAGTCGCGCTTGCGGGTCGGCACCATGGCGAGCCCGTCCTTGTCGAACAGGTTGGCCTCGGCGGTGGTGACGTTGAGCCGCACCGTCTCGCCCACGCGCGCCAGCACGTTGCCGGGCGCCTTGACGTTGACGAGCACGCCCTCGCCCACGTCCACGTAGACCAGCGTCTCGCCGCCCAGCTGCTCCACCACCGCGACCTTGCCCGCGAGCGGCCCCGCGTCCGCCAGCACGAGGTGCTCGGGCCTGAGCCCGAGGGTGACGGCGGAGCCCGGCGAGCTGGTGTTGGTGGCCTCCACCGGGATCAGCGCCTCGCCGCCGCCCGGCAGCACGATGGTGGCGCCGTCCGACCCCATGCCCTTCAGCTTGGCGGGGGTGAGGTTCATCTTCGGGCTGCCGATGAAGCCCGCCACGAAGGTGTTGGCGGGGAAGTGGTAGAGTTCGAGCGGGGTGCCGACCTGCTCGATCTTGCCCGCCCGCAGCACCACGATGCGGTCGGCCATGGTCATGGCCTCGATCTGGTCGTGGGTCACGTAGATCATGGTGGTGGCGAGCTCGGAGTGCAGCCGCGCGATCTCGATGCGCATCTGCACGCGGAGCGACGCGTCCAGGTTGGACAGGGGCTCGTCGAACAGGAACACCTTGGGCTGGCGCACGATGGCGCGCCCGATGGCGACCCGCTGGCGCTGGCCGCCCGAGAGCTGCCCGGGCTTGCGGTCGAGCAGCTTCTCGAGCTGGAGGATGCGGGCCGCCTCCGCCACCTTGGCGTCGCGCTGCGCCTTGGGCACGCCCGCGAGCTTCAGCGCGAAGGCCATGTTCTTGGCAACCGACATGTGGGGGTAGAGCGCGTAGGACTGGAACACCATGGCGAGCCCGCGCGCGTCGGGCGGCACGTCGTTGACCACGCGGCCGTCGATCGACAGGTCGCCAGCCGTGATCTCCTCCAGCCCCGCGATCATGCGCAGCAGGGTGGACTTGCCGCAGCCCGACGGGCCCACGAAGACCACGAACTCCTTGTCGCGGATGTCGAGGTCGACGCCCTGGATGATCTCGACGTCGCCGTAGCTCTTCTTGACGCGGTTCAACGCAACGGTGGCCATGGGGGGTTCCCTACTTGACGGCGCCGAAGGTGAGGCCGCGCACGAGTTGGCGCTGCGTCATCCAGCCGAACACCAGGATGGGGGCGATGGCGAGCAGCGAGGCGGCGGACAGCTTGGCCCAGAACAGGCCCTCGGGGCTCGAAAAGCTCGCGATGAGGCCCGTCAGCGGCTGCGCCTGCGACGTGGTGAGGTTGATGGACCAGAAGGCCTCGTTCCAGCACAGGATCACGGACAGGAGCCCCGTCGACAGGATGCCGGGCAGCGACAGGGGCAGCAGGAGCTGGATGAGCTGCTGGGTCGGCTTGGCGCCGTCCATGCGGGAGGCTTCCAGGATCTCCTTGGGCACCTCGCGGAAGAAGGAATACAGCATCCACACCACGATGGGCAGGTTCATCAGGAAGTACATGATGATGATGCCGACATGGGTGTCGAGCAGGCTCGCCCACTGGAACATGAGGTAGATGGGCACCAGGACGCCCACCGCGGGCATCATCTTGGTGGACAGCATCCACATCAGGAGGTCCTTGGTCTTCTTGCCCGGGTAGAAGGCCATCGCGTAGGCGGCCGGCATCGCGAACAGGAGGCACACCAGGGTGGCGCCGAACGACTCCACGATCGAGTTGACCATGGAGCGCACGTAGTTCACGCGCTCGTTGACGGCCGCGAAGTTCTCCAGCGTCGGCGTGAAGAACAGTTTTGGCGGGCTTTGCACCGCGTCGATCTCGGTCTTGAAGGCCGTGATCGCCATCCACAGGATCGGAAAGAAGACCACGAAGGCCGCGGCCCAGCCGAGCACCGTCATCCCGGCCTTGTTCTTTGCTTTGAGCGCCATGGTTTTGGGAACCCTCAAGCGTCGAGGTCGCGTGCGACGGTCCGCACGAGGAAGAAGGCCACGATGTTGGCGAGCACGATGGCCACGACGCCGCCCGCCGAGCCCAGGCCGACGTCGCCCGACTGCAGCGCGTTCTGGTAGATGAGGAACGGCAGGTTCGTGGACTGGTCGCCGGGGCCGCCGCTCGTGGTGACGAAGATCTCGGCGAAGATGCCGAGCAGGAAGATCGTCTCGATCATCACCACGACGGTGATGGGCCGCTGGAGGTGGGGCAGGATGATGTGGAGGAAGCGGGCGGGCGCCTTGGCGCCGTCCATGCGCGCGGCCTCGATCTGCTCGCGGTCGAGCGACTGCATGGCGGTGAGCAGGATCAGCGTCGCGAAGGGCACCCACTGCCACGCCACGATCACGCCGATCGAGGCCAGGGGGGCCTTGGTGAACCAGGTGATGGGCTCCAACCCGACGCTCCTGGCGAAGAAGGCGAACAGCCCGTTGACGGGGTCCATCAGCAGGTTCTTCCAGATCAGGGCCGCGACCGTCGGCATCACGAAGAACGGGGCGATGACGAACAACCGGGCCGCACCCTGCCCGTAGAACTCCTGGTCGAGCAGCACGGCGAGCAGGGTGCCGAGCACGACGGTGGCGATCAGCACGCCCCCCACCAGCAGCACCGTGTTCTCCAGCGAATGGATCAGGGACGGGTCGGTGAGCAGGTAGCTGTAGTTGTCGAACCCCGCGAACCCCGTCCGCGTCGGATCTGTCAGGACGTAGTTCCGCACCGAGAACCACAGCGTCAGCGCCAGCGGAACGATCATCCAGAACAGCAGAACCGCGATGCTCGGCCACACGAGCGGGCGGGTGTCGATGCCGCGGCGGCTCCGCTTGACGGGGGCCGCGGCCGCGCCGCGGGGCAGGACGGTGGTGGAGGTCATCGGGCGCGACCTTGCAGGGTTGGGCGGGAGCGGACGGTGGCGGGGCGCGGTCGGACGGCGCGTCGTCGCCCGGGCCCGGCCGACGCGGGCCTGACCTGTTCTGCGCTGCGCATCGGCGGTCCTCCCGAGGGTTGACGCGTCCCTCACCTGTTGGTGGGCAACCTGCGACTTGTGACGAGATTTTGTCAAGCCGCTCGCGCCGGCGGCCCACGGCTCGGATCTGGGGTCGACGCGACCGGTGCCGGGCCATGCCCGTCGACCCACTCGCGCGGCTATCAGGACTCACACGTATCACGTGGCTGGGCCGTCCTGCCCTTCGCCCGGTGAGGGGCAGAACCGTCACACGCCAGACTGATGTGAACGCCATGGCCGCTCATGCGGGGCGAAGGACATGGCCCGGCACCGGTGGCATCGACCCGGGTTCGGAACCCTGCGCCGGCAGCGTGAGCCCTGCTGCGACGGGGCCGCTTCACCGCATCAGCAGCGTCGCCCACCCCTCCAGGTCCGTCCGCCGCCGCAGCCGAAAACCCTGCGCGGCGTAGCTCGACAGGATGCCGGGCACGTCGGGGGCGAGCAGGCCCGACAGGACGAGGTCGCAGCCCGGCGCCGCGGCCGCGCGGAGCGAGGGGGCGAGCAGGCGCAGGGGCTTCGCCAGGATGTTGGCGAGGATCAGGTCGTAGGGTCCACGCGCCCGCAGCGTGGGCGCGCGGAGGCCCTTCGCCACCACGGGCCTGACGTGGGCTGCTGCGCCGTTGGCTCGGGCGTTGGCGGCGGCGGCCGCGACCGCGACCGGGTCGACGTCGCCCGCCGCGACCGTCCTCCGCAGCACGCGGGCCGCCGCGATCGCCAGCACGCCCGTGCCGGTGCCGACGTCCAGCACGCGCGCCGGGCGGCGGCGCTTCAGGATGGCGTCGAGCAGCAGCAGGCAGCCCCGCGTGGTGCCGTGGTGGCCGGTGCCGAAGGCGAGCGCGGCCTCGATCTCCAGCGCCACGTCGTTCGGGCGGACGCGCCCCCGGTCGTGGGCGCCGTGCAGGAGGAACCGCCCGGCCCGCACCGCGCCGAGCCCGTCGAGCGAGGCCGCGACCCAGTCCTGTTCCGCGACGCGCCCGAAGGCGAGCCGGTCCGCGGCCTCGGCCCCCGCCACGGCCGCGACCAGGGCGCGGATGCGCGCCTCGTCGGGCGCGCGGCCGAAGTAGACCTCCACGGTCCAGGGTTTTGCGCGCCCCGGGTCGCCCTCGTCCTCGAAGGCCGCGGCCGCGGTCTCGGCCGGGTCGAAGCTTTCCACCACGGCGTCGGCGACCAGCCGGGCGGTGCGCTCGTCGCAGGTGAGCCGCAGCAGGTGGGCGGCGTTGTTGGGCGGCAGGCCTTCGAGCATGGCGGGGGCTAGCACGGGGCCCGGCCGCGTGTCACGGGACGCCTCGGGTTCACAGCGCCCGCCAAGCCCGCTACAGCGGGTGCGCCATGCTGCCTTGCCTGTCGCTGCTCTGCGTCGCGGTGTTCGGACCCGCGAGCCTCGTCCCCGACGGGCCGCGCCCGCCGGCCGCGTCCGTGCAGGCCTACGGGCGGGGCGACCCCGCGTGCCAGGCCTGGAGCGACGGCTGCGTGACCTGCCAGGCCGCGGCGGACGGCGGCCCCGCCCGGTGCTCGACGCCCGGCATCGCCTGCACGCCCGAGCCGGTCGCCTGCCGGGCGCGGTGAGGGGTCAGAGCCCCATGCCGTCGTAGGGGGCGCCGAGCGGAAAGGTGACGCCGAGGGCCGCGAGGTCGACGGCGGCGTCCGCCCCCTCCAGGTCGGCCATCGTCCAGGCGTCGTCGCGCGTCCAGAGCTGCCCGCGAACCTCGTCCTGCGACAGGAACAGGACGTGCCGGACCGCGGGCACGCCCTTGTAGTCCTCCAGCTTGCGGGTGGTGTCGATCCAGTGGGTCGACTTGGACCAGACCTCCGCCACCAGGACGGGCTCGGCCAGGTCGACCGCGGCCGGGCGGTACGGGCCGCAGTCGACCGCCACGTCCGGGTAGCGAGAGTTGCCGCGCGGCGTCACCACGCGGCCGTCGGCCGCCACCGCGCGGCAGGGCTTGCCCGCCAGGGCCGCGCGGAGCAGGCTGTAAAGGGTGAGGCTCAGCCGCGTGTGCGCCTGGATGGCGCCCACCATCATGCGAGGGCCGTCCCACCGCCGGTGTTTCGGGACCGGGACGCCGTCGACGAGCTCGTACCGCTCGGTCTGGCGCACGTGCCAGTCGAGAAAGGCTTGCGCGGACAGTCGCGCGGGCTCGGGCAGCGGGTCGGGCATCGCACGACCCTACCACGCGAGGGGCGCGCACGTCAGTCCGCGTCGGCCGAAGCCACCCGGTCCACCATGGCCTCAATCGACGCGACCGAGCGGAAGTTGGCCGGCGTGATGTCGCCCGGCGGGATCAGGATGTCGAACTCGGCTTCCACGGCCAGCATCAGGTTGACCATGTCCATGGAGGTCAGGCCGGCGTCGACCAGCCGCTCCTTCGCCCCCACGCGGCCAGGCCGGCCGTTGGCGGCGAGCAGCCCCTCGACCAGCCCCATCACCCGGTCGCCCGTGGTCTTCGTCGTCACGTCAAGCACGCGAGCCTCCTGTTCGTTGTCGTTGCACGACGACAAGCGGCCGAAATCTTGAACTGTCAGTAAAACGCCGGGCCGGCAAGATCTCTACGGTGAAGACTGCGTGATGAAACGTCCTTTTTGCAGTTTAACAAGTTTTCTCGGGTCGCGCGAAAGTATCCGTAAACTGTCCCGTGCGAAGGAGGGTGCGAGAACCGGCCGCCTGGTATTTAATTCAAAGGCGGACCACCGTTGCGCCGCGGGCCGGGCCCGCGGCGGAGAAAGCGATCGAAGCCATGCTGGACCTCGTCGATGCCGCCCCGACCGCGCCGCCGCCCTCCGCGGACGGCGCCGCCCGCCCGCCCTCGGCTCGCGTCGAGGCGGTGGCGCGGGAGGCCGCGCGCCACGCGGCCGCCGTCGACCGC
>CAXTDZ010000010.1:0-57492 GCA_964243035.1 uncultured Lichenihabitans sp.
TGAGGACGATGCGGATGATCTCGCCGAAGGCCAGCGTCACGATGGCGAGGTAGTCACCGCGCAGCCGCAGCACGGGGAAGCCCAGGATGATCCCCCAGAAGGCGGCCAGGATGCCCGCGAGCGGCAGGCAGATCCAGAACGACAACCCGAAGGTGGTCGACAGCAGCGCGTAGGAATAGGCGCCCACCGCGTAGAAGGCCACGTAGCCGAGGTCGAGCAGCCCCGCCAGGCCCACCACGATGTTCAGGCCCCAGCCCAGCATCACGTAGATCAGGATCTGGATGCCGTAGTTGTTGATCCACTTGAGCGAGCCCTGCGGCCCGAGCAGGCCCAGCATCACCAGCGGGAAGGCGAACAGCGCCGCGATCACCGCCGCCCCCACGTAGGTCTTGGCGAAGTGCTCGGCCCGGGACGGCTTGCGCAGGTCCTGCGGGCGGGCGGCCTGCCGGACGCGGCCCATGTAGGTGCGGTAGGCGATGCCGAAGAGCCGCGCCGCGAACACGGCCGCGCAGGCCACGATCGGCCACGACCAGCGCGGCTCAACCACCAGCGTGTTGGAGATGTCCGTGTGGGTGTCGAACATCAGGATCGGAATCGACAGGCCCAGGGTGACCAGGGCCGCGAAGCCGGCGTCCTTCAGGGCCGCGGCCCAGTTGACCGCGGGGTGGGCCGCGGCGTCGGCGTCGGCAAGGACCGGCTTGGCAGCCTCCATCCGCATCGCGCTCAGACCTTCTCGATCTCGGGCCGGCCCAGCAGGCCGGACGGCATGAAGATGAGCGTGATCGCCAGGATCGAAAACGCCGCCACGTCCTTGTAGTCGGTTGAGAAGTAGGCCGACCAGAAGACCTCGATCAGGCCGATCAGCAGGCCGCCCAGCACGGCGCCCGGCAGCGAGCCGATGCCGCCCAGCACGGCCGCCGTGAAGGCCTTGACGCCGGGAATGAAGCCGTCCGCGAAGTTGACCACGCCGTAGTAGCTCAGGAAGAGCACGCCCGCCACCGCGGCGAGCGCCGCGCCGATCACGAAGGTGAGCGAGATGGTGCGGTCGACGTCGATGCCGAGCAAGGCCGCCATGCGCCGGTCCTGCTCGCAGGCGCGCTGGGCGCGGCCGAGCGAGGTGTGCTGCACCAGGTACCAGAAACCCGCCAGCAGCACCATGGTGACCACCACGATGAGGATCTGCTTGTAGGACAGCGTGACGTCGTAGTCGCCGCCCGTGGTCAGCGGGATCACGCCGTCGAACAGCGACGGCACGGTCTTGTTGCGCGGACCCTGCACGACCTGGACGAAGTTCGACAGGAAAATCGACATGCCGATGGCCGAGATCAGCGGCGCCAGCCGGAAGGAGCCCCGCAGCGGCCGGTAGGCCACCCGCTCGATGGTCCAGTTCCACAGGGCCGTGATCACCATGGCGCCGACCAGCATGAGCACGAAGGCGAGCGCCACGCTGGCCACCCCGAGGAGCTGGGTCACGGCCAGGAAGATGATCAGCGCCACGAAGGCCGACAGCATGAACACGTCGCCGTGCGCGAAGTTCACCATGCCGATGATGCCGAACACCATGGTGTAGCCGATGGCGATCAGCCCGTAGATGGAGCCGAGCGTGACGCCGTTGATCAGCTGCTGGAGGAAGATCTCCATTCCGTCTCCCGTCGCGGCCCGGTGCCGCCTCGCTAGGCAAAGATAACCGATCCTTCTCGGATCGATGACGATTTCATATGGATTAGCAAGGCGTGTGCCGGGCGGCAATCGGCTCGCGCCGCTTTTCCGACACGATCAGCCGTCCGGTGCGGCCGACCGACGTTGCCCGCCACCGATCCCGCGTGCTAGCCGCCATCCGACGCCATCAGACGGGACGAAGGCACCATGATCCCCCGCTATTCCCGCCCCGAGATGGTGACGGTCTGGGAGCCGCAGACCCGGTTTCGCATCTGGTTCGAGATCGAGGCGCACGCCTGCGACGCGCTGGCCGACCTGGGCATCATCCCCGGGGAGGCCGCGGCCGCGATCTGGGCCAAGGCCGGGCACGTCACCTTCGACGTGGGCCGGATCGAGGCGATCGAGCGGGAAACCCGGCACGACGTGATCGCCTTCCTGACGCATCTGGCGGAGATCGTTGGCCCCGAGTCGCGCTTCATCCATCAGGGGCTGACCTCGTCCGACGTGCTCGACACCTGCCTCGCGGTGCAGCTCGCCCGCGCGAGCGACATCCTGATCGCCGACGTGGACGCCCTGCTCGCCGCGCTGAAGCGCCGCGCCTACGAGCACAGGATGACCCCCACCATCGGCCGCTCGCACGGCATCCACGCCGAGCCCGTGACCTTCGGGCTCAAGCTCGCCCAGGCCTACGCCGAGTTCTCGCGCTGCCGGGCCAGGCTCGTGGCGGCGCGCGCCGAGGTCGCGACCTGCGCGCTGTCGGGGGCGGTGGGCACCTTCGCCAACGTCGACCCGCGCGTGGAGGAGCACGTGGCGCGCGCCATGGGGCTCGCGCCCGAGCCGATCTCCACCCAGGTGATCCCCCGCGACCGGCACGCCATGTTCTTCGCGACGCTCGGGGTCGTGGCCTCCTGCATCGAGCGGCTCGCGACCGAGATCCGCCACCTCCAGCGCACGGAGGTTCTGGAGGCGGAGGAGTATTTCGCGCCGGGCCAGAAAGGGTCGTCCGCGATGCCGCACAAGCGCAACCCCGTGCTGACCGAGAACCTGACGGGCCTCGCCCGGCTGGTGCGCGGCATGGCGGTCCCGGCGCTGGAGAACGTCGCGCTGTGGCACGAGCGCGACATCTCGCACTCGTCGGTGGAGCGGGCCATCGCGCCCGACGCCACCGTGACGCTGGACTTCGCCCTCGCCCGGCTCACCAACGTGGTCGAGTTCCTGGTGATCTACCCCGACACGATGCGCCGCAACCTGGACAAGCTCGGCGGCCTGGTCCACTCGCAGCGCGTGCTGCTGGCGCTCACCCAGGCGGGGCTGTCGCGCGAGGACGCCTACCGGGTCGTGCAGCGCAACGCCATGCCCGTGTGGCGCGGCGAGGGCGCCTTCCTGGCACTGCTCAAGTCCGACCCGGACGTGGCGGCGGCGCTGCAGCCCGTCGCGCTGGAGAGCCTGTTCGACCTCGACTACCACACCAAGCACGTCGAGACGATCTTCACGCGCGTGTTCGGCCCGGAGGCGCCCCCCGCTCAAGCGTCCGGCACCACGGTGTAGTCGGCCCGGCCGCGCGTGGCCTCGATCGCCAGCGCGTTGGGGTCGTCGGTCGCGGCCACCCACGCCGCGGCCTCGGCGGGGCTGCGGCCGAAGCGGACGTGACGGTCGAGCAGGCGGGTGCGGCGCAGCGCGGGGTCCGGGTCGACGAACCAGGCCTCGTCGAGCAGCGGCCGCACCGCCGCCCAGGGACCGTCCTCCGACAGCAGGTAGTTACCCTCGGTCACCACCAGCGGCACCTCGGCCGGCACGGGGATCGCGCCCGCCACCGCTTCCTCGATCTCGCGGCGGAACACGGGGGCGTAGACGGTCTCGCCTGCCCGGGGGTCGCGCAGGCGGCGCAGCAGCGCCGCGAAGCCGGCCGCGTCGAACGTGTCGGGCGCGCCCTTGCGGGCCGCGCGGCCGAGCCGGGCCAGTTCGACGTTGGCGAGATGGAAGCCGTCCATGGGCACCACGACCGCCCGGCCTGGATGGAGCGCCGCCACCGCCTCGGCCAGCGTCGACTTGCCCGCCCCCGGCGCGCCCGCGACGCCCAGGATGCGGCGCCCTCCCCGGGCGAGCAGGGCGTCCAGGCGCTGGCGGGCGGCGTCGGGCAGCGTCATCGGGATCATGCGTCGGCTTCCTCTCCCGTCCGGTCAGTTGATCCAGCGCCACGGGCCCGCCACGGGGCCTCCGAGCCAGCGGTGGGCCGCGGTGGCGACCAGCCACAGCGCGACGCCGCCCGCCAGCACGGCCGGCCCGGGCAGGGCCGCGGCCCAGGGCGCCCGGCCCGACACCTGCGCGCCGAACGGCCAGAACGACGTCTTGGCTTCCCACCCGCGCCAGGCCTCGCCCAGCAGCAGCCGCTTCTTGCCGTCCTGGGCGCGGGCGCCGAACGCCGCCAGGATCGCGATGCCCCCCGCCACGACCAGGTTGGCGGCCGAGCCCCACAGCACGGCGTGCACCGCGCCCCAGAGCGTGAAGGCCCACATCATGGGGTGCCGCGTCACGGCCAGGACGCCCCGGGGCCGGTCGGGCACGCGGGGAAGGCCGCCCGGGTTGGGGACGGCGGGGTTGCCGACCAGGGAGCCCGCGAGCAGAACCGCGGCGCCCAGCATCACGAGCGTGGCGAGGTCCCACAGGCCGGGACCCGCGATCCACCAGACCGGCCCCGCGGGCGCGCCGACCGCCGCCGCGACGAACCACGCGAAGGTGGCCGCGGCCACGGCGGAATAGGCGCCCAGGAAGCCGCGCTCGCCCAACCGCGCGACCAGCGGCTGCCGCAGCGGGTGCGACAGGAGAAAGTGGCTGCCCACGAACGCCGCGGTGGCGGCCAGCAGGGTCCCGGTTCCCTCCATCGGCGTTCCCTCCTTCGGCACGAGCCGGGACGGACGGCCCGCCCCTGCCCGTTTTATTTCACGCCGCGTCGAAACCGAGCGGGCCGCGCACCCGTAACTCGTGCAGTGCGGTTGGCGAGGCCGTCAATCCCCCTTCGGCCTCGCGACCCGCACCCCCGTTCGGCAGGATCGGGGCGGCCCGCGCCGGACCTACGGCGCGGGCCTGACCCGACCCGGGGCGGTCTGCCGCGGCTCGACGGTCGACCTCGCTCCCCCCGGATCCAAACGAATCCCGCGGCCGGTCCCGAACGGGAGCGGCGTAACGCGTCCTGCCCGACGGATCAGGCCACCCCGAGCTTCTTCTGCAGGCTGGTGGACGAGGTCGTGTACTGGAACGTGTGCCGCTTGCCGGGATAGACGTAGCGGTGGACCTTCTGCGCCGCGAGCGCGGCCTCGTGGAACCCGGACAGGATCAGCTTGAGCTTGCCCGGATAGGCGTTGATGTCGCCCACCGCGAAGATGCCCGGAACGTTGGTTTCGAACTTCTCCGTGTCGACGGGGACCAGGTTCTCGTGGAGGTTGAGGCCCCAGTCCGCGATGGGGCCGAGCTTCATGGTCAGCCCGAAGAAGGGCAGCATGACGTCGCAGGCGACCGCCGTGGTCGTGCCGTTGTCGTGCTTGACCACGACGCCTTCGAGCCGGCCGTCGGCCCCCTTGAGCTCGGTTACCTGGCCGAGGATCAGGTCCATCGACCGTTCGGCGACCAGGCTGCGCATGGCGTTGACCGAATGCGGCGCGGCCCGGAACGCGTCGCGGCGGTGCAGCAGGGTCACGCGCTCGGCGATCGGGTGGAGGTTCAGCGTCCAGTCGAGCGCCGAATCGCCGCCGCCCACGATCAGCACCTTCTTGCCGATGAAGGCATCCATCTTGCGGACCGCGTAGAACACGGACGTGTGCTCGTAGGCCTCGATGCCTGTGATCGGCGGCTTCTTGGGCTGGAACGAGCCGCCGCCCGCGGCGATCAGGATGGCGGTGCATTCGAGGCGGGCGCCCGCGTCGGTCGTGAGACGGAAGCGCGGCTGCGCGGCGTCGCCCAGCACCTCGACGGACTCGACCATCTCGCCGTAGCGGAACGCCGGATGAAACGGCCGGCACTGTTCCATGAGGTTGTCGACCAGCCCCTGGCCGGTCACCACGGGGAAGCCGGGGATGTCGTAGATCGGTTTCTCGGGGTAGAGTTCGGCGCACTGGCCGCCGGGCTTGCCCAGGATGTCGACCAGCGTCGTCTTCACGTCCAGCAGCCCGAGCTCGAACACCGCGAACAGGCCCACCGGCCCCGCGCCCACGATCACCACGTCCGTTGTCAGTGTCTCAGTCATCCCTTTGCCCTGCTCGACGCACGGTCCGCCGGCGTTGCCCGACCCGTGCCGGCGTCGGCCCCGCTCCGGCCGCGCGCTCCCTTTGTTCGCCTCGGCGAGGCTCCTTATACCTTTGCGGACGCCGTGCAAGCGTGGGCGACCGGGCCCGTCAGCCCTGCCGCGAGGGGGTGCGGACCACGAGGCCGTCGAGCGCGGGCCGCACCTTGATCTGGCAGGACAAGCGCGAGGTCGGCTTCACCTCGAAGGCGAAGTCCAGCATGTCCTCTTCCATGGGCTCGGGCTTGCCCACGGCGTCCGACCACGCGGGCTCGACGTAGACGTGGCAGGTCGCGCAGGCGCAGGCGCCCCCGCATTCCGCCTCGATCTCGGGGATGCCGTTGCGCACCGCCGACTCCATCACGGTGGAACCCTGCTCGGCGTCGACGTCGCGCGCCTCGCCCGACGAGTCGATGAAAGTGATCTTGGTCATGGAGCCCGGTCGATTTCCCGCACGGAGGGTCCGACGGTCCGCGGCGGGCGTGCGCACCCGCCTCGTCCTTCAAACCCCTGGAACGGGACGTCGAACGAGAGCCGTCTTAGCGGGTTCGGGACCGCAAGGCGAGCGTGCCTTTCCGTCGCGCGGAGGCGGTCGGCCGCGGGCCCTCTCGCGGCTGCGGCCGTGCTGGACGCCTCCTCCTCCTGCGGGGTGCAAGCTGGTTGCGCGGACGCGCGCTTCAGGGTTCGAGGACGTCGGCGATCGCCGCGCAGGCGCGCGCGACGGCCACGCGCAGGGGAGCGAGCCGCGCGGGGCCGGGCGGCGCGACGCCGGGGTCGCGCAAGTCGCGTTCGAGGCTTTGCGCCGCCTCCCCGACCGCCCAGCAACCCACCGCGCGCGCCGAGCCGCACAGCATGTGGAGAGGATCCGCGGCGTCGGCGGACAAGCCCCCCTGACGAGCCGCCGCGGCGTCCAACGCCGCCGCCAGCGCGCGCGCCTGCCGGGTGAACAGGCCCAGCAGCTCCGCCTCAAGCTCGCGGTCGCCGAGCGTCTGCCGGGCGAGGTGGACGAGGTCCACGGCCGGCCCCGCGTCCTCGGAGCCCGGCGCGGGGTCGCGGGCGGGCAGCGCCGGACCAGGGTTGCGCGCGCGCGGCGCGGGTGAAGGCATGGGCGGGGGTCCTCCGCGCGGGCGCGGCGCGTTAACGATGTTGGTGGATCGGTCGGGCGCCTCCGTTTGCAACCGGGCGCCTCACGAGTAGAGTGCCCTTTGGTTAACGATCCTTTTCCACCGGCCTGCCGCCGATGCGGCGGCCGCGGCGGATCGTTAGGTCCGGATCGGTTCGCCCCGCGGCGGCCGGTCCGCGACCCTCGGCCGCGGCGGGAGGGGCGAGGCCGCCCCGCATGTCCGCGCCGCGCGCCGAAGCTTTGGTGCGTTGGGTTCTGGAGGTCGGCGTGCAAAACCAAGCCAAGGATCCTGCGGCGGCGGCTCTCCTGGCGATCGAGGAAGCCCTGAACCTGGTCAAGGAGGAGGTCCCTGCGCCCCGGCCCACCGAGCCCGGCAGCGAGGGGACGTGGGGTTTCGAGGACGCGATGGCGGAAGCCGAGGCGCCCCAGTCGGCCGCGGCCGCCGTGCCGGTCACGCCCGCCGTCCCGGCCGCCGAGCGGCGGACGCCGCGGGGCCGCGCCGACGCCCCGGTGTTCGCCCCGTCCGGCCCCGCGGCCAACGACGACCGGCCGTCCGTGGGCCAGATGGTGCAGTCGCTGCGCGCGCGCCCGAGCCGCTGGCCCTACGGGCTCGCGGCCGTGGCGGTGCTGGCCTGGGCGGCGCTGTTCGCCTACGGGGTGCGGCTGCACGGCGGCGGCCTCGGCGCGCTGACGGGCACCCAGCTCATCCGCGACGCGGGCCTGCTGCTCGGGCCGATCGTGTTCATCCTGGTGTCGGCCGTGCTGGTGATGCGCGCGGCCGAGATGCGCCTCGCGGCCCGCTCGGTGACCGAGATCGCGCTGCGCCTGGCCGAGCCCGAGTCGATCGCGAGCGAGCAGGTCGTGACCCTGTCCCAGGCGATCCGCCGCGAGGTCGCGTCCATGGGCGACGCGGTTGACCGCGCGCTCGCCCGCGCGGGCGAGATGGAGGCGCTGGTGCGCGCCGAGGTGTCCACGCTGGAACGCTCCTACTCCGACAACGAGCGGCGCATGCGCCAGCTCATCGAGGAACTGGCGAGCGAGCGCGAGGCCATCGTGTTCAACGCCGACCGGGTGCGCACCGCGATCACCAGCGCCAACGAGGCGCTGGCCCGCGACCTGGAGGACACCGGGCAGCGCATCGCGGCGAGCGTCGAGGACACCGGCGCCCGGGTCACGGCGGCGCTCGGCGCCAAGGGCGAGGAGATCAACGGCGCGCTGGGCCGGACCGGCGCCGTGATGGCGGACCAGATCGCCCGGCACGGGGCCGACATGATCGGCCACCTGTCGACCACCACCGAGCAGGTTTCGGCCCAGCTCACCGACGCGACCTCGGGCGTCGCGGAGGTCCTGGCCGAGCGCGTGGCCGGCGTGGACGAGCGGCTGCGGGCCACGGCCGGCGCACTGATCGACGACCTCGGGGCGCGCGGGCAGGAGATGGCCGGGCAGATCGAGGAAGCGGGCGCGGTCATCTCGGCCACGCTCGCGGAGCGCGGCGACACGCTCGTGGCCCGGCTCAACGACACCAACGCGCGCCTGCACGAGACCGTGACGGTCCACGGCCGCGCGCTCGACGAAACGCTCGCCGCGACCGGCGACCGCGTGTCGGCGCTGTTCGCCGAGCGGGCCGCGGAGGCCCGCACCGCCATCGGCCAGTCCGCCGACACGCTCGCGACGCTGTTCGACGCCCGCCACGCCGACCTCACCGGCACGGAGGAGCGGCTCGCGGCGCTGCTGGCCGAGCGGACCGCGCAGGCCCGCGACGCGCTGGACGCGGCGGCGGCGGCGCTGACCGACGTGCTCGACGCCCGCCTCGGCGAGGTCGTGGCCGCGGGGGAGACCGCGGGGCAGCGGTTCGAGGACCAGGTCGGCCACATCCACGTCGCGGCCCAGGACCAGGCCGAAGCCCTGGACCGGCTGCTGGCGACCCGCGGCGAGGAGATCGCGGCCGCCCAGGCGCGCTTCGCGGAGGTGCTGGAGGCGGGCCGGAACGGGTCGCACGACACGCTCGCGGCCACGGCCGAGAGCCTCAACGCCCTGTTCCACGACCGCTTCGCCGAGTTGGCCGGCCTGGGCGACCAGCTCCAGCGGGTGCTGGCCGACAACGACAACAGCGGCCGGGACGCGGTGGCGGCCTCGGTGGACGCGCTGTCGCGCGCCTTCGCGGACGGGCGGGCCGAGCTGGAAGCCGCGGGCGACCGGGTCGCGGCCGTGCTGGAGGAGCGCCAGGCGGCGCTGGGCGCGTGGAGCGACACGGTCGCGGCGACCGTGGAGGAGCGGGCCGCGGCCAGCCTCGCCGTGGTCAGCGGCTCGGCGGACCGGCTGGCCGAGGCCTACGAGCGACACGGCGAAGGCCTGGCGCAGGTCGGGGAACGGCTCGCGGCGTCGCTTGACGAGCGGCACGCGACGCTCGCGGCCTGGGGCGAGGGCTTCGAGGCCGCCGTCGAGGGGCGGTTGCACGTTGTTCGCGGGCTGCTGGACGGCTCCAACGACCAGATCGCGGCGCTCGTCGACCACCACGGCGCGGCGGTGACGGAGACGGCCGGGCGGCTTGCCGCCGCCATGGACGGCCATCAGTCGGCGCTGTCCGCCTGGAGCGAGGGGGTCGAGAGCGCGGTCGACGCGCGGCTCGGCGCCGCCCGCGACCTGCTCGACCGGTCGGGTGGGGATGCCGCGAGGCTGGTCGACGGCCACGGCGCAGCGCTGGCCGAGGCGGGCGAGAAGCTCGCGGCCACCCTGGATGAGCGGCACGCGGCGCTGACCGCGTGGGGGGACGGGTTCGGGGCCGCGATCGAGGACAGGTTGCAGGCGGTCCGGAGCATGCTCGACGGCTCCAACGACAACATCGCGGTCCTGGTCGACCAGCACGGGGCGGCGTTGGCCGAGGCGGGTGACAGGCTTGCCGCCGTTCTGGACGAGCGGCACGCGGCGTTGACCACCTTGAGCGAGGGCGTCGAGGCCGCGGTCGAGGCGAGGTTGCAGGCCGCGCAAGGCTTGCTGGACGGTGCCGACGACCGCGCCGCGCAGCTCGTTGATCGGCACGGCGCGGCGGTGGCCGAGGCGGGCGACCGGCTCGCCGCGCTCCTGGACGAGCGGCACGCGGCCTTGGGCGCGTGGAGCGACGGCGTCGCGGGCGCGATCGACGAGCGCTTGCACGCCGCGCACGGGCTCTTGGAGGGCGCCGACGAGCACGCGGCGCGGCTGGTCGAGCAGCACGGCGCGACCCTGTCGGAGGCGGGCGACCGGCTCGCGGCGGTTCTGGACGAGCGGCACGCGGCCCTGGGCGCCTGGAGCGACGGCGTCGCGGGCGTGATCGACGAGCGGCTGCACGCCGCGCAGGGCCTTCTGGAGGGCGCCGACGAGCACGCGGCGCGGCTGATCGACCAGCACGGCGCGGTTCTCGCCGGGGTGGGCGATCGGCTCGCGGCGAGCCTGGACGAGCGGCAGCACGCCCTGGCGACGTGGGGCAGCGGGTTCGAGGGCGCGATCGAGCAACGCCTGGGCGCCGTGCGCGCCATGATGGACGGCTCCAACGACGGCTTGTCCGAGCTTGTCGACCGGCACGGCGCGGCGCTGGCCGACGCCGGGGACCGGCTCGCGTCGGCGTTGGACGGGCGGCAGGCGGCGCTTCTCGCCTGGAGCGAGGGTGTCGAGGGCGCGATCGACGCGCGGCTGCACGCCGCGCAAGACCTGCTCGACGGCGCGGGCGAGCAGGCCACCTCCGTTCTGGACCACCACGGCGCGGCTCTCGCCGAGGCGGGTGCCCGGCTCGCCGCGACGTTGGACGAGCGGCACAACGCCCTGGCGGCCTGGGGCAGCGGGTTCGACGGCGCGATCGCCGAGCGCCTGGGCGCCGTGCGCGCCATGCTGGACGGCTCCAACGACGGCATCGCCCAGCTCGTCGACCACCACGGCGCCGCGCTGACCGAGGCGGGCGACCGCCTCGTCGCGGCCCTGGACGCGCACGGCGCCGCGGCGCAACACGCCGTGCAGGCCGTGGGCGAGCAGATGGGAACGCTGTTCGACGACCGCGTCGCGGCGCTGCGGGTTGCGGCGGACGACGCCGCCGCCGCGCTCGACGGCCGCACGCTGGAGGTGCAGCGGGCCTTTGCGGAGGCAGCAACCGGCCTCACCGCGGCGATGGACGAGCGCGGCGAGACCTTCGCGCGGCACGCGGGCGAGCAGGCCGCCGCCGTGTCGGCGCAGACCGACGCGCTTGGTCGCGTGCTGGACCGCCACCGGGCCGAGATGGCGAGCTTCGGCGAGCGGCTGACGGAGGTGGTCGAGGTGCCCGCCGACGCGGTCCGCGCCGCCCTGGACGCGGCGGGCGAGAGCCTCACGCGCAGCCTGGACGTCCGCACGGCCGCCATGTCCGAGCTGGCCGACCGCTTCGCGGCCATGCTGGACGAGCGGAGCGGCGCCACGGCCGAGACGCTGGCCGCCGCGGGCGAGTCCATGGCCGAACTGCTGGCCGCCCACCACGGCGAGCTGACGCGCCTGAGCGACGGCCTCGCGGCCGCGGTGCGGACCGGAGCCGGCACGGCGCAGACGGCCCTGGAACAGTCGGGCGCGGTTCTGCGCGCCGCGGTGGAGGCGAGGAGCGCCGAGCTGGCGGCCGCGGCCGACCGGGTCTCGACGCTGCTGGCGGAGCGGACCGCGTCGGCCCGCGACGCGCTGGGCACCGCGGCCGCGGACCTCGCGGCGCTGTTCGACGCGCGCGACGACCACCTCCGCCAGGCGCTGGCCGACCACCTGGACGCCCTGCAGGGCGACTTCGTCCGCTCGACCGAGCAGGCGCTGGCGGGCGTCGTCGAGCGCGGCACGGCCTTCCACGACCGCTTCGGCGCGACCGCCGCGGAGGTGATCGGCGCGCTCGG
This sequence comes from uncultured Lichenihabitans sp., assembly GCA_964243035.1. Classification (GTDB taxonomy): domain Bacteria; phylum Pseudomonadota; class Alphaproteobacteria; order Rhizobiales; family Beijerinckiaceae; genus Lichenihabitans. Next base: position 11,933 of record CAXTDZ010000010.1, read on the forward strand.
CACCCACGGCGACCGCGTCAACCAGCACGTCGCCGACCGGCTGGCCGCCCTGGAGGTCGCGCTGGACCGCCATTCGGGCGCCTTCAACGCGACCGTCGGGTCGCACACCGACCGCTTCGCGGCGGACTTCGCCGACCGCCTCGGGCAGATCGAGACGGTGTTCGCGGGTCACGGGGAGGTTCTGGTGGACCGCCTGTCGGAGCGGTCGCGCGCGACCTCGGACGCCCTCGAAGGGCAGATGAGCGCCTTCGAGGACCGGCTCGGGGCGCGGGCGGGCCAGATCGGCGAGTCCGTCGAAGGGCTGATGGCGCGCGTCCACGACGGGCTCGACGCCCGCACCCGCGCCCTGAACGAGACGTTGGCGCAGCGCACCCTGGAGGTTGCCAAGACGCTGGGGGACGGCGGGCGGGAGGTCGGCCGCATCCTGGACGAGAAGGTGGAGGAGGTCGGGGCCGCGCTCCTCGGCCGCTCGGGTGCCGTGGCCGACGCGCTCGGCGACAGGGCGCGGGAGATCGACACCGTGCTGGCCACCCGGGCCGACGCGGTGGCGGACACGCTGGACACCCGGATCGCGCGCTTCGAGACGGCCGTGGTGGACCGGCTCGCCCGCGTCGCGACCGACCTCGACGAGCGCAGCCGCGCGGTCGCCGAAACGCTGGACGGGCGCGCGGAGGACCTCACCCGCGCGCTGGCCGGGCACGCCGCCGCGATCGAGGACACGCTCGCGAGCAGGGGCGGGTCCGTCGTCGAGGCGCTCGACCAGGGCGTCCGGCAGATCGCGCAGAGTTTCGGGGCCAGCGCGGGCTCGGCCGCCGAGGCCATCGCGGAGCGCACCGCCTGGATGCGCACCACGCTGCAAACCAAGCTCGACGAGATCACGGCGGCGCTCGGCGAGGGCGCGGACGAGGTCGGGCGCACGCTGGACGACCGCCGCGCCGCCCTGGACGACGCCGTGCTGCGTCACGTGGACGGCATCAGGACGGCCGCGGGCGAGGGCACCGCGGCGCTGCGCGACGCCTTCCAGGGCCGGGCGGAAGAGATCGGCGAACAGGTTCGGGTGATCCGCGACGCGTTGGACGCCCGCGACGGCGAGGTGGGAACCGCGCTGACCACGCATATCGAGGGCATGCGCTCGGTGCTGGGCGGGTCGGTCGAGGCGCTGCACGGGGCGGTCGCGGCCCACGCGGCCGCGGTCGGGGGCGAGGTCGAGCGGCTGGACGGCGTGTTCGGCTCCCGCGCGGAGGCGATCGAGGCCATGCTGGCCAACCGCACCGAGGCCATCGACACCTCGCTCGCGGGCCACGGCGCCGCGCTGCGGGACACGCTGGAGGGCGCCGCCGGCCGCGTCGACCGCGCGTTCGGCAACCGCGTGGAGGAGATCGGCCGCACCCTCGACGCCCGCACGGGCGAGATCGAGGCGGTTCTCGCCACCCGCGGCAGCGCCATAGACACCGCGCTGATCACCCACGCGGACGCGCTGCAGGCCACGCTGGGCGCCGCAGCCGACCACCTCGACCGCGCGCTGGGCGCGCGGGTCGGCGAGATCGACGGGGTGCTCACCGGCCGCACGGGGGAGATCGAGGCGGCCCTCCAGTCGGGCGCGGACAGCGTCACCACCGCGTTTGGCGCCGTGGCGACGCACATCGAGCGCACGATCGGCTCGCGCAGCGAGGAGATCGCGCGCGCGCTGGCCGAGCGGACGGACGGCGTCGAGGCGGTGTTGCGCACGCGCGGCGACGCGATCGACGGGATCCTGGCGCGGCGGACGGGCGACATCGACGCCGCGCTGTCCACCCACGTGGGCACCCTCCAGACCACGCTGGCCCTCGCGGCGGAGCACTTCGACACCGCGCTGGGCTCGCGCCTGACCGAGATCGGCCAAACGCTCGACGGGCGCGCGGCCGAACTCGACGGCGTCCTGTCGGGCAACGTCGAGGCGATGCGCGCGTCGCTCACCACCGGCCTCGCCAGCATCGGCGAGGTGCTGGGGACGTCCGTCGTCGCGCTCGACCGCTCGCTCGGCATGCACGGGGGCGACCTGTCGCGCACGCTGACCGAGCGGGGCGAGGCCATCCGCGACACGCTCGCGACCCACCTCGGCGCGATCCGCACGGTCTTGGCCGAGGCGCACCGCGACCTCGACGGCTCGCTCGGCTCCCGCGCGGGCGACCTCACCCAGGCGATCGGCGAGCGGCTGGGCGAGCTGCACGATACGCTCGACTCCCGCGTGGCGCAGATCGCGGCCGTGCTGGACGAGCGCGGGGAAGCGCTGCACGCCATGCTGGCCGCCCGGGCGGGCGACCTCCACGACCTCATCGACGGCAAGGGGCCGAGCCTGGTCGACCTGCTGTCAGCACGCGGCGGCGAGGTGGCCGAGGAGATGGCGGGCGTGGGCGAGATGGTCGCGCAAACGCTGGAGAACCGCGGCAACGCCATCATCCAGCACCTTGGCGACAAGCAGGCGGAGCTGACCGGATCCATCGACGCGTCCGCCCAGACGCTCCGGCGGTCGCTCGAAGGCGCGGCCCGCACGGCCGTGTCCGCGCTGATCGGCACCAACGACGCGCTCAAGAACGAGGTGGGCGCGCTGACGGAGCGCCTGGCCGGCACCAACGCGGCGCTGGCCGGGATCGTGGGCGAGGCGAGGGCGTCGCTGGGCGACGTCGACGCGGCGCTGGCGGACCGGCTGCTGGCCTTCGAGGACCAGGTCCGGCACGTCACCGCCCAGGTCGAGGACATCGCCCAGGCCTCGCGCTCCAGCCTGGGCGACGCCCAGGCGGTCGCGGGCGCGATCGAGGCGCACGGCCAGGGGCTGGCGGACGCCGCCCAGATCCTGGCCCGGACCCAGGCCGAGGTGGATGCCGACCTCGACAACCGACGCGCCACGCTGGACGCGCTGCTCGCCGCCGTGAACGCGCGGGCGGAGGACTTCGACGGGACGGTGCGGTCCTTCGCGACGCTGATGGACGACGCGCTCGCGGGCGCCGAAGCGCGGGCGCGCGACCTCGGCGCCTACCTGGCGGACGCCGCGCAGGGCGCGGCCGGGACGGTCGCGAACCAGTTCGAGGCGGTCCGCGGCAGCGTGGGCGAGGAAAGCGAACGGACCGCCGAGCTGCTGCGGCGCGTCCACGAGCAGTCCACGGCCGACATGACCAGGCTGTTCGGGAGCGCGGTGGAGAAGTTCCGCACCGCGGCGGACGACGTCCGGCGCATGGCGGCCGAGCTCCACCGCGAGCTCGAGGGCACCCGGGCGGACCTGCACCGCACCACCGTCGACCTGCCGCGGGAAACCGCCGAACAGGCCGTGGAGGTGCGCCGCGTGGTCAACGAGCAGATCCGGACGCTTCAGGACCTCACGACCCTGATCGGCCGGGCCGGAACCGGCAACGACGTCGCCGAGGCGCCCGGCGCGGCGCGGCGCGGGGAGGAGGGCGACGTGATGACGCTCGCGCGCCCGTCCCGGGACCCGCGCCCGCTCCCCTCGCTGCTGACGAACCGCATGGCCGCGGGCCGTCCCGCGACCCGCCCGGCCGGGACGGGGTCGGACGGCGGGCCCCGCCTACCCGCCGGGTTGGGCGGGGGCGGCCCCGACCGCGGCCCGGGCTGGCTGTCCGACCTGCTGGCCCGCGCCTCGCGCGAGGACGCGCCGCGCCAAACCCCGCCGGTCGTGCCGCCGGCCCCGCTGCCCGCGCCGGTCGCGACGCCGCCGGCCCCCGAGGGCGGGTCGCTGTCGGCGCTGTCCTTCGACATCGCGCACCTGGTCGACGAGGACGCGGTGGCGCAGGCCTGGGAGCGGTTCCGTCGGGGCGAGCGCAACGTGTTCACCCGCGAGATCTATTCCGCGCGGGGGCAGCAGACGTTCGAGGAGGTGCGGCGGCGCGTCCGCGCCGAGCCCGACTTCGCCGGCACGGTGAACCGCTACACGCAGGAGTTCGAGCGGCTCCTGGGCGAGGTGAGCCGGGACGACCGGGACGGGGAACTGGTCCGCAGCACCCTGCTGTCGGAAACGGGCAAGGTCTACACCCTGCTGGCCCACGCCTCGGGCCGCCTCGGCTGACCGAGTCACGGCCGGTTCCCGCGCCCGCGGGGACCGGCCGCACCGTGGACGCCCCCGCCATGCCCCGCACGCTGACCCACGCGGTTGAGCACTTCCCGCTCCGGACGCCCTTCGTGATCGCGCGCGGGAGCCGGACGGTGAGCACCGTGGTCGCGGTCACGATCGCGGAGGGAGACGCGCGGGGCCGGGGCGAGTGCGTGCCCTACGCGCGGTACGGGGAGAGCCCGGACAGCGTGGCAGCCGCGATCGAGGGGGTGCGCGAGGCGGTCGAGGCGGGGCTGGACCGCGCCGGCCTGCAGGACGCGCTGCCGCCCGGCGCCGCCCGCAACGCGCTCGACTGCGCGCTGTGGGACCTCGACGCGAAGAGGCTGGGCGTCCCCGCCGCACAGCTCGCGGGACTGCACCGGCTCGGCCCGGCCGTCACGGCCTTCACGCTGTCGCTGGACACGCCGGACAGGATGGCCGAGGCCGCCCGCGCGGCCCGGACGCGGCCGGTCCTCAAGGTCAAGCTGGGCGCGCCAGGTGATCCCGAGCGCATCCGCGCCGTGCGGGCCGCGGTGCCGGACGCCGACCTGCTGGTGGACGCCAACGAGGGCTGGCGCGAGGCCGACCTCGCGGAGAATTTTGGCGTCTGCGCGGAAGCCGGGGTCGCCCTGGTCGAGCAGCCGCTGCCCGCGGGGCAGGACGAGGCGCTGGGGCGGATCGCGAGGCCGGTCCCGGTCTGCGCCGACGAGAGCGTCCACGCCCGGGCCGGGCTCGACGCGCTGCGCGGGCGCTACGACCTCGTCAACGTCAAGCTGGACAAGACGGGCGGCCTCACGGAAGCGCTCGCGCTCGCGGACGTTGCGGAAGCGCTGGGCTTCGGCCTGTTCGTGGGCTGCATGGTGGGCACCTCGCTGGCCATGGCGCCCGCCCTGCTGCTGGCGCCGCGGGCCCGGTTCGTCGACCTCGACGGCCCGCTGCTGCTGGCGCGCGACCGGGAGCACGGGCTGCGCTACGACGGGTCCGTCGTGCACCCGGCCGCGCCGGAGCTGTGGGGCTGACGGCCGGTCCCGGATGGCCCGTTCCGCGCGCGCGATCAGCGTCACCCACGTCCGTAGCTGGGCCGTCCTGCCCCTCGCCCCGCTTGCGTAGAAAAGACGCCCGATGGGGCGGGATGAGGGGCCGAACCCACCCGCTCGCATCCCCCCTCATCCGGCCTGTCGGCCACCTTCTCCCCTCGCGGGGCGAAGGGCAGAACCGGCACACGCCGGACTTGCGTGAACGCCACAGCCACCCGGGGCCCTGCGGATCGGGCCGTCACGGCGCGGCGCCGTCCAGCGGCTCCGGGGCGGGGCGGCGGCGCCGCGTCGCCAGCCGGAGGGCCAGCACGGCCGCGCCCGCGACCAGCGTCGCGCGCAGCAGTGCGAACAGCGCCCCCGCGGCCCACGCCCCGGCGGCGGCGGCCTCGCTCCGGATCCAGCCCGCGAGCGTGTCGCGGGGCGAGGCCGCGACCGCCTCGCCCCGCGCCGCGGCGTCGGCCACGACCTTGAAGGCCGCCGCGGGCCCGTTGCCGCCCACGACCCCCGCCATGGGGCGGTCGTCGCCCGCGCCGATCCAGAACCCGCCCACCAGCGCGGTGCCCCCGCGGCCGCCCTCGACGCCTCCCGCGAACCAGGCGTCGCGGTTGTCCGTGCTGGTGCCCGTCTTGCCCCACACGCGCGCGAGGCGGCTGTTGGCCTTGACGCCCGTGCCGTTGTTGGCGGGGTCGACGGGGACGCGGAGGTCGCGCACCACCGCGAGCGCGACGCTGGGGGGGACGGTGCGGTTCACCTCCGGTTCGGCCTCGGGCTGGAGCACGGCGCCGTCGGCCCCGAGCACGCCCGCGAGCGCCCGGGGGCGCGGCAGCAGCCCGCCGTCCGCGAGCCCCGCCAGCATGCGCACGACGCGCAGCAGGTTGGACTGGATGCCGCCCGTCGCGACCTGGCGGACGTCGGCCGGCGGCGTGAACCCGAACGCGTCGACGAGCGGGGTGAGTTGCGGCCCGACCCGCTCGGCCAGGTGCGCGAAGGCCTTGTTGCAGGATTTGGCGAGCGCCACCGTGAAGCTGACCCAGCCCAGGCAGGCGGGGTCGTGGTCGCGCGGGAAGGCCTGTGCGTCGCGCGCGAAGAAGGGGAAGCTGCCCCGCAGGCGCCCGCTCTCGTGGCCGCCGATCAGCGCCAGGATCTTGCCCAGCGAGCCGATGGACCGGCTCGCCCGGAAGGCGGGGTCGTACTGCTCGGTCAGGTAGTCGGAAGCCCCCACCGCCACCACGGCGCCGTCGGGCCGCATGAACAGGCCGGACGCCGCGTAGGGGCCCGCGATGGCGCGCGCCTGCCGGTCCACCTCCGCCTGCAGGGACAGGTCGAGGTGAAGCAGGAGGCGGCGCTGGCCCTCGCGGGAGGGGTCGCGCGCGACCTCCGTGCGGGCGAGGTCGAGGAAGGGGCGCAGGTCAGGCCCGGGCCCGACCTCGTGCGGGTCGAAGGCGAGCGCCTCGGCCGGTCCGAGCCCGGCCAGCGCCGCGGCGTAGGCCACCGGGGTCAGGAGCTTGGCGTCGAGGCCCTTCTTCAGGACGCGGCGGGCCGCCTCGTCCGCGGCGGCCTGCTTGGCGGGGTTGCGCGGGTCGCGGGCCGCGGGGGCGGGCAGTTCGCCCACCAGCAGCGCGGCCTGGGCCGCGTCAAGCTCGGCCGCGGGGCGGCCGAAGTCGCGGCGCGCGGCCTCGTCGAACCCGGTCGCGCCGCCGCTGAGCGGCGCCACGTTCAGGTAGATGGCTTCGATCTGGTCCTTGCCGCGCAGGGCCTCGACGCGCTCGGCCACCACCATCTCGCGAAGCTTGCGGCGCAGCGTCTTCTCGCCGCCCACGACCAGGAGCCGCGCCACCTGCTGGGTGAGCGTGCTGGCCCCGCGCAGGCCGCCCTCCGGCTCCGAGCCGCCCGTGCGCACCAGGGCCCGCAACCCGTGCCAAGCGTAGCCCGGCAGGCTGGCCGCGGTCGCGCGCCAGTCCACGCCCGCGTGGTCGCGGAAGCGGCGGTCCTCGGATTGCTGCACAAGGGCGCGCAGAACGGGCGCGAAGGCGGAGGGGGGCAGGCGCGCGGGGCAGACCGGGTCGGCGCCGGGCACGTCGCGGACCTGGCAGTCGAACAGCGCCGCCTCCAGGACTGGGCCGTCCGGCAGGCCGCCCGCGAGGCCCGCGTGCCCCGCCACCCACAGCGCGGAGTCGGGAAACAGGAGAAGCAGCGTCGCGAGGGGCAGGAGCGCCGACAGCAGGGGCACGAGCAGGCGCACGGGAGCAGCGATCCCAAGGGTCGGCGGTGACGCACCGACGCGCCGCGATCATATGAGGAGGGGCGCCCGGGCCCGCAAGGACCGGCGGGGGACGCCGGCGACGGGCCGGCCTCACTCCATCGCGGCGGCCTTCAGAATGCACACCATGGTGGCGCGCGCGGCCTGTCCCGAGGGGTTGCGGATCGCGTGGGGCCGGTCGCAGCGGTAGCGCAGGGTCTCGCCCGCGCGCGCCAGTTCCCGGGCGCCCGCCACCTCGACCTCCAGCTCGCCTTCCGCCACCGACAGGCTTTCCACCGAGCCGCGCTGATGCGGGTCGGAGGCGAGCACGCCGCCGGGCTCGGCGTGGACGTCGTACCATTGCAGCCAGTCCACCGTCTTGATCCAGCCGATGATGGCCAGGCGGCACAGCCCGTCGTCGGAGAACAGCACGGGCGTGTCGCCCCGGCTCGACTTGTCCAGGAACGGCTCGTCCGCGGACGCCTGCAGGACGCCCTCGATGGACACGTCGAGCGCCTGGGCCAGCCGCCAGATCGTGGCGAGCGTCGGGTTGGTTTCGTTGCGCTCGATCTGGCTGATGATCGACTTGGCCACGCCCGACTGTTCCGACAGTTCGGACAGCGACAGGTTTGAAGCCTTGCGCAGGCGCTGCACGCTCCGCCCGAGCTGGGTCGACACCGCGACCGCCCCCGCTTCCAGCGCCTTCGCCCTGTCCCGCCCTTCAACACCCATGGCGGTTCGCCCCAACCCCGAGACCCGGACGCGGCCGCGCGGGACTGGCCCGGGCCGCGTCCGCGACGATAAACGAAACCGTTCGGATTATCGAACGAAACATGGCGGCGTCGCGGGGCGGGCCGCGATGGGCCGCGGGCGTCGCGTTCCTGCCACGGGCGGTTGGATTCGCGTGCTGCGCTGTGGAGTTCCGCGGGCGATCGGGTGAAAACCGACCCATGTCACACGCGTGCCATCTCCGAGGGGACACAACCTGTCCCAGCACGGGCGAGGCCGGGGCGAACAGCGATGAGCGTTGAGATCAGGCACTTCCGGTCGCTGTTCATCTCCGACCTCCACCTCGGCACCAAGGGGTGCCAGGCCGACCTGCTGCTCGACTTCCTGCGGCGGCACGAGGCCGACACCGTCTACCTGGTGGGCGACATCGTCGACGGCTGGCGGCTCCGGCGGGGCTGGTACTGGCCCCAGGCCCACAACGACGTCCTTCAAAAACTCCTGCGCAAGGTGCGCAAGGGCACCCGGATGGTCTACATCCCCGGCAACCACGACGAGTTCGCGCGCGACTACGCCGGGCTCACCTTCGGGGGCGTGGAGGTGGTGCGCCAGGCCGTCCACGTCACGGCCGACGGCCGGCGCTTCCTGGTGACGCACGGCGACGAGTTCGACATCGTGGTGCGCCACGCGCGGTGGCTGGCGCTGCTGGGCGACTGGGCCTACGAGACCGCGCTGGTCACGAACCGGTGGTTCAACCTCCTGCGGCGCAGGCTCGGCTTCCCCTACTGGTCGTTCTCCGCCTGGGCCAAGCTCCGGGTCAAGAACGCGGTCAGCTTCATCGGCTCCTACGAGGCCGCGCTCGCCGAGGAAGCCGCCCGGCACGGCGTCGACGGCGTGATCTGCGGGCACATCCACCACGCCGCGATCCGCCCCATCAACGGCATCACCTACGTGAACACGGGCGACTTCGTGGAGTCCTGCTCGGCGGTGGTGGAGCACGGGGACGGGCGGCTCGAAATCCTGCACTGGTTCGCGCCCGGGCGGGCGGTTGCGATCGAAGCGGCCGCACCCGTGCCGGACGGGGCGCAGGCCGCGGCCTGATGCGCATCCTGATCGCGACCGACGCCTGGCACCCGCAGGTCAACGGCGTGGTCCGGTCCATCCAGGCGACCGCCGCGGAAGCGCGCCGGCAGGGCGCCCGCGTCGACCTGCTGACCCCCGAGGGCTTCCGCTGCGTGCGCGCCCCCACCTACCCCGACATCCGCCTCGCGCTCGTGACCCCGGGCAGCGTGGCGCGCCGGATCGAGGCGCTCGACCCCGACCACGTCCACATCGCCACCGAGGGGCCGCTCGGGCTGGCCGTGCGGCAGGTGTGCCGGCGGACGGGCCGCGTGTTCACCACCAGCTACCACACGCAGTTCCCCGACTACCTCGCGGCGCGCTTTCCCGTGCCGCGGCGGGCGAGCTACGCGGCCCTGCGCTGGTTCCACAACGGGGGCGCGGGCACCATGGTGTCCACGAACAGCCTCGCCCGCAACCTGCGCGCGCGCGGCTTCCGCAACATCATGCCGTGGTCGCGCGGGGTCGACCACGACCTGTTCCGCCCGCGCGAGGCCTCCGTGCTGGACCTGCCGCGGCCCATCTTCCTCACCGTGGGCCGCGTCGCGGTGGAGAAGAACCTCCACGCCTTCCTGTCGCTGGACCTGCCCGGCACCAAGGTGGTGGCGGGCGACGGCCCGGCGCGGGCCGAACTGGAGGCGGCCTTCCCGCGCGCCGTGTTCCTGGGCCTGCGGACGGGAGAGGACCTCGCGCGGATCTACGCCAGCGCCGACGTGTTCGTGTTCCCGAGCCGCACCGACACCTTCGGGATCGTGCTGCTCGAAGCGCTGGCGAGCGGGGTTCCGGTCGCGGCCTACCCCGTCACGGGCCCGTCCGACGTGATCGGGGACAGCGGCGTGGGCGTGCTGGACGAGGATCTGGGCGCCGCCTGCCGCGGGGCGCTGGGGCTGTCGCGCGAGCAGGCCCGGCGCTTCGCGCTGCGCTTCACGTGGGCGGAGAGCGCCCGGCAGTTCCTCGACAACGTGACCCGGGTCAGGGGCGAGGCGGCCCGACCGCTCCTTCGCGCGGCCGGATCGTGAGAAGGCGCCCGGCCGCCGGGGCGCTTTCTTAACGATGCCGGCACGTCGGTCACGCGGTTGAAGGTCTCGCAACCCATCCCTGCTTCACTGCCGTCCATCGCGATTGCAACCGTTGGACCACCCACCATGGCGCAAGACCTCCAGATCCACGACGGGCCCGCGGAGGGCGCGACCGCGCCCGTCGGACACGTGGTGTCGGTGCGGGGTTCGGAAGCCAGGATCGCGCTGCCGCTGCGCGGGGCCGGCGGGGACGACCGCGTCACCGTGGGCACCTTCCTGGTGATCGGCACGGGCGGCCACCGGCCGGTCGCCATGGTCACCGAGGTCGCGGCGGACGCCCTCGGCGGAACGGGACCCGCGACGGAGGCGGTCGCCAAGGTCGACCTGATGGGCCACATGGCGCGCGAGGGCTTCGGCGCGGAGGTGTTCCACCGCGGGGTCAGCCGCTACCCCACGATCGGGGACACCGCGCGGCTGATCGGCGAGGGCGGGCTGCGGGCGATCTACGGCGTCAGCGGCGCGCGCACGATCCCCGTGGGCCACCTCCACCACGATCCGGCGATCACGGCCTGCATCGACGTGGACAACCTGCTCACCAAGCATTTCGCGGTGCTGGGCTCGACGGGCGTGGGCAAGTCGAGCGGCGTGGCCGTGCTCCTCGACGCGGTGGTCACGGCGCGGCCCGACCTCAGGGTGCTGCTGCTGGACGGCCACAACGAATACGGCCGCTGCTTCGGGGACCGCGCCAGCGTGGTGACGCAGCGCACCCTCAAGCTGCCGTTCTGGATGTTCAACTTCGACGAGTTCGTCGACGTGATCTACGGCGGCCACCCGCCCGTGACGGACGAGCTCGACATCCTGTCCGAGCTGATCCCGCTCGCCAAGACGGCCTACGCGAGCTTCAAGGCGCAGAGCGGCCGCCTCGCGGTGAAGCGGAGCGAGCCGAAGGTCCTCGGCTGCACGGTGGACACCCCCGTGCCCTACCTGCTCCAGGACCTCCTGTCGCTGATCGACGAGCGGATGGGCAAGCTGGAGAACCGCGCCTCGCGGATGCACTACCACCGGCTGACCACCCGGATCGAGGCGATCCGCAACGACGGCCGCTACGGCTTCATGTTCGACAACGCCAACGTGGGCGGCGACACGATGGCGGCGCTGCTGACCCAGCTGTTCCGGCTAGAGCCCGACGGCAAGCCCGTGACCGTGATGCAGCTCGCGGGGCTCCCGCCCGAGGTCGTGGACGCCGTGGTCTGCGTGCTCTGCCGGCTCGCCTTCGACTTCGGGCTGTGGAGCGACGGACACGTGCCGCTGCTGGTCGTGTGCGAGGAGGCCCACCGCTACGCCTCCGCGGACCGCTCGATCGGCTTCGCGCCGACCCGGCGGGCCCTGTCGCGCATCGCCAAGGAGGGCCGCAAATACGGCACCTACCTGGGTCTCGTCACCCAGCGGCCCGCCGAGCTCGACCCGACCATCATCTCGCAGTGCTCGACCCTGTTCGCCATGCGGATGACCAACGAGCGCGACCAGGCGCTGCTCCGCTCGGCCGTGACCGACGCCGCCGCCAACCTGCTCGCCTTCGTGCCCTCGCTGGAGACGCGCGAGGTGGTGGGCTTCGGCGAGGGCGTGCCGCTGCCGACCCGCATGACCTTCAAGCCGCTTCCCGAGCGGCTGCTGCCGCGCAGCGAGGCCGTGGGCCAGGGCGCGCCCCACGCGGCAGACGAGAACGCCAACTTCGTCCAGGCCGTGGTCGACCGCTGGCGCGGCGCTTCCGGCCAGCGGCCCGCGGCCAAAGCCGAGGACGTCACCCCGCCGGAGCCCGCGAACCTCGGCGACCAGGCCTCCCTGAGCGTCGCGGGCCGCCTCGACCAGGCCCGCTACCAGCTCCTGCGGCGCTGACCCGGGGGGCGCCACCGGCGCCTTGACCGAACCCCCGACGACGCGCCGCTCCCACCGGCGGCGCGCCCGACCTCGCGCATGCCGGCACCGCCCCGCGGCGGCGAACTTCGAACGAGTCGCAGATGACCCTGCCGAACCTCCATGACACCCCCGATCCCGGCCCGAACGCGAGCGGCTGGCTGCGACGGATCGTCGACGACCTGCCGGTCGGCGTTGCGGTGAGCGGCCCGGACGGGCAGACGCTCTACGCCAACCGCGCGGCGGAGGCGCTGGCCCCCGCGAGCGGTCCCGCGCCGGGCGCGGTGAGGGTGCTGCGCCGCGCCGTGGCGGTCGGGAGCCACGCCTACGACGTGGCCGTGACGGCGGACGCGACCGAGGAGCGCAAGCGCGAGGACGAGCTGTTCCGCCGCGCCTACTTCGACGACCTGACCGGCCTGCCCAACCGGCGCCTCATGGAAACCAGCGTGGACGCGCTGATCGCCGAGGGCGGGGGCACCGCGCGCTTCGCGCTGGCCTTCATCGACCTCGACGGCTTCAAGCACATCAACGACTATTACGGCCACGACGTGGGCGACCAGCTCCTGGTCAAGATCGCCGACCGCATCGGCCGGACGGTCCGGTCGTCCGACATGCTGGCGCGGGTGGGCGGCGACGAACTGCTCCTGCTCCTGTCGCCGGTCAGCTCCGTCGAGGCCATGACCGAGGCCCTGGGACGCGTCCTCGCCCGGCTCAAGGAGCCGTTCTTCATCGACGGGCACGAGATCTTCTCCTCGGCCTCGATCGGCGTGAGCCTGTACCCCGAGCACGGGCGGAGCTACCCCGTCCTGCGCGTCAACGCCGACAGCGCCATGTACCGGATCAAGGGCGACACCAAGGGCGGGGTCAGCCTGTTCGAGCCCCACCTCGGCCACGCCGTGACCGAGCGCATGAAGGTGGAGCAGCGCCTGCGCACCGCGATCCGCGACCGGCGGCTGTGCTGCGCGTTCCAGCCCAAGGTGGACTTCCGCTCCGACCGCGTGATGGGCCTCGAAGTGCTGCTGCGCTGGCGCGACGAGCAGGGCACCATCCAGGCGCCCGGCAAGTTCGTGGACCTCGCGGTCGAGCTCGGGCTGATGAACGACATCACGCTCCAGGTGCTCGAAGAAACGGTGGCGATGACGGACCGCATCAACGAGGCCTTCGGCCCCGACACCACCATCAGCCTCAACGTCGCGGCCAAGCAGGCCACCGACGTCGCCTTCATGCGCCAGTTCGCGGCCGCGCTGGCCGCCACGGGCAGCCCCACCCGCTTCATGGTGGAGCTGACGGAGGAAGCCTTCCTGGCCAAGACGCAGTTCCAGACCCGCGTGCTGCCCATGCTGCGCGACATCGGGGCCGGGGTGTCGATCGACGACTTCGGCGTGGGCTTCTCGTCGCTGTCGGCCTTGGCCGACATCACGGCCGACGAGATCAAGGTGGACCGCTCCTTCATCACGGCCGTCCACAAGCGCCCCCGCAGCCAGAGCATCCTGGGCGCGATCGAGTCGCTCGGGCAGTCGCTCGGGATGAGCGTCATCGTGGAAGGGGTCGAGACCTTCGAGGAGCTGGCCTACCTCCAGAGCGCCACGCGCATCCGCTACGCGCAGGGCTTCTATTTCTCCAAGCCGGTGGTGTTCGACGAAACCGCCGGCGAGCCCTGGGCGCCGCGCAACCGGCAGCGCGCGACCTCCCGCGAGCGACCCGCCAACCGCGAAGCGCTCAACCGCGTCGGCTGACGCGCCGGACGGCCCTCGGCGTGGACGGAGCACCCGGCCCGGACACCGACCTGCGGACCGCCGCCGGCCGGGCGGCCCGCGCGGCGCTGCTGGCCGACCCGCGCTTCGCGGCGCTGGAGGCCGTCTCGCGCGACCTGGCCGCGCGCTTCGGGCCGACGCCGCACGTGGACCCGCTCGACGGCGGCACCGGGGCGCGCCTGCTCCTGCTGCTCGAAACGCCCGGTCCCGGCGCCGAGCCGCTGCGCTTCGTGTCCCGGGACAACCCGACGGGCACCGCGCGGAACCTTCGCGTGTTCTTCGACGCCGCAGGCATCGCGCGCCGCGACGCGCTCATCTGGAACGCCGTGCCCTGGATCATCCACGCGCCCGGCGCGCGCAACCGGGCGCCGCGGGCCGCCGAGGTCGCGGCGGGCCTGGGCGAGTTGCCGGCTTTCCTCCGCCTGCTGCCCGACCTCCGCGTGGCGGTGCTCGCGGGCCGCGCAGCCGCGCTGGCTGAGCCCGTCCTGCGGCGCGCGCGGCCCGGCGTCGCGGTTCTGCGGATGCCGCACCCGAGCCCGACCTACGTCTGCACGCGGCCCGACATCGCGCCGGGCATCGTGGCGACCCTGCGCGAGGCGGCGAAACTTACCGGCTGAGTGTTCGCGCGCAGCGCGTCCCGCGGGCAGGCCGTTCCCCGCGAACACCCTTGCCCCGTCAGGGGGTGCCTCCGATAATCAGGGCCCAAGGCTTCCGGCCACCCTGACGACCGCACGAAAGACCACCGCCATGAGTTCCGAAGCCCGCCCGGCTCCCCGCCGCAGGTTCCTCCCCCTGCTCGCGGCCGCGCTCGGCGCGACGCTCGCCTCCGCGGGCCCCGGCCCGCTCGCCCCGGCGACCGCGCTCGCCAAGGGCAGCCCGGACTCGCTGGCCGACCTCGCGGCGGGCGTCGTGGACGCGGTGGTCAACATCTCGGCCTCGCAGGTGGTGGAGCAGAAGGCGGGCCCCGACGCCCCCAAGCTGCCGCCCGGCACGCCTTTCGACGACCTGTTCGAGCAGTTCTTCAAGAAGCAGCTCCAGGGGCAGAACAACGACGAGGTGCCCCACGCGCACCGCTCCAACTCGCTGGGCTCGGGCTTCGTGATCGACCCGTCCGGCATCGTGATCACCAACAACCACGTGATCGAGGACGCCAACGAGGTCACGGTGATCTTCACCGACGGCCGCAGGCTCCGGGCCCAGGTGGTGGGCAAGGACCCGAAGGTCGACGTGGCGGTGCTGAAGGTGACGTCGGACACCCCGCTCAAGGCGGTTAAGTTCGCCGACAGCGACAAGGCCCGGGTGGGCGACCCCGTGATGGCCGTCGGCAACCCCTTCGGCCTGGGCGGCACCGTGACCTCGGGGATCGTGTCGGCCCGCAACCGCAACATCGACAGCGGCCCCTACGACAACTACATCCAGACCGACGCCTCCATCAACAAGGGCAACTCGGGCGGCCCGCTGTTCGACATGGCGGGCGACGTGATCGGCATCAACACCGCCATCCTGTCGCCGTCGGGCGGCTCGATCGGCATCGGCTTCGCGACCCCGGCCAACGAGGTCGTGCCCGTCATCGACCAGCTGCGGCAGTTCCACGAGACCCGGCGCGGCTGGCTGGGCGTGCGCATCCAGAGCGTCGACGACCAGATCGCCGAAACGCTGGGGCTCGGCAAGCCGCGCGGCGCGCTGATCGCGGGGGTCGACGAGAAGGGCCCGGCCAAGCCCGCCGGGCTGAAGGCGGGCGACGTGATCCTCACCTTCGACGGCAAGGACGTGAAGGCGTCGCGCGACCTGCCCGCCATCGTGGCCCTCACCCCCGTGGGCAAGGACGTGCCGGTCGGCATCGTAAGGGAGGGGAAGGAGCAGACCGTCACGGTCAAGCTCGGCCGCCTGGAGGACACCGACAAGGCGTCCGCGACCGACGCCAAGCCCGACCGGCCGGCCGCCCCGTCCGCCGCCCAGAGCGCGCTCGGCATGAGCCTCGCCAAGCTGTCGGACGACCTGCGCAAGAGGTTCTCCATCAAGGAGGGCGTCAGGGGCGTGGTGGTGACCGACGTCGACGGCGCCTCGCCCGCGGGCGGCAAGGGCATCAAGGCGGGCGAGGTCGTGAGCGAGGTCAACCAGGAGCAGGTCGAGGAGCCGGGCGACGTGACCGCCAAGGTCGGCGCCGCCAAGGACCAGGGCAAGAAGTCCGTGCTGCTGCTCGTGTCCAACGGCCAGGGCGACGTCCGCTTCGTGGCGCTGAGCGTCGACTGAGGGCCTCGCCCCGGGACGGGGGCGGGTCAGCAGGCCCCGGGGCGCTACGGCCGCCCCTGCCCCTCCAGCGCGTTCATGATCCTGAGCGCCGCGCAGGCCGCTCCGTAGCCGTTGTCGACGTTGACCACCGGCACGCCCGGCGCGCAGCTCGCCAGCATGGCGTTCAGCGCCGTGGTGCCGCCGGCCGCGACCCCGTAGCCGACGGACGTCGGCAACCCGATCACGGCCGAGCTCACGAGCCCGCCCACGACGCTGGCGAGCGCCGCGTCCATGCCCGCCGCAACGATCACCACGGGCGCGGTTCTGATCTCCTCGACGCGGTCGAGCAGCCGCCACAGGCCCGCCACGCCCACGTCGGTCACCTCGCGCACGGCCTGCCCGTTGAAGTGGAGCGTGCGCGCGGCCTCGCGCCCCACCGGCACGTCGGAGGTCCCGGCCAGCACCAGGGCGACCGCCGGGCGCGGCCGCGGCGCGCGCGGGGTCCCCAGGATCGCGGTGCGCGACACGGGATCATAGTCGAGCGACGCGCGGCAGGAGAGGGGCAGCGCCTCAGCCTTGTCGGGGTCGAGCCGGGTCAGCAGCAGCCCGGGGACGCGGCCCTCGGCCTCCGCCACGATGGCCGAGACCTGGGCCGCGCTCTTCCCGGCGCAGAAGATCGCCTCGTCGAGGCCGATGCGGTCGTGGCGCGCGAAATCGAGGGTATGGTCGGCCATCGCGCTCCTCACCCGCGCAGGAAGGCGCTGCCGTTGCGGTAGGGCGCGAAGGACAGGTCGGGGCGCACGGGCAAGCCCGCGAACCGCGACCCGACGCTCGCGCGCACGTCGTCCCGCCGCGCCCCGTCCACGGCGGCCAGCGTCGCGGGGTCGAGTTCCACCACCACGCCGCCCGCCCGCACCCGGCAGCGGACGGTGGCGCGCGGGAAGTCCCGCGCGAGGTCGCGCTCCACCGCGTGGATCGCGCGCAGCACGTCCGGGTTGATCGCGATGCCGGTCTCGACGCGGCTCGACAGGCAGGGCGCGGCGGGCAGCTCGGACAGCTCGCCCAGGCCGAGGGCGCGGGCGAGCGCCCGCACGCCCGCCTTGCCGATGCCGGCCTCCAGGTAGGGGTGGCGGACGCCGTGCTCGCGCGCGGCGTCGAGGCCGGGCCGGTACTCGCCGAGGTCGTCGGTGTTGGCGCCGGAGACGATCTGCGCGTCCGTGTGGCGCGCGACCGAGCCGTACAGGTTCGTCTTGCAGAAGAAGCAGCGGTTGACGGGGTTGGCGAGGTAGTCGGCGTCGGTGAACTCGCCCGCGTCGATCACCGCGAGGCGCCAGCCCTCGGCAGCCGTCAGGCGCTCCACGCGCGCCGTCGCGTCGCCCGGCACGGCCGGGGACACGGCGTGGACCATCGTGGCGTCGGCCAGGACCCGGTGCGCCAGGGTCGCGAGCGTCAGGCTGTCGATGCCGCCGCTGACCGCCACCGCGAGCGGGCGCTCAATCCCGCGGAGCACGCCGGCGAGCCGGTCGGCCTGCGCGTCGGGCATGGTCCTCACTCCTCGTCCGTCCGGGCACCCGGCTGCAGGTGGGGACCGCCCTGCCGGATACCAAGGTCCTCGGCGGCGCGTCGCAGGGCGAGCCGGGCCGCGTGACCAGGCTCGGCCGACACGTCGGACGCCTCCGTCTTGGCCGTCACGGCGCCGCCGGGCCGCCGCACGAGCTTCACCCCGAGCGGCCGCCCGTCGACCTCGACCCGCTCCGCGCGGCGGGGCAGCACCGCGCCGCGCACGCCGTGGATGCGCAGCCCGATCGTCGTGGTCTCGGCGAAGCAGGCCTCCACCGCGCGCTCCAGCGCGTCGGGGGCGGCCAGCACCTGCACCTGGGTCGCGACGCGGCCCTTCTTGCCGAACACCACCGACTGGACCACGTCGTGGACGCCGGGCATCGCGCGGACGCGGTCGAGCCCATTGGCCAGGTCCTCGGCCGACAGGTCGTCCACCTCGAAGGTGACAACGGCGAGCTCGCGGTGACCGTAGGGCGGGGCCTCCGCGGCGTCCCGCTCGAAGGCGAGCACGCGCAGGCAGTTGCTGATCCCGGGCAGTTGGCGCGCCCCGAACCCCGTGCCGACGCGCGCGAGGCGGCGCGGCGTGGGACCAGGCTTTTCGTTCAACAGCAGGTGGCGCGCGATCGCGGCCCCCGTCGGCGTCACGCGCTCGCCCCCGATGCCGTCGTCCAGCACCGGCAGGCCGCGCAGGAGCAGCGCCGTGGCCGGGGCCGGCACCGGCAGGAGCCCGTGCTGGGTCATGACGCGGCCCGAGCCGAGCGGCAGCGGCGCCGACGACCACGCGCCCGCCCCCGACGCCACGATGAGTTGGGCCGCCGCGACGACGTCCACGATGGAGTCGACGGCACCGACCTCGTGGAAGCGCACGTCGCCCACCGCCACGCCGTGGACCTCGGCCTCCGCCTCGGCCAGCAAGCCGAAGATCGCCACCGCGTGCCGGATCACGGCGGCGTCGAGCCGCGAGCGCTCGATGCGGTCCCGGATGTCGGCCCAGGCGCGGTGCGCGTGTCCGGCCTCGTGATCGTGACGGTGGTGGGAGTGGCCGGTGACCGCGCCGTGAGGCCGGCCGCGCCCCTCGCCCGCGACCAGGAAGCGCCGCCCGGTCAGCGCGCCGTCCCGATGCGCCGCGAGGTCGACGGCCGCCTCCGGCCCGAGGTCGAGGCCTTGCACGGCGCGCTGCACGGCCGGCCAACGGTCGGGAAAGGCGTCCAGCATGGCGGCCGCGAACATGTCGCCCGACCAGCCGCCGAGCGGGTCGATATGGATGTCCACGCTGTTCCTCCGCCGGCAGCCCGCGTCCCGGTCCTGCCTATGTGCGCCGCGCCGGCGGGCCGGCAAGGGACACGCCCGCGGCCGCCGGCCGCCCCGGGGGGAGAACGAGCGACCGGGCGGCGGCCCGGCCGCGATCCGTCCGCGCGACGCAACACCGCGCGGGGCCGCGCACCCTTGGAGCGCCGCCCCGCGTTTGCCGAGGCGAACCGCATCGTCAGCTCGGGAGACCACGCCATGGAACGCCGGAATTTTCTGCAGGGGGCCGCGCTCGCGGCGGGCGCCGCGGTGGGCGGCACGGTTGCGGGTGGCGCGCCCGCGGGCGCGGTCGGCCGCGACACCCTGCCCCCTGCCCTGCCGAGTACGTTCAACCAGCCCGCCGACCCCGCCGACCTCCCCTTCGTGACCGACCCGGGCGAGAGGCGCGGCGAGATGCTCTACCGATCCTTCGGCCGGGCGTCGGAGAAGGTCTCCGCCATCGGCATGGGCGGGTTCCATCTCGGCAAGGGCGTGCTGACCGACGACGAGGCCGTGCGCCTCGTGCACGCCGCGGTCGACCGCGGCATCACCTTCATGGACAACTGCTGGGACTACAACGAGGGCCGGAGCGAGCTGCGTGCCGGGCTCGCGCTGGAGCAGGGCGGCTACCGCGATCGCGTGTTCCTGATGTCCAAGATGGACGGGCGCACCAGAAAGGAGGCCGCCGAACAGATCGACACCTCGCTCAAGCGCCTGCGCACCGACCGCATCGACCTCGTCCAGCACCACGAGATCCTGCGCTACGACGACCCCGACCGGGTGTTCGCGGAAGGGGGCGCCATGGAGGCCTTCCTGGACGCCAAGAAGGCCGGCAAGCTGCGCTACATCGGCTTCACGGGCCACAAGGACCCGCGCATCCACCTCCAGATGCTGGAGGTCGCGGCGGCCCGCGGCTTCCATTTCGACAGTTGCCAGATGCCGCTCAACGTCATGGACGCGCATTTCCGCTCGTTCGCCCACCTCGTGCTGCCCTACCTGGCGGCCCAGGGCATCGCGGTGCTGGGCATGAAGACGTTTGGGGACGGCGTCATCCTGAAGAGCCAGGCGCCGATCAAGCCCGTCGAGTACCTGCACTTCTCGCTGAACCTGCCGACCTCGGTGGTGATCACCGGCATGGAGAACCAGCGCGACCTCGACCAGGCTTTCGAGGCGGTGAAGAGCTTCAAGCCGATGAACAAGGCGCAGGTGGCCGAACTGCTCGACCGCTCCAGGCCCTACGCGGCCGAGGGCAAGTTCGAGCTGTTCAAGACGAGCTCGACCTTCGACGGAACGGCCAAGAACAACAAGTGGCTGGGCGAGGACGTCGAAGCCGTGCAGAAGCTCGCGCCCACCATGCAATGAGGCGCGAACGGTTGACGGGGCGACGGCGCCGCACCCGCGAGCGGTGGACGTTGCCCCACCCAGTGACTTGGGTTATGGCACGGCCGAAGCTCGAAGAACCGTGGAGAGGGTGACCCGTGTCGGACCAGGTCCCGATGGACAGCCAGTACATGGACTACGCCGAGCACGAGCGGACCTACCGCCTGTTCCTCGGACTGACCAAGCGGATCACCATCGCGCTGGTGATCCTCATTGCCCTGATGGCCGTTTTCCTGGTTTGAGCGCCGGGCTCCGCCCACCCCCGCGGCCCGCGGTCCGAGACCGGGGCTGACCATCGCCGCGGCGCGGCACCCCCTTGCGGAGCTGGTTCCATGCGCGTTGCCGTCCCGGCCGAATCCGACCCGAGCGAGACGCGCGTCGCGGCCACGCCCGAGACCGTCCGCAAGCTGATCGGGCTGGGCGCCGCGGTCGCGGTGCAGGCGGGGGCCGGCACCCGGGCCGGGGTGCCCGACCGCGACTACGAGGCCGCGGGCGCGAGCATGGCGGCCGACGCCGCCGAAGCCCTGCGCGACGCCGACCTGGTGCTGAGGGTGCGGCGCCCCGGGCCGGGCGACCTGCCGGGCCTGAAGCGCGGCGCCCTGCTGATCGCCATCATGGACCCCTACGGGCAGGAGGCGGCGCTGGGGCAGCTCGCCGAGGCGGGCCCGTCGGCCTTCGCGATGGAACTGATGCCGCGCATCACCCGCGCCCAGGTCATGGACGTGTTGTCGAGCCAGGCCAACCTCGCGGGCTACCGCGCCGTGATCGACGCCGCCGAGCAATACGGCCGGGCGTTCCCCATGATGATGACGGCCGCGGGCACGGTGCCGGCCGCGCGCGTGTTCATCATGGGCGTGGGCGTCGCGGGGCTGCAGGCCATCGCGACCGCCCGGCGGCTCGGCGCCATCGTCACCGCCACCGACGTCCGCCCCGCCACCAAGGAGCAGGTGGAGTCGCTCGGCGCCAAGTTCGTGGCCGTGCAGAACGAGGAGTTCAAGCAGGCCGAGACGTCAGGGGGCTACGCCAAGGAGATGTCGGCCGCCTACCGGGCCGCGCAGGCCGAGCTGGTCGCGAGCCACATCGCCAAGCAGGACATCGTGATCACCACGGCGCTGATCCCCGGGCGGCCCGCCCCGAAGCTGGTCACCGCCGCCATGGTCAGGTCCATGCGGCCCGGCTCGGTGGTGATGGACCTGGCGGTCGAGCGCGGGGGCAACTGCGAGCTGTCCCGGCCCGGCGAGGTCGTGGACGAGGGCGGCGTCAGGATCGTGGGCTACACCAACCTGCCCGGCCGGCTCGCCGCCACCGCGTCGAGCCTCTATGCCCGCAACCTGCTGGCCTTCGTGGAAACGCTGGTCGACAAGGACGCCAAGGCCTTGAAGGTCAACTGGGACGACGAGCTCGTGCGCGCCACGCTGCTCACGCGCGACGGCGCCGTGGTCCACCCGAACTTCCGGCCCGAGGCGGCCTGACCGCGCGACCAACAGGGGGAAAGCGTCATGGCGGCCGACACCGCGGACCAACTCTACGCCAAGGCGCAGGCCGCGGCGGCGGCCGCGCAGGCTTCGGCCGACCAGGCCCACGCCTACGCGGCGCAGCTCGGCGAGCTGGGGGGCGCCGCGGCCCACGCCGTCACGGGTGGGGCCATCGACCCCTTCGTGTTCCGCCTGGCGATCTTCGCGCTGGCCGTGTTCGTGGGCTACTACGTGGTGTGGTCGGTGACGCCCGCGCTGCACACGCCGCTGATGTCGGTCACCAACGCGATCTCCTCCGTGGTGGTGGTGGGGGCGCTGCTCTCGGTGGGGGTCGGCACCGGCGAGGGGGGCGCGGGCGCCTGGGCCGCGCGCTTGTTCGGCTTCCTGGCGCTGATCCTGGCCTCGGTGAACATCTTCGGGGGCTTCCTGGTCACCGAGCGGATGCTGTCCATGTACAAGAAGAAGGGCTGACCGCGATGAGCGAGAGCGTCGCGGCCGTCCTCTACCTCGTTTCCGGCATCCTGTTCATCCTGGCTCTGCGCGGGCTCTCGTCGCCCGCCACCGCCCGGGCCGGCAACCGCAACGGCGTCATCGGCATGGCGCTCGCGGTGCTGACCACGCTGCTGCTGCGCCCGCCCGCCGACGCGGTCGGCTGGGTGCTGGTGATCGCGGGCGTGGGCGTCGGCGGCGGGATCGGGGCATGGCGCGCCCGCACCGTTCAGATGACCGCCATGCCCCAGCTCGTGGCGCTGTTCCACGCGCTGGTCGGGCTTGCGGCCGTGTTCGTGGCGGCAGGTGCGCTCTACGCGCCCCAGGCCTTCGGCATCGGCGCGCCCGGCGCAATCCACGGGCCGAGCCTCGTGGAGATGTCGCTCGGCGTGGCCATCGGCGCGCTGACCTTCACGGGCTCGGTGATCGCCTTTCTGAAGCTCGACGGGCGGATGTCAGGCAGGCCTATCATCCTGCCGCAGCGCCACCTCATCAACATCGCGCTGGCCGTGCTGCTCGTGCTGCTGGTCGCGGGCTTCGTGGCCTCGACCAGCGCGGTGGCGTTCTGGTTCATCGTGGCCGTGGCGCTGGCGCTCGGCGTGCTGATCATCGTCCCCATCGGCGGCGCCGACATGCCCGTGGTGGTGTCGATGCTGAACAGCTACTCGGGCTGGGCCGCGGCGGGCATCGGCTTCACGCTGGGCAACCTGGCGCTGATCATCACGGGCGCGCTGGTGGGGTCCTCGGGCGCGATCCTCAGCTACATCATGTGCCGGGCCATGAACCGGTCCTTCGTGTCCGTGATCCTGGGCGGCTTCGGCGAGGTCGCGTCCACCGGCGGCGCGGTGGAAACCCGGCCCGTGAAGCAGGGCTCGGCCGAGGACGCGGCCTACATCATGAAGAACGCGGGCAAGGTCATCATCGTGCCGGGCTACGGCATGGCGGTGGCGCAGGCCCAGCACGCGCTGCGCGAGATGGGCGACCTGCTGAAGGCGGAGGGCGTCGACGTCAAATACGCGATCCACCCGGTGGCGGGCCGCATGCCCGGCCACATGAACGTGCTGCTCGCCGAGGCCAACGTACCCTACGACGAGGTGTTCGAGTTGGAGGACATCAACGCGGAGTTCGGCCAGGCCGACGTGGCCTTCGTGATCGGGGCCAACGACGTCACCAACCCGGCCGCCAAGACCGACAAGGCCTCCCCCATCTACGGGATGCCCATCCTCGACGTGGAGCGCGCCAAGACGGTGCTGTTCATCAAGCGCGGCATGGCGGCGGGCTACGCGGGCGTCGAGAACGAGCTGTTCTTCCGCGACAACACGATGATGCTGTTCGCCGACGCCAAGAAGATGGTGGAGAGCATCGTCAAGGGGCTCGGGCACTGACCCGCCCGCTCCGGGGATAGCGGGAGGCGGGCGTCACCGGCCGCGGCGACCGAAGCCGGTCACCCCCCCCCACGTGCGTGGCCCGGGGACGGCGGCAGACCGCCCTTGATTCCCGGCGGGCCCCATCCCTATACTCACCCCATCCCCCGACATGGAAACCTGTTTGAGGCTCCGCCTCGGCCCGGGCCGGGGAGCTTTCGATTTCGCTCGGACGCACCGCGATCCGTCTTCGGGACGGCGGCGCAGCCGGCAAGGACGGATCACATGAGCACCGCAGCACCCCTGATGCCCAAGGCCACCGCCGTGTGGCTGGTGGAGAACACCTCGCTCACCTTCGAGCAGATCGCCGACTTCTGCAAACTCCACCCCCTGGAGGTGAAGGGCATCGCGGACGGCGAGGTGGCGGCGGGCATCAAGGGGCACGACCCGATCGCCTCGGGCCAGCTCGCCCGCGAGGAGATCGCGGCCGGCGAGAAGAACAAGGTCCACCAGTTGAAGCTGGCCGTGTCCAAGGTCCGGCTGCCGCCCGTCAAGAAGACCACGCGCGGCCCGCGCTACACGCCGCTGTCGCGCCGGCAGGACCGGCCCAACGCGATCCTCTGGCTGGTCCGCAACCATCCCGAGCTGAAGGACGCGCAGATCATGCGGCTCGTGGGCACCACCAAGACGACGCTCCAGGCCATCCGCGACCGGACGCACTGGAACAGCGCCGGCCTCAGCCCCCTGGATCCCGTGACGCTGGGCCTGTGCTCGCAGATCGACCTCGATTTCGAGGTGAACCGCGCCGCCAAGGACCGTCCCGCCGCGGCGGAACCCGACCGGGGCCAGACGCTGATCCCCGCCGAGGTCACCACGCAGCACGAGGCCCAGGACTACACCACCGAGGAGGACGTGTTCGGCGCGCCGAGCCGGCGTCATGAGGACGAGGAAGAGCCGGTCGACGTCGACGCGGTGTTCTCCCGCACGGGCGGCCGGCACGACGACGAGGGCTGATCAGGGGGCAAGCGCCTCGCGCAGCGCCGCGAGGTCGGGCGGCAGCGGGCTCTCGAAGCGGAGCCGCTCGCCCGTGACCGGGTGCGCGAAGCCCAAGGTGCCCGCGTGGAGGGCCTGCCGGCCAAGCGCCTCGGCCGCGGCCCGGGCCGCCGGGCCGAGCCGAGCCGCCTTGGTGCGGAACCCCGTCCCGTAGACGGGGTCGCCGACCAGGGGGTGGCCGAGCGCCGCCATGTGGACGCGGATCTGGTGCGTGCGGCCCGTTTCCAGGCGGCAGCGGACCAGCGCCGCGGCCTCGAACCGTTCGAGGCGGGTCCAGTGCGTCACGGCGTGCCGTCCGCGCCCGTCGGGCACCACGGCCATCCGGTCGCGCGCGTGCGGGTGACGCCCGAGCGGCCGGTCGACGGTGCCGCCCGCGGCTTCCGGCACACCCCAGACGAACCCCGTGTAGAGCCGCTCCAGCGAGCCCGAGCGGCCGTGGTCGGCGAACAGGTCCGCGAGGCCGCGGTGGGCCGCGTCGGTCTTGGCCACCACCATCAGGCCCGTGGTGTCCTTGTCGAGGCGGTGCACGATGCCCGGGCGGCGCACGCCGCCGATGCCCGACAGGCTGTCGCCGCAGTGCGCGATCAGCGCGTTGACCAGCGTGCCGCTCTCGTGGCCCGCGGCGGGGTGGACGACCAGGCCGGCGGGCTTGTCGAGAACGAGGAGGTGGTCGTCCTCGTAGACGATGGCGAGCGGCATCGCCTCGCCTCGCGGGTCGGGTTCGGCGGGCGGAGGAACCGTCACCCGGATCGTGCCCTCGGCGCCGAGCTTCGCGCTGGCGGCCGTGACGGGAACGCCGTCCACCGTCACGGCGCCCGCCAGGATCAGGGATTGCAGGCGGGTTCGGGACGGTCCGCCACCGGCCGCCAGGCGGTCCGCGAGGACCCGGTCGAGCCGCCGGCCCCGGTCGCCGGGTTCGACCGCGAAGGTTTGCGAGCCCGCCGGCGCGTCGCTGGTCAGTGGACGCTGACGGTCTGCAACTGGTGCTGCATGGCGTTGGCGACCGCGGCGTCCTTGGAATCGGTCAGCATGATCGGCAGCCCGTCGGCGCCCAGCAGCATGAACAGGTCGAGGCCTGGCTCGATGGCGGGCGCCTGCGGAAACAGGCGGGACACCTCGTCCGAGCGGATCGGCTTCACGTAGGCGATCGCGCCCTGGCCCAGGTGGGCGAACTCGTCGATCGTCAGCGGTTCTGTCTTGATCTGGTCCATCGCCAAAAACTCCTGTCGCGGTCCGGTGAGGACCCGCGTGGCACGCGGCCGTACAAGCTGTCCCGGCCGCGACCGGCACCGCGAAGCCGCGTTCGCGGCCCGCACCCACCGAGGTGGGGGTGGGGCCGACCCCCGTCAAGCGCGGCCTCCGCAGTGTGGGCCACCATGTGTTGCAAAACTGTCGACAAGGTTCGGGGCCGCGTGCTATGGGCCGCGTCCAACTTAAAAACAGCGCGCCGAAACGCTTGGCGGTCGTCCCGCCCCGGCAAGGAGCACCCATGAACATCATCGAGACCCTGGAGGCCGAGGAGGTCGCCCGCCTCACGGCCCAGCGCGCCGTGCCCGACTTCCAGCCCGGCGACACGCTGGTGGTGAACGTCAAGGTCAAGGAAGGCGAGCGGACCCGGGTCCAGGCCTACGAGGGCGTCTGCATCGCGCGCGCCAACAGCGGGCTGCACGAGAACTTCACCGTCCGCAAGATCTCCTACGGCGAGGGCGTGGAGCGCGTGTTCCCGCTTTACTCGCCCAACATCGACTCGATCAAGGTGCTCCGCCGCGGCAAGGTCCGCCGGGCCAAGCTCTATTACCTGCGCGACCGCCGCGGCAAGTCGGCCCGCATCGCGGAGCGCGTGGACACGAGCGCCAAGGCGAAGAAGACCAAGCCGAAGGCTCCCGCGGCCGCGGAGTAAGGTGGGGCGGCGAGGCCGCCGGGACACGTTCGGACAAGACGACGATGGCTGAGAGCACGGCACCGCGCACGCTGTACGACAAGATCTGGGACGATCACGTGGTCGACCGGCAGGACGACGGCACCTGCCTGCTCTACATCGACCGCCACCTCGTGCACGAGGTCACGAGCCCGCAGGCCTTCGAGGGACTCCGGGCCAGCGGGCGGCGCGTCCACGCCCCCGCCAAGACCCTGGCCGTGGTGGACCACAACGTGCAGACCACGGACCGGCGCGGCGGCATCACCGAGCCGGAAAGCCGCGTGCAGGTGGAAACCCTCGCGCGGAACGCGCGCGAGTTCGGCATCGAGTACTTCGACGAGCTCGACCAGCGGCAGGGCATTGTCCACATCATCGGTCCCGAGCAGGGCTTCACGCTGCCCGGCACCACGATCGTGTGCGGCGACAGCCACACCTCGACCCACGGCGCCTTCGGGGCCCTGGCGCACGGCATCGGCACCTCCGAGGTCGAGCACGTCCTGGCCACCCAGACCCTGATCCAGGGCAAGGCCAGGAACATGCTGGTGCAGGTCGACGGCCAGCTCCCGCCCGGCGTCACGGCCAAGGACATCATCCTGTCCATCATCGGCGAGATCGGCACGGCGGGCGGCACCGGCCACGTCATCGAATACGCGGGCGAGGCCATCCGCGCGCTGTCGATGGAAGGCCGAATGACGATCTGCAACATGTCGATCGAGGGCGGCGCCCGCGCCGGCCTGGTGGCGCCCGACGACAAGACCTTCGCCTACCTGAAGGGCCGCCCCAAGGCACCCGCGGGCGAGACCTGGGACCGGGCGGTCGCCTACTGGCGGACGCTCCACACGGACGAGGGCGCGCGTTTCGACCGGGTCGTGACCCTGGACGCCGCGGCGCTGCCGCCGATCGTGTCCTGGGGCACGAGCCCGCAGGACGTGACGGCGGTGACCGGCACCGTGCCCCGCCCCGAGGACGCCGACAGCCGCGAGAAGCGCGACACCATCGCGCGCGCGCTCCAGTACATGGGCCTCGCCGGCGGCGAGCGCATCCAGGACCTCAAGCTCGACCGGGTGTTCATCGGCTCCTGCACCAACGGCCGCATCGAGGACCTTCGGGCGGTGGCCCGCATCGTCGAAGGCAAGCGCGTGGCCTCCACCGTGGACGCGATGATCGTGCCGGGCTCGGGGCTGGTGAAGCTCCAGGCCGAGCAGGAAGGGCTCGACCGCATCTTCAAGGCGGCGGGCTTCGACTGGCGGGAGCCTGGATGCTCCATGTGCCTCGCCATGAACCCCGACAAGCTCAGACCGGGGGAGCGCTGCGCCACCACCTCGAACCGCAACTTCGAGGGCCGCCAGGGCTACAAGGGCCGCAGCCACCTTGTCTCCCCCGCCATGGCGGCCGCGGCCGCGATCGCGGGCCATTTCGTGGACGTGCGCGAGCTCGCCTGAGCGGGCGCTAGACCGCGCGTCGCACCCTGCCGCCGGCCACGGGCCGCGCGACCTGGACCGGTTGCGCCCGCAGGGGCGTCGGGCCAACGTGGTCCAGCCCCGTCCGGAACCCGTCGATGAGGCGGGCCAGGTCCTGCGTGTCCCGCGCGAGGGCCTGGGCGGCGGCCGTGGTCTCCTCCACCATGGCGACGTTCTGGCGGGTGACCGCGGTCATGTCCTCAACGGTGCCGTTCACGCGGTCGAGGCTCATAGCCTCGCTCGCGGCCGAGCGCGCGATCGCGTCCATCACGACGGTGATGCGGCCGACCTCGGCCATGATGCCCCCGATCGCCGCGCCGGTGCGGGACACCAGGTCCACGCCGCCCTTCACCTGAGTGACCGAACCCGCGATCAGGGTTTTGATCTCCTTGGCGGCGTCGGCGGACCGCTGGGCGAGGGAGCGCACCTCGGACGCGACAACCGCGAAGCCGCGGCCCGCGTCGCCCGCGCGGGCCGCCTCCACCCCCGCGTTCAGGGCCAGCAGGTTGGTCTGAAACGCGATGCCGTCGATGACGCCGATAATCTGCGCGATCTGTCCGGAGCTGCGCTCGATGCCGGTCATGGCCGCGATGGCATCGCGCACGATGGCGTCGCCGCGCTCGGCCCCGGCTTTCGACGCCGCGATGGCGTCCCGGGCCTCCTGGGCGCCGCGGGCGGTGCCCTTCACGGTGGCGGTCACCGCGCCGAGCGCCGCGGCGGTCTCGTCCAGCGAGGCGGCCTGCTGCTCCATGCGCCGGGACAGGGTGCCCGTCGCGCCCGCGATCTGCTCCGTCCGGCCGTGGATCGTTCCCGTCGTGTCGCGGACGGTCAGCACCGTCCGCTGCAGCTTGCCGACGGCGGCGTTGAAGTCTTCCCGCATCGCCTCGAACTTCGGGTCGAAGGCCGCGTCGAGGCGCGACACCAGATCGCCGTCCGAGAGCCGGCCGAGACCGTGGCCGAGCTCATCGACGGCGCGCCGCAGTTCCGCGGCCTGCTCGGCGGCCTCGGCCGCGCGCGCCCTCCGGTCCGTTTCGCCGCGGCTGCGGGCGGCGTCGGCCTCGCCTTCGAGCCGAAGCTTCTCGATCGCGGCCCGCCTGAAGGTCACCACCGCCCCCGTCATGCCCGCGATCTCGTCGCGGCCGGCCGGCGTCTCCACCTCCGCGCCGAGGTCGCCCTCGGCCATGCGGCGCATTGTGTCGGCCAACCGGCCGATCGGGCCCGAGATGCCCCGGCCAACCGCGAAGCCCAGGGCCGAGCAGACGGCGACGATGAGCGCGATGGTGGTGGCCACCAGGCGGCCGGTCCGCCCCTGGACGTCCGCCAGCCTGGCCTGGGCGGCCTCGGCCGAACGGGACGCCGCCAGCACGTCGACGTCGGCCGCCCCGGTCAGGGCGCGGACATGCCCGGCGGCGTCCGCCTGGGCGGCCGCGGTCGCGCGCGCCGCGGTCCGCCACGCCTGGAACGCCCCGGCGGCGGCTTCGGCGGCTTTCGCGACCTCCGCCTTCTTGTCCGGCGCGAGGAGCGACGCGTCCGCGGCCCTGCCGAGGGCGCCCAACGGCGCCAGGAAGGTCTCGGGCTCCGCGGCCCCGCGCGAGGCCGAGGCTTCGAACTGGCCGGCCCGCACCTTCCGGAACGCCTCGCCCATGGCGGCCTGCAACGGGTCGCTGTAGTCGAGGTCGGTCATGCTGACCTGTTCCAGCGCGTCGACCGCGGCGTTCATCGCGCCCGTGAGCCCTGACCCGCCGTCGTAGCCGAGGCTGGCCTGCGCGCGCAGCACCGCGTCGACGTCGCGGCTCAGCGCCGCCATTCCGTCCGCGAGCGGCGCCAGGGCGTCGCCCGACACCCCCGCGCCGGCCAGCGCCCCGAGATCCTGCTGGGCCGCGAGCCGCGCGCTCGCGACCGTCTCGCGCGTCGCGGGCGTGGGTGCGATGCGGAAGTCCGCCAGGGCGAGCTCGGTGGCGGCGATCTGGTCGCGGAAGGTCTTGACCGCGATCGCGGTCCGCAGGTCGGCGCTGCTGCGCTCCAACTGCCGGCCGACCTCCGCCGCGCCGGACCAGTCCATCGCGAAGACGACGGCGAGGCCGATCAGCGGCACCGCGGTCATCAGCGCGACGCGCGCCTTGACGGACAGCGTGACGACGGGCCCCGGCGGCCCCCCTGCCGTGTCGGGCGCAACGGGCCGGCCGTGGGAGAACAGGAGCATGGTGCGCTTTCCACGCGACGGGCGATGGTGGTTCGATGTTATCCCACGCGCCGCGTTAACGGCGGCTTAGGGCCTCGTTCGAGCGGCCCGGGGGCGATCGGCGGGCCCGACGCGGCAGGCCCCCGTGCATCCCGGACGGGGGTTGCCCTAGATTGGAGGGATCGACCTTCCCGTCGGAGAACACCGCCCATGCCCACGCCCAAGCGCGTCGCGCTCCTGTCCAAGGAATACCCCCCCCACGTCTACGGTGGCGCCGGCGTGCACGTGGAATACCTCGCGCGGGCGCTGGCCAAGAGCGTCGACGTGGAGGTCCGCTGCTTCGGCGACCAGCGGGAGGACGCCGGACGCCTCGCGGTGCGCGGCTACGGGCAGTGGGAGGAAACCAAGCGCGGCACCGACCCGCGCTTCGTGGGCGCCGTGGACGCCTTCGCGCGCTCGCTCGCCATGGCGAAGGACACGCTCGACGCCGACCTCGTCCACTGCCACACCTGGTACACCGACATGGGCGGCGTGATCGCGGCCAAGCTGTGGGGGGTGCCGTCCGTGCTGACCATCCATTCGCTGGAGCCGCTGCGCCCCTGGAAGGTCGAGCAGCTCGGCAACGGCTACCACCTGTCCGCCTGGATGGAGCGCACCGCGATCGAGGCCGCCGACGCGGTGGTGGCCGTGTCGCACGAGACCAAGGCCGACGTGCTGCGCTTGTTCGACGTGGAGCCCTCGCGCGTTCACGTGATCCACAACGGCATCGACCTCGACGAGTACCGCGCGGTCGCGGGCACGGACGTGCTGACCCGCCACGGCATCGACCCCGACCGGCCCTTCCTGCTGTTCGTGGGCCGCATCACGCGGCAGAAGGGGATCATCCACCTCGTCAACGCGATCCCCAGGATCGACCCGTCGCTGCAGGTCGTGCTGTGCGCCGGCGCGCCCGACACGCCCGAGATCGGGCGCGAGATGGCCGAGGGCGTCGCGGCGGTGGCGGCCGCGCGGCCCGACGTGATCTGGATCCGCGAGATGCTGCCGCGGCCCGACATCATCCAGCTCTACACGCGGGCCGCCGTGTTCTGCTGCCCCTCGGTCTACGAGCCCTTCGGCATCATCAACCTGGAGGCGATGGCCTGCGGCACCGCGGTGGTGGCGACCCGGGTGGGCGGCATCCCGGAGGTCGTGGTGCCGGAGGAGACGGGACTGCTGGTCGATCCCGGGCTGGCGGAGGGCACCTTCGATCCCGCCGACCCGGCGGGTTTCGCGGACGCGCTCGCGGCGGCCGTGAACCGCCTGGCCGCGGACCCCGGCCTGCGCGACCGGCTCGGAGCGGCCGGGCGCAAGCGGGTGGAAGCGCATTTCAGCTGGGACGCGATCGCGGCGCAGACGCTGCGGATGTACGCCACCGTCATCGACGAGCACGCGCGCCGGGCCGGGACGGGCGGGCGCGCGAAGCCGGCCTGACGCGCCCGCCGGCGCGGCGCGGCGCCCACCGCGGCCTCAACCCTCCTCGTCGGGGTGGGGGTGATCGGGGTCGGCGTCGCGCTCCAGGAAGCGGTCGAGCGTCGCGATCCGCAACCCCGGCAGCACGCGCCGCAGGTCGTCGCGCCGCCGCAGGATGCGCTTGTCGTGCGTGACGAACCAGCCGCAGCCGGCCTCGGCTGCGTCGGCGAGGTGGGCGGCGTCCGCGTCGTGCCGGTCCGTTTCCCCCTCGCCGCGCAGGATCGCGCGAAGCCGGATCCGCGCGAGCTTGCCCGCGTGCGTCGCGGCGGGGCGCGGCGTGGGCTCGAAGGGCAGGACCGCCTCCCGCACGGCCGCGGGCGTGCGGGGATGGGCGAGTTCCGCGCGGACGCCGCCCACGAGCAGCACCCGGAACCGTCCGGCCGCGGCCCCCGCGGCGAAACGGTCCACCAGGGCGTCCCGCGCGGTCCCGGTTCGGTCGAGCGCGTTGGCGTCGACCGCGACGAGCGGAACGGGGTCGGTCAGGCCGCGAGGCCTTCGAACAGGGTGAGCCCGTCGGTGCCGCCCGCGAGCGGGTCGATCAGGTTCTCGGGGTGCGGCATCAGCCCCAGCACGTTGAGGCCCGCCGAGTAGACGCCCGCGATGTTGCGCTCCGACCCGTTCGGGTTGGCCTGCCCGCCGAGCGCGCCGCCGGCGTCGCAGTAGCGGAACGCCACCAGCCCCTCGCCGTCGAGCCGCGCCAGCGTGTCGGGGTCGGCGGTGTAGTTGCCTTCCCCGTGTGCCACGCAGAACTTCGCGGGCCGGCCCGGCGCGAAGCCGCGTGTGAAAACCGTGTCGGTGCGCTCCACCGTGACGTGCTGGACATGGCACAGGAAGCGCAGGTTCCTGTTGCGGACCAGCACGCCCGGCAGCAGGCCCGCCTCGCAGGCGATCTGGAAGCCGTTGCAGATGGCGAGCACCGCGCCGCCGCGCGCCGCGTGGGCCCGCACCGCGTCCATCACGGGCGCGCGGGCCGCGATGGCGCCGCAGCGCAGGTAGTCCCCGTAGGAGAAGCCGCCCGGCAGCACCACGAGGTCGGTTCCCTCCGGCAGCGCGGTTTCCGCGTGCCAGACGGTCGCGGGCGGGCGGCCGGACGCCTTCCGCAGGGCGCGGGCCACGTCGCCGTCCCGGTTGACGCCGGGAAACAGGATGACGGCGGCCTTCACGCGAGCGAGCCCTCCAGGATCTCGACGCGGTAGTTCTCGATCACCGTGTTGGCGAGCAGGCGCTCGCAGGCCCGGCCCAGGATCTCCTCCGCCTCGGCGCGGTCGTGGGCGTCGAGCTCGACCTCGAACAGCTTGCCCTGCCGCACGGACCCGACCTCGCCCATGCCGAGCGCGTGCAGGGCCCCCTCGATGGCCTTGCCCTGCGGGTCGAGGACGCCGGACTTCAGGGTCACGGAGATGCGGGCCAGCATGGGCGGGGCTCAAGGTTGCAGGACGACGGTGCGGCCCGAGGCTTACCGGGACGCCCGCGGGGAGGCAATCGCCCGCCACACCACCGCGCGGCCGAGACCGCGGTTGATTTCGCCCCCGGTTTGGATTGCAAGCAGGTCGGCAAACCCGCGTCGCACGACGGACCGGGTGCTTGTCACGCGCGAGGGGACCGGACGACCTCTCGGCACGCCAGAGGATCACACCCATGCCGGCCCCCTTCGACCTCGTGATCTTCGACTGCGACGGCGTGCTGGTGGATAGCGAGGTCCTGGCGGTGGAGGCCTTCGTGGCCGTCCTGCGGGAGGCCGGCCTGCCCGCGACGCCGGCCATGATCGAGCGCTGCTTCGGCATGAAGCAGGCCGACATTCTTCTCGCGGTGTCCGAACAGACCGGGCTCGACGTGCCCGCGGACGTCGCGGCGGAGCTGTGGCCCGCGACCCGCGCGCTGTTCGAACGCGAACTCCGGCCGATGCCGGGCGTGGCGGCGTTCATCGACGGGTTGGGCGGCCGGGCGCGCTGCGTCGCGTCCTCCTCCAACCCCGAGCGGATCCGCCTGAGCCTGACGCTCACGGGTCTCGCGGACCGGTTCGGCGAGGCGGTGTTCAGCTCCCACCAGGTCGCGCGCGGCAAGCCCGCGCCCGACCTGTTCCTGTTCGCGGCGGAGCGGATGGGCGTCGATCCAGGCCGCTGCCTGGTGATCGAGGACTCAACCTACGGGGTTCAGGGCGCCCGGGCGGCGGGCATGAGGGCGGTCGGCTTCGTGGGCGGCAGCCACATCCCGGCCGGGCACGCCGACGCGCTGGAACGGGCCGGAGCCGAAACCGTCACCCGGGCGTGGGACGACATCCGCGCCCTGGTTCTGCCCGACGTGCGATAAGCTCGTACGGGCTCGGGCCACGTGGCCTGAGCGAGCCGTTTCCGACCACGCGCGCAGGGGGATGCAATCACGCGTGGACCGGGCAGACCTTCCCCGGAGACTTTAACTTACGTCGAAACAAAGCGGGGCAGATCGATCGAGGGAAGCCTTCGACCGACCTGCCCGGGATTTGGACCCGACCCACTTCGACCTTTGGCGTTCATTCCCTAGACTTGGACCGTCGAACGCGATCTCTTACGTCGTTGGCGGGAGTGTAAAGCATAGCCATCGCCGCTGCGCAAGGCTGCCATGCGCGAGGTCGCAAGTTTTTTAAGGTTTCGTTAATCATTGTGGCCGTCGCCGGACCGGCCCCGCGCTTGACGGGGGCTGCCGCGCTTGCCACCACGGGGCGAACAGGGGCGCCCCGACATGCCGGACTACGACGACGCCAACATCTTCGCCAGGATCCTGCGCGGCGAGTTGCCTGCCCACCGGGTGCTGGAAGACGATGTGGCGCTGGCCTTCATGGACGTGATGCCCCGCGTGGACGGGCACGTGCTGGTTCTGCCGAAAGCGCGCGCCCGCACGCTGTTCGACCTCGCACCCGACGCGCTCGGGGCCCTGATGGCCCGCGTCCAGGCGGTGGGGGCCGCCGCGCAGCGCGCCATGGGGGCCGCCGGGCTGACGGTGCAGCAGTTCAACGAGGCGGCGGGCGGACAATCGGTGTTCCACGTCCATTTCCACCTGCTGCCGCGCCAGCCGGGCGACAGGGTGCGCCCGGAAGGCGGCCCGATGGCCGACGGGGCCGTGCTGGCCGAGCAGGCGGCCCGCATCCGCGCCGCGCTCTGAGCCCGCGCATCAGTCACTCGCAGGAAGGACACGGCTCGTCATGAAGGTTGCGTTCCTCGGCTTGGGCGTCATGGGCTTCCCGATGGCGGGGCACCTCGCCGCGAAAGGCGGCCACGAGGTCGTGGTCTACAACCGGACGGCCGACAAGGCCCGCCGCTGGACGGAGGCGCACGGGCGCGCCGCGGCCGCGACGCCGGCCGAGGCGGCCCGGGGCCGCGCGGTCGTGTTCTGCTGCGTGGGCAACGACAACGACCTGCGCTCGGTGGTGCTGGGCCCGGAGGGCGCCTTCGCGGGGATGTCCCCCGGCGCCGTCTTTGTGGACCACACCACGGCCTCGGCCGAGGTCGCGCGCGAGTTGCACGCGGAAGCGGCCGCGCGGGGCCTGGGCTTCGTGGACGCGCCCGTGTCGGGGGGCCAGGCGGGCGCCGAATCCGGCGCGCTCGGCATCATGTGCGGGGGAGACGCCGCCACCTACGCCGAGGTCGAGCCGGTGATGGCGGCCTACGCCAAGGCTTGCCGGCTGATGGGGCCGCCCGGCTCCGGGCAGTTGACGAAGATGGTCAACCAGATCTGCATCGCGGGCGTCGTGCAGGGCCTGGCCGAAGCCTTCGCCTTCGCGCAGAAGTCGGGCCTCGACGTGGGCGAGGTCGCGTCCGTCATCTCCAAGGGCGCCGCGCAGTCCTGGCAGATGGAGAACCGCTCCAAGACCATGGCCGCGGGCGAGTTCGCCTTCGGCTTCGCGGTGGACTGGATGCGCAAGGACCTGGGCATCTGCCTGGCCGAGGCGCGGCGCAACGGGGCCGCGCTGCCCCTGACGGCGCTGGTGGACCAGTTCTACGGCGACGTGCAGGCCATGGGCGGAGGCCGCTGGGACACGTCGAGCCTGATCGCCCGGCTGACGCGCTAGATCGGAACAAACCCGCCTTCCGCACGTAGAGGTGCGACTTCGGCCACGGTGATGCCGCGTGGCCGGGTGATGAGGCGCGGCAGGCCGGCGCGGGAAGGAGCAGCGGACGATGGCGGACGACGAGGTTCACCCCCCGCTCCCGCCACGTGACACAACCGCCCTGCGCAACCGCGGCAGACGCCGCGATCCCGCCACCATCGACGGCACGGCGGAGGAAGTCGGCGCCGAGCCAGGCGACGGCGACGGCGCCACCGACGCGGTTTCGGCCGCGGAGCCCGACCCCGTGCTGGCGGGCGCGGCATCCGTTCCTCCCGACGTGCCCGTGGTCGCTGGCGGCGAGCCCGCGGCCGACGACCCGCCGCGCGAGTCCGAAGCAGCACGGGGTGAGCCGGCGGATCTTTCCGGGCCGCCCAGCGACCCGCCCCCCACGCCTGCGGGAGAGCCGCCGCGCGTCGAACCGGCCCAGCCCCGCCGATCGCTGCTTCCGCCGATCCTGGTCGGCCTCGGCGTGATCCTCGTGGCGCTGCTCGGCGGCGTGCTCTACGAACTCAACAACCCGTC
This sequence comes from uncultured Lichenihabitans sp., assembly GCA_964243035.1. GTDB lineage: Bacteria > Pseudomonadota > Alphaproteobacteria > Rhizobiales > Beijerinckiaceae > Lichenihabitans. The sequence continues at coordinate 48,337 of CAXTDZ010000010.1, forward strand.
ACCGGACCCGACGGTCACCGCCCTGACCGGTCAGGTCAACGGCCTCGCGGGGCGCGTGTCCGCGCTGGAAGCCAAGGCCCCTCCCCCGCCGGTGAACCTGAAGCCGCTCGCCGACCGCGTCGCGGCGATGGAAGGCAAGGCTTCGGCCGCGACCCCGCAGCCGGCGCCGGACCTGAAGCCGCTCGGGGATCGGATCGCGGCGCTGGAAGCGACGGCGGCGCAGTTGAAATCCGACCTCGGCGACGCGACGGGCAAGCTGAACCAGCTCGCGGCCTCGCAGGCCTCCGCTGGGCAGACGGCACCCCAGCCGGCCGCAGCCCCGGCCCCTCCGGTCGATCTCGGGCCGCTCCAGAAGCAGGTCGCCGAGCTGTCGGACGGCTTGAAGTCGCTCGGCGACAAGGTCGCGGCGCTGGCGCCGGGCGACCTCGGGCCGGTGAAGGATCAGGTCGCGACCGTCTCGGAGGGGCTCAAGTCGCTGACGGGCCGCGTCGACGCGCTGCCCAAGGTGGACCTCGCGCCGCTGGGCGGCCGGCTCGACGCCCTGGATGGCAAGCTCGCCGGGGTGGCGGCCGCGGTCGCGGCCCTGCCGCGCGTCGACCTCGGCCCCCTGGACGCCAAGGTGGACGCGATCGACCACCGGCTCGCACCCGTCGAGGCGGCGCTGGCGGCGCCCAAAGCCGGCGCGCAGGTGACCGAAGCGCGGCAGAACGGCTCCGCGGCCGAAACCCGCGCGCCGCCCTTGGCCGTCACGGGCCAGGCCATCCTGGACGACATCGACGCCGGGCGGCCGTTCGGGCCCGCGGTGGCGGCCCTGGCGGCGCTGGGCGCCGACGGAGGCGCGCTGGCGCCGCTCAAGGCCGTGGCGGAGCGCGGCGCGCCGACCCGCGCCGACCTCCTGGCCACCTTCGAGGACCACCAGCGCGACTTGGCCGGCGCCGGAGCCCCCCCGCAGGGCGGCGGCGTGCTGGACCGGATGGTCGCGGGCGCCCAGAACCTCGTCAAGGTGCGTCCGGCGGGCGCCGCGCCCGAGAAGGATCCCGACGCGGTCGTGTCCCGCATCGGCGGCGACCTCCGGACGGGCGACGACGCGGCGGCGCTGTCCGAATGGGGCAACCTGCCCGAGGACGGCCGGGCCGCCGGCCGGGAGTTCGGGGACAAGCTGCGGGCGCGGGTCGAAGCGGAGGCGGCGGCGCGCCGGATCGTGGCGGACGCCATCGCGTCGCTCGGGGCATCCGGAGCCGTCAGGTGAGCGGGGTCGCGGCGACCACGCGGGCCGGCAGGAAGGGCAAGCGATGATCCGGGTTCTGGTCTTCCTCGCGGCCGTCACGCTTCTCGCCTTCGGGGCGACCTGGCTGGCCGACCATCCGGGCACGGTGCTGATCACCTGGGGCGGGCACGACTACCAGCTCTCGACGCTGACGGGGCTGGTCGCGGTGCTGGCGGTGGCGGTGCTGCTGCTGGTCGTCTGGAGCCTGCTTCGCTTCGTGTTCAACATTCCCGCGATCCTGTCGGTGGCGAGCCGCAACAAGCGGCGCAACCGCGGTCTCAAGGCGCTGTCGCGCGGCATGATGGCGGTGGGGGCGGGCGACGCCGCGGCCGCCCGGCGCTTCGCGTCCGACGCCGACCGGCTGCTCGGCCGCGAGCCGATGGCGCTGCTGCTGAAGGCGCAGTCGGCCCAGCTCTCGGGGGACCGCGCCGGCGCGCAGCAGTTGTTCACCGCCATGCTGGATCATGAGGACACCCGAGCCCTGGGCCTGCGCGGCCTGCACATGGAAGCGCGCGCGCAGGGCGACGCCGAGGGCGCCTACCGCTTCGCATCCGAGGCGCAGAAGGTCGCGAGCCTGCCCTGGGCCGCGCAGGCGGTGCTCCAGCACCGCGCCTCCCGCCGGGACTGGGCGGGCGCGCTGAAGGCCGTGGAACGCAGCGCCGCGAGCCGCCTGATCGACCGCCCCGCCGCGAACCGGCAGCGGGCGGTGCTGCAGACCGCCATCGCGCTCGATGGCGAGGAGCGGTCGCCCGAGGAGGCGTTGGACCTCGCGCGCGAGGCGCTGCGGCTCGCCCCCACCCTGGTGCCCGCCGCGGCGCTCGCGGGCCGGCTTCTGGGCCGCAAGGGCGACCTGCGCCGGGCCGCCAGGATCGTCGAGGTGGCCTTCGCCGCGACGCCCCACCCGGACCTCGCGGACGCGTACCTGGCCGTGCGCCCGGGCGACTCGGCCGCCGACCGCCTGGCCAGGGCGGAAGCGCTTGCCCGCTGCGCGCCCGGCCAGCCGGAAAGCCGCCTGACCGTGGCCCGCGCGGCGCTGGACGCGCGCGACGTCGCCCGGGCGCGGCAGGTCATGGGGCCGCTGATCAACGGCGAGGAGGGCAGCAGGCCAACGGTGCGCACCTGCCTCACCATGGCCGACATCGAGGAGGTGGAGCACGGCGAGTCGGGCGCCCTGCTGGAATGGCTCCAGCGCGCCGCCCGCGCTCCGCATGACCCGGCCTGGATCGCGGACGGCGTCATCTCCGACACCTGGGCCCCCGTGTCGCCCGTGACCGGACGCATCGACGCCTTCGTGTGGGAAACACCCAACGAGCAGGTGACCCTGCCCGAGCATCGCCGCTTGGCGCCCTTGGCGCCCCCCGACGGTGCCGACCGCACCCTCCCTGCCCCGCGCGCGGGCGACCTGTCCGGCGACACGGGAGAGCCTTCGGCGGGAGGCGCGGTGGAGGATGCGGCCTCGACCGCCCCGTCGCTCGCCGCCCCGCGGCCGATGGCCCTCGCGTCCCAGCGCGGAGGGTGACGCGCGGCCGCGACCTCCCCGGGTTTCGAATTCGGGTTAACGGTCGCCGGTTCTGACCTTCTCCCCGCTGCTCGCGGGGCGAAGGGCGTCGCCTGGCCCTGCTGGTGTTAACCTGAGTTCGGAGCCCTGCGCGATCTCTCCGAGCCCGTGACAGGACGGCGGCGGCTCGGCTAAGCTCCGCCGCGATCCCTCGTCACGGAAGCCCCCATGTCCGCCCACAAGGTCTACCCGGATGCGCGCGCGGCGCTGGAGGGCGTGCTGTTCGACGGCATGACGGTGATGGCGGGCGGCTTCGGCCTGTCAGGCAACCCCGAGCACCTCATCCCGGCGCTGAAGGCGAGCCGCGTCAAGGACCTGACCGTCATCTCCAACAACTGCGGCGCCGACGGCCTGGGGCTCTGGGTGCTGCTCGATGCCGGGCAGATCCGCAGGATGGTGTCGTCCTACGTGGGCGAGAACAAGCTGTTCGCGGACCTCTACCTGTCGGGCAGGCTTGAGCTGGAACTGAATCCTCAGGGCACGCTCGCCGAACGCATCCGCGCGGGCGGGGCGGGCATCCCGGCCTTCTACACGAGGACGGGCGTGGGCACGGTGGTGGCCGAGGGCAAGCCGACCGCGGTGTTCGACGGCGAAACCTACGTGCAGGAGCGCTGGCTGAAGGCGGACCTGGCCATCGTGAAGGCCTGGAAGGGCGACCCCGAGGGCAACCTGGTCTACCGGAAGACCGCGCGCAACTTCAATCCCATGATGGCCACCGCGGCCACCGTCACCGTGGCCGAGGTGGAGGAGCTGGTCGAGCCGGGCGCGCTCGACCCCGACGCGATCCACACCCCGGGGATCTACGTGTCCCGCATCATCCAGGGCGCGAACTACGAGAAGCGCATCGAGCAGCGCACGGTGCGCAAGCGCCCGTCCGCCCCGGTTGCGGCGGGCGCGGGGGAGGAGGTCTGATGGCCTGGACGCGCGACGAGATGGCGGCCCGCGCGGCCCGCGAGCTCAGGGACGGCTACTACGTCAACCTCGGCATCGGCATCCCGACGCTGGTGGCCAACTTCGTGCCGCCAGGCGTCACGGTGACGCTGCAGAGCGAGAACGGGATGCTGGGCATCGGGCCGTTCCCCTTCGAGGACGAGGTCGACGCCGACCTGATCAACGCGGGCAAGCAGACCGTCACGGCGCTGCCCACCACGAGTTTCTTCTCCTCCGCCGACAGTTTTGGGATGATCCGCGGCGGCCACATCGACCTCGCGATCCTGGGCGCCATGCAGGTGGCGGAGAACGGCGACCTCGCGAACTGGACCATCCCCGGCAAGATGATCAAGGGCATGGGCGGGGCCATGGACCTGGTCGCCGGCGTCAAGCGCGTGGTCGTGGTGATGGAGCACACCGACAAGGGCGGCGGGGCGAAGTTCCTGCGCGCCTGCACGCTGCCGCTGACGGGCGCGGGCGTGGTGGACGTCGTGATCACCGACCTGGCCGTGTTCGCGCTCGACAAGCACGCGGGAACCGCCCGCCTCGTCGAACTCGCGCCCGGCGTCACGGCTGAGGAGGTGCGCGCCAAAACCGAGGCGGCTTACGACGACGCGCTCGGCTGACCGTGGTGGGGCCGGGGCGGCTCGCGCGAGCCGCCCCGGCCTCGCGGGGTCAGAAGCCCGGGTCGACGAAGGGGCCGGGGCCGCCGAACGGCGCTTCGGCGATCGCGAACGGCGCCTGCACGACGCGGCCCGCGAAGTGGACGGGGGCGCCCACCACCACGAGGGGCGTGTTGCCCTGGGCCGGGAACACGCTGTTGACGGCGCGGAACGGCAGGCTCGCCAGCGTCGCGCCGAAGGCGATCGGGCCGGTCACGACCGCGGCGGGGCCCGCGTAGGGGTTGTAGACCGGGGCCACCACGACGGGGCCGAGGTCGTCTTCCGCGCGCGTGCGGCCGACCGTCAGCGGCCGGTAGGCTTCGACGGGCCGCCGGTGAAGCGTGCGACGCGCCGGCACGGTGCCGCCGTCGTAGTCCTGGGCCGACGCGGCCAAGGTCGAGGCGACGATCGACGCCGCGGCCAGCGCCGCCGCGGCTAAAACCGTCCTGTTTCGTCCTGTCACTGAACTCTCCTGCTCGGGTACGCGGTTACGGTTTCCCAGACCCCGCTGGCCAATGCGCCGAGGGCTTCGTTCGTTCAGCGCGCCGTTCAAGCTCGCGGCGGTGTGGTAAAGACGCAACGAACGCGCGTCCGACCGCGCCGCGGCACGCCCCTGGAACCCATCCGCGCCGGACCCGGTTTTCGCACCGTCGCAACCCCGCGGACCCCGGAAGAGCCCATGGACCTCATCCTGCGACGCGCGCGCCTTCCCGGGCTTTCCGGCTTGGCCGACCTGGGCATCGCGGAAGGGCGGATCGTGGCGGTCGAGCCCGCGCTCGCGGCCGAGGGCGAGACGGTCGACCTCGACGGGCGGCTCGTGGTGCCCGGCTTCGTCGAGACCCACATCCACCTCGACAAGTCCTGCATCCTCGACCGCTGCCGCGCGGACGCGGGCGACCTGGCCGGGGCCATCGCGGCCGTCGGCCGCGTCAAGCAAGGCTTCACGGCCGAGGACGTCCACGCCCGCGCGAAGCGCACGCTGGAGAAGTGCATCGCGCACGGAACCGTCCACATGCGCACGCACCTGGAGGTCGACCCCACCGTGGGCCTGCGCGGGTTGGAGGGCGTCCTGCCGCTCGTGGAGGAATACCGCTGGGCGCTCGACCTTCAGGTCTGCGTGTTCCCCCAGGAGGGCCTCATCAGCAACCCGGGCACGGACGCGCTGATGGTGGCGGCGCTTGAGCGCGGCTGCACGGCGGTGGGCGCCGCGCCTTACGCGGACCGCGACCCGCGCGGCCAGATCGACCGCGTGTTCGCCCTGGCGCGCGCGTTCGACGTCGACATCGACATGCACCTCGACTTCGGCGCCGACGCGGACGACCTGGACCTCCTCCACGTGTGCGACCTGACCGAGCGCTTCGGCTGGGGAGGCCGGGTGACGGTGGGGCACGTCACCAAGCTCGCGTCCGCCTCGCCCGCCCGCTTCGCCCAGGCCGCCCGGCGCCTCGCCGAGGCCGGCGTGGCCCTGACGGTGCTGCCCTCCACCGACCTCTACCTGATGGGGCGCGGCGGCGAGTTGCCGGGCGCGCGCGGGGTGACGTGCGCGCACCACCTGCTCCGCCACGGCGTCAACTGCTCGCTCAGCACCAACAACGTGCTGAACCCGTTCACGCCCTTCGGCGACGGCTCGCTCCTGCGCCTGGCGAACCTTTACGCCAACACCTGCCACGTCGGCGCGGCGGCGGACTTGGCCGAATGCCTGGCGATGGTCACCACCCGCCCTGCCCGCCTGATGAACCTGAAGGGTTACGGCTGCGCGGTGGGCGACGCGGCCGACCTCGCGGTGCTGGACTGCCGCGACGCGGCCGACGGCGTGGCGGAGATCGCGCCCGTGCTGATGGCGTTCAAGCGGGGGCGGCGCACCGTGACGCGGGCACCCGCCGCCCTCCACCCCCCGATGGAAAGGACGTAGGAGGCATGGATGCGACGCGCGGGCGGGCAGGTCCCCACAGGGTCGTCGTGGTAGGGGCGGGTTTCGGGGGGCTCGCGGCGGTGGGCGGGCTCAAGGGCGCGCCCGTCGCGGTCACGCTGGTGGACGCGCGCAACCACCACATCTTCCAGCCGCTGCTCTACCAGGTCGCGACGGCCTCGCTGCCCTCGCCCGAGGTCGCCTGGCCGATCCGCATGCTGGTGAGCCGGCGGCGCGACGTCGAGACCGTGCTCGCGACCGTGACGGGCGTCGAGCCCGACGCGCGCCGGGTGCGGCTCGCGGACGGCTCGGCGCTGCCCTACGACACGCTGGTTCTCGCGACCGGCGCGCGCGACAGCTATTTCGGCCACGACGACTGGCGGGCCGTCGCACCCGGCCTCAAGACGATCGAGGACGCCACGCGCATCCGGCGCAGCCTCCTGCTGGCCTTCGAGCGCGCCGAGCTGGAGCCGAGCCCGGCGGAGCGCGCGGCGCTGCTGACCTTCGTCGTGGTGGGGGGCGGCTCCACCGGCGTCGAGATGGCGGGCACGATCGCGGAGCTCGCGCGCGACACCCTGCCCCGCGACTTCCGCGCGATCGACACACGGCAGGCGCGCGTGGTGCTGATCGAGGCCGGGCCACGCCTGCTCGCGGGCTACCCCGACGATCTGTCGGACTACGCGCGGGTGTCCCTCGAACGGATCGGCGTGGAGGTGCGGCTCGGCCAGCCCGTTTCCTCGGTGGCGGACGAGGGGGTGACGGTGGCGGGCGAGGCGCTGCCGGCCCGCACGGTGATCTGGGCCGCGGGCGTCCGCGCCTCGGCCGCCTCCGAGTGGCTCGGCGCCCCGGCGGACAAGACCGGCCGGATCCGGGTCGGCCCCGACCTGACCGTGCCCGGCCACCCCGAGATCTTCGCGCTGGGCGACACCGTCGCGGTCGCGGGCCCGGACGGCAAGCCGGTGCCGGGCATCGCGCCCGCCGCCAAGCAGGAGGGCCGCTACGCGGCGCGCGTCATCCGCGAGCGGCTGGACCACAATCCCCCGCCCCCGCCGTTCCGCTACCGTCACCAGGGCAGCCTCGCGCAGATCGGCAAGCGCAGGGCCGTGGCGGATTTCGGCTTCGTCCGGTTGAAGGGATCGCTCGCCTGGTGGCTGTGGGGCATCGCCCACATCTACTTCCTGATCGGGTTCCGCAGCCGGGTGGGGGTGATCGTCAACTGGCTTTGGATCTACGCGCGCAACCAGCGCGGCGCCCGGCTGATCACCCCCGGGCCGGAGCGCCCCGAGGCGCGCCCGGCCGAGTGAGCGGCCTCACTTCTGGGTGAAGAAGGTCAGCAGCACCTTGCCCTTGTCGCCGATCAGGCAGACGAACTGGTTCGGCTTCTCCTTCCGCGCGGTGTCGATGGTGGCCAAGCCCAGCACGATGGTGCGGACGGGAACGTCCTCCACCGTGACGTTGGTCTTGGACACCGACACCGTGTCGGGATCGATCTCGACGGACTTGATCGCGGGCTGGCGCTGCTTCAGCGCGATCAGGCCCGACGCCCGGCAGGCGTCGAGTTCGGGCGAGGCCTGCTGGGCCAGGGCGGGACCGGCCAGGGCCGCGAGCGCGGCGAGGGCCGCGAGGGGTGTGGATCGCATCGGTTCTCCTCCATCGAGCGTCGGACGCCCTCCCGAGGCCTCGGGGGAACGCCGCTTTTTCAGGCTTCGCCTCTGCCGTGCACGCAGGTTAAACTCGTGCCGAAGGAGCCCGTTCCCCATGGCCCACAGCTTCCCGCGCGCCGCCTACGCGGACATGTTCGGCCCCACCGCGGGCGACCGCGTCCGGCTGGCCGACACGGCGCTCGTGATCGAGATCGAGCGCGACTTCACGGTCTACGGCGAGGAGGTCAAGTTCGGCGGCGGCAAGGTGATCCGCGACGGCATGGGCCAGAGCCAGGCGACGCGGGCGGACGGCGCCCTCGACACGGTGATCACCAACGCGGTGGTGCTGGACCACTGGGGGATCGTGAAGGCCGACGTGGGCCTCAGGGACGGGCGCATCGTAGGAGTCGGCAAGGCCGGCAACCCGGAGATCCAGCCGGGCGTGACCCTGGTGGTCGGCCCCGGCACGGAGGTGATCGCGGGCGAGGGCAAGATCCTGACCGCGGGCGGCTTCGACAGCCACATCCACTTCATCTGCCCGCAGCAGATCGAGGAGGCGCTCACGGCGGGCATCACCTCCATGCTGGGTGGCGGCACCGGCCCCGCCACGGGGACCTTCGCGACCACCTGCACGCCCGGGCCGTGGCACCTCGCCCGCATGATCGAGGCCGCGGACGCCTTTCCCATGAATCTCGGCTTCGCGGGCAAGGGCAACGCCTCGACCCCCGCGGGGCTGGTCGAGATGGTGGAGGGGGGCGCCTGCGCGCTGAAGCTGCACGAGGACTGGGGCACGACGCCCGCGGCCATCGACAACTGCCTGTCGGTCGCCGACGACCACGACGTGCAGGTGATGATCCACACCGACACGCTGAACGAGTCGGGCTTCGTGGAGGACACGGTCGCGGCCTTCAAGGGCCGCACCATCCACGCCTTCCACACGGAGGGCGCGGGCGGCGGCCACGCGCCCGACATCATCACGGTGGCGGGGCTCGACAACGTGCTGCCGTCGTCCACCAACCCGACGCGGCCCTTCACGCGCAACACGCTCGACGAGCACCTCGACATGCTGATGGTGTGCCATCACCTGGACGGGTCGATCCCCGAGGACCTGGCCTTCGCGGAGTCGCGCATTCGCAAGGAGACCATCGCGGCCGAGGACATCCTGCACGACCTCGGCGCGCTGTCGA
>CAXTDZ010000011.1:0-55117 GCA_964243035.1 uncultured Lichenihabitans sp.
GCGTCGGCCTGCTGCTCGCCCTGGCGCTGTGGTCGGGGGCGTGGTGGCTCGCGAGCCGGCAAGCCGCGGCGGGCCTGGACGCCTGGATGGCGGCGGAAGCCGCCCGCGGGCGCGCCTGGACCTGCCCCGCCCGCACGGTGGAGGGCTACCCCTTCGCGATCCGGGTCGCCTGCGCGAAGCCCAGCTTCCACGGCGAGGTCGCGGGCCGCCCGGCGTCCGGAACCGTGGACGGCCTGCGCGCCGGGGTCGGGATCGGCCACCCGCGCAGCCTGCGCGTGGACCTCGACGGGCCGCTGGTGCTGCGCGGCGACGACGAGGGTTTCAGGCTGATGGCGTCCTGGACCGGCCTGCGGATGGTGCTGGGCCCGCTGCCCGGACCCTTCGCGGCGGGGTCGCTGGAGGCCGACCACCTCGCCGTGACGCTCAGCCCCGGCCCGTCCGAGGACCTCAACCTGCGCGCCGACCACCTGGCGGGCGCGGCCGGGCCGGCGGGGGAGGGGGGGAGCGAGGCCTGGCGCTTCTCGGCCGCGGGCGTGAGCTTCCCCACCTTCGACGCCCTGACCGGCACCCCCGAGCCCTTCGCGGCGGACGGCCGCGGCGTGCTCGGCCGCGCCGACCTCCTGCCGGCCCCGACCGCGGCGCGGCTGGAGGCATGGCGGCAGGCCGGCGGAACGCTGCGCGTCGAGGACCTGGGCCTGGCGAAGGGGGCGTTCTCGGGCCGTGCGGCGGGCGTGCTTCAGTTCGACGACGCCCACCGCCCCGCGGGCAGGCTCGACGCCACCGTGCAGGGCTACGGGCCGCTTGCCCGGCGGCTCGGCCTGCCGGCCGCGGGCCTGCAGCTCGGAAGCCTGCTGAGCAGCCTGCTCGGGGGCGCCAAGGCGGGCGGGGCCCCGAAACCCACGGCCCCCGACGCCGTGCGCCTGCAGCTCACGCTCGCCGACGGCCGCGTCGCGATCGGCCCCGTGCTGACGCCGGTCCGGCTCGACCCGGTCTATTGAAGGGTCAGGGCGCCGCGCGCAGGCTGATGAGCCGGCTCACGAGCCAGACCGGAACCACCACGGCCGCGCCCGCCGCGAGGTAGCGGCCGATCTGCCCGGCGGCCAGGAACCCCATGACGTAAAGGTGGTGCACGGCGTGGGCCGCCGCCACCGCCACGTCCGTCGGCTCGATGCGCAGCCACATCATGGCCGCCCCCACCACCAGGGAGGCCAGCACGAGCCGCGCCGCCACCGCCGTGGGCGGGCCGCCCAGCAGCCGCCGTCCGAGCGGCGGCCGGACGATCCCGCGGCCGGGCATCTCGGGGCTCGACGCGGTCCGGTCGAGGCCGCCGCCCCAGACGTGTGATCCGTCCGACATCGCCGAATCTCCTCCGGTTCGAACTGCCCATCACTGTGCCGCCCGATTGTGTTTACAAATTGTGAACCCTGGTTCGGCCAGGATCACGTAGTCTGCTTGGACCGGGGCTTGGAAGCGCAAAGGGATCGTGTGGGCATGGGCCGCAGTTATTTCGGAACGGACGGCATCCGCGGGCGCGCCAACGCCGCCATCACGCCCGACCTCGCCATGAAGGTCGGCCAGGCCACGGGCCTCCTGTTCCAGCGCGGCGACCACCGCCACCGCGTGGTGATCGGCAAGGACACCCGGCTGTCGGGCTACATGATCGAGTACGCCATGGTGGGCGGCTTCACCTCGGTCGGCATGGACGTGCTGCTGCTCGGGCCCGTGCCGACCCCCGCGGTCGCCATGCTGACGCGCTCCATGCGCTGCGACGTGGGCGTGATGATCTCCGCCTCCCACAACCCCTACGAGGACAACGGCATCAAGCTGTTCGGCCCCGACGGCTTCAAGCTGAACGACGGGGTCGAGGCCGAGATCGAGCGGCTGCTGGACGCGGACCTCTCGTCGCGGCTGTCGAAGTCCGGGGCGCTGGGCCGGGCCAAGCGCATCGAGAGCGTCCACGCCCGCTACGTGGAGTTCGCCAAGCGCACGATGCCGCGCAACCTGTCGCTGGACGGGTTGCGCGTGGTGGTCGACTGCGCCAACGGGGCCGCCTACAAGGTGGCGCCCGAGGCGCTGTGGGAATTGGGCGCCGAGGTGTTCTCCATCGGCATCGAGCCCGACGGCTTCAACATCAACCGCAACGTGGGCTCCACCGCGCCCGACGCCCTGGTGCGCAAGGTGCGCGAGATGCGCGCCGACGTGGGCATCGCGCTCGACGGCGACGCCGACCGCCTGCTCATGGTGGACGAGAAGGGCGCCGTCATCGACGGCGACCAGCTCATGGCCGTGATCGCCCAGAGCTGGAAGGAGGACGGCCGGCTCGCCAAGCCCGGCCTCGTCACCACCGTCATGTCCAACCTCGGCTTGGAGCGCTACCTGGGTTCCCTGGGGATCGAAACCATCCGCACCGCGGTGGGCGACCGCCACGTGCTCGAACACATGCGCGCCAACGGCTACAACGTGGGCGGCGAGCAGTCGGGCCACATCATCCTGTCCGACTACGCCACCACGGGCGACGGGCTGGTGGCGGCCCTGCAGGTGATGGCCGTGGTCAAGCGCGCCGGCAAGCCGGTGAGCGAGGTGTGCCGGCGCTTCGACCCGCTTCCGCAGATCCTCAAGAACGTGCGCCACGGCGGCGGCCAGCCGCTCGCCCAGGCGGGCCTCGCGACCTTCGTCGACAGGGCCCGCGAGCGCCTGGGGGCGGGCGGCCGCCTGGTGATCCGCCCGTCCGGCACCGAGCCGGTGATCCGCGTGATGGGCGAGGGCGACGACCGCGCCCTCGTGGAACGGGTGGTGGACGACGTGTGCGACGCCGTGATGGCCCACGCGCTGCCCACCGCGGCGGAGTAGGGCGGTCAAGCCGCGCGGGGGGCTGAACGCAGGTCGGCGCTCGCCGCGGCCTTGACCTTCAGGGCCGGGCGGCCGGCGCGGGGTGGATGAACCGTCCGTCCCGGATGAACGCGACCGTCTGCCGGATGACCTCCGGATGGCGGGCGAGGCCGTGGTGGGCGGCCGCGACGGTGATGTGGTCGGCCATGCCCTCCAGCCTGGTGCTGCGCACCGTCACCCGGCCGTCGTTCGGCCCGGGCAGGACCAGGAGCGAGGCGAGCAGGTAGACGGACCGGCTCCCCGCGACGACGCCCACCTCGTAATCCACCGGCCGCGACGCCGCGATGACGTGGGTCGTCGTGAGCTGCTGGCCGGCCGGCCCGAAGACGGCCCGGTACGCGCGCCAGTCGCGCAACAGGTCGGCGACCTCGCTGCCGCCGTTGGGTGGCCCGAGCATGACCACGCGCCCCATCCGCTCCGGCCGCCAGCGCGCGAGCAGGGTGCGGGCCACGAGGCCGCCCATCGAATGGGTCACGACGTGGATCGGGCCGCCGACCCCTGCCGCGAACCTCGCCACCGGCTCCCGCAGGCCGTGGGCGAGATCGTCGAGCGGCTTGCGCCGGCTCGGGTAGCCGAGGTTCAGGGTCGAGAAGCCCGCCGCGCCGAGCGCCCGCTCCATCGCCCGCATGCTGGAGGCCGTGCGCGCCATGCCGTGCAGGAGCACGACGCCGCCCCGCGGATCGTCGCCGGCCGGGTGGGAGCCCGTCACGTCAGGCCTGCCGCGGTGCGGTCGAACCGGCCACGGGCAACGGGACCGCAGGCTGTCACGCCCGGTGCTCCGGAATTGCGGATCCGCACCGTAGCGCCCCGCGCCCTCCGGCCACAAGGGCCGCCCGGCGATCGCCGGCGCTCCGAACCCGGATCGACGCCTGCCGGTTCTGCCCTTCTCCAGCCAGGCGAAAGCCACGGCGCTTAAACCGGTCCTCGCGCGAGCGACGCCGCGGGGCAGATCCCGGCGGCGCGCCGGAGGCGAAGGCGCGAGCATGACCGCTTATTCCATCATCATCACCGCGCGCGACCAACCCGAGCTCCTGCAGCGGGCGGTCGGCACGATCAGGACGCAGAGCTTCCGCAGCGCGCAGGTCATCATCCTGTCGGACCGGCCCGGGAGCGGCGCCTTCGAGGCGGTGGCGCCCCTGCTCGGGGAGGCCGACGTCTTCATCCAGCGCGCGCGGCCCTGCCCCCACGCCGTCGCGCGCAACACCTGCCTGAGCTTCGTCGAGGGCCGGGCCTTCCTGTTCCTGGACGAAGGCGACGCCTTCACGGAAGGCTACCTCCGCGAGCTGTTCCCGTTCCTCGACCCGGCCCGGGCCACCTACGCGGACTACCACATCGTGGTGGAGGAGGTGGCCCGCGGCGGCAACAGGCCCCTGTGCGCCTGGCCCAAGAGCCTGGCCGGCCGCGACCTCAACCTCGCCGACCACGGCCCCCCCGTGCCGGCCCACTGCGTCGCCTACCCGGGCTGGCTCGCGCGCGAGCAGCGCTTCGACGAGGCCGATCCCTCCTTCACGGACTGGACCTACCTCCGGGAGGCCAGGACGCGGTTGAGCCTGGTCCACGCCGCCGTGAGCGGCCCCATTGTCTACGCCAGGACCGTCGCGTCCGAGGAAGACGCCGGCTCAACCGTCCCCGCGGTGGAGGACGTGCTCCGGACGAGCTTCGGCGCCATCTCCGGGGTGCGGGCGGCCGTGGCGTCGCGGACGGCAGGGCTCGCGGACGCCAAGCCCGGCTTCGGCGGCCCCGTTCCGCCGGTCTTCCACGACACGCCTTTCCGCGTCGCGGACGTGGACGCCTGAGGGGCCGCACCCATGCCGACATCCCCGACCGCCGCGCCCGTCCTGTCGGCGGCCGAGGTCCGCGACCGCCTCGCCCTCGACCCCGCCCTGTCGGCGGCCTGCTCGACCGGAGACTTCGCGGCCCGGGTCCGCGCGCTCGGCGCGCTGCAGGTCATCACGCTGGCCGGCGCGCTCGGCCTGCCCGCCGGCTCCGACGCCACCATCGCGCTCTACAAGACGTGGCTCGGCGGGGTCGGGGAGCGCGCCGCGAGCGCGGTCGAGGCCGTGGACGGGACCGCCGCGGTCTGGTTCACCCTCGGCCTCGACTATTCGGCGCTGGGCGCCGTCGACAACAAGCTGGCCTGCTTCAAGACCGCGCTCGCCATCAAGCCGACCCTCCACGAGGCCGCCGTCAACATCGGCCTGATCCACGAGGCGGAGGGACGGATCGACCTCGCGCTGGCCACCTGGCGCGCGGCCCTTCAGCCGGACGACGCGCGCGCGATGCTGCTCAACAACATCGGCCGCCTCCAGGAGGGGCTGAAGCGCTACCCCGAGGCCGCGCGCGCCTACGAGGCGAGCCTGTGCACCACCCCGGCCCAGCCGCCCGTGCTCCACCACGTCGTGGGGCTGCGCACCAAGACCTGCGCCTGGCCCGTCTACGATCCCGGCCTGCCGGGCGTGACGCGGGAGGACATGGACCGCGCCACCCGCGCGCTCAGCATCCTGGCGCTCAGCGACAGCACCGCCCACCAGGCGGAGCGCAACGCGTCCTGGATCGCGGAGAAGATGCCCGCGCCCGCCGCCGTGCTCCCGCCAAGCCCCGGCGCCCGCGGCGGCCGGCTCCGGATCGGCTACCTGTCCTCCGACTTCTGCATGCACCCGATCGCCTACCTGCTGGCGGAACTGATCGAGTTCCACGACCGGGACAGGGTCGAGGTGTTCGGCTTCTGCTCCACCAGGGACGACGGCAGCGAGGTCCGGCGGCGGCTGATCGCGGGCTTCGACACCTTTGCGGACGTCCGCAGCCTCGACGACGGGGCGGCCGCGGCCCTGATCCGCCGTCACGGCGTCGACGTGCTGATCGACCTCAACGGGCTGACGCTCGGCACCAGGCTGCCCGTCCTGCGCTGGCGGCCCGCGCCCGTGCAGGGCACCTACCTCGGCTACAACGGCCCCGTGCCGCTGCCGGAACTCGACTTCATCATCGCGGACCGCTTCGTGATCCCGCCCGAGCGCGCCCACCTGCACGCCCCGCGCCCGCTCTACATGCCGGGGTGCTTCCAGGTGAACGACGGCAAGCTGCCCGTGGCACCCCCGGGCACGCGGGCCGAGGCGGGCCTGCCCGAGGGCGCCTTCGTGTTCTGCTGCTTCTCCAACACCTACAAGGTCACGGAGGAGGTGTTCGCGGCCTGGGCCGCGATCCTGCGGCGGGTGCCGGGCTCGGTGCTGTGGCTCTACGTCGACAACCCCGTCGCCAAGGAGAACCTCCTGCGCGCCGCCGGCCGCGCGGGCGTGGCGCCCGCCCGCCTCCTCTTCGCCGACCGCGTCGAGCCCTCGCTTTACCGGGGCCGGCTGGCGCTGGCCGACCTGTTCCTGGACACCTTCCCCTACAACGCGGGCACCACGGCGAGCGACGCCCTGCGCGTGGGCCTGCCCGTGCTCACCCTCAGCGGCGAAACCTTCATCTCGCGCATGGCGGGCAGCCTGCTCACCGCGGTCGGGCTCGCGCGCTTCGTCACGGCCTCGCTCGACGACTACGTGGAGGCCGCGGTGCGGATCGCGCTCCTGGAGCGGGACGAGCTGAAGCGCGTGTCGGCGGCGCTGCCCGAGCGGTGGCGGGCGACGCTGGGGGACACGCGCGCCTTCTGCCGCGCGCTGGAAGACCGGCTGCGCGCCCTGGCGCGGCAGGGTGAGGGCAGCGCCGCCGCGGCCTGACGGGATCAGGGCCCGGGCGCCTCCGTTCCGCCGCGCGCCGCCAGCCAGTCCGCGAGGTCGCGGGTCTCGGCGGGGCCGATCGCGTGCCCCATGCCGGCGTAGGCGTGGAAGGCCGTCGGCACGCCGAGCCTCGCCAGCGCGTCCCGGGCGGCCGAGGCGGACGCGAACGGGATGCGCGGGTCGGCCGTGCCGTGCGCGACGAAGACGTCGTCGCGGGACCGGTCCGCCCCGGCTGGAAGGCCGGCCGTGGCGGAGGCGAACAGCGAGCCGCTCAGCACCGCGGCCCCGCGCAGCCGGCCGGGCTCGTGCAGCGCGACCTCGTAGACCATCACGGCGCCCTGGCTGAAGCCGGCCAGGAACAGCTTCGCCGGGTCGGCGTCGAACCGCTTCGCGGCGTCGTCCAGCAGGCTGGCCACGATCTTGCGGCTCACCGCGATGTCGGCCTCGCGCGTGCGCCCCGCCCGGTACCAGCGGTATCCTCCCGCGCCGTCGGGGAACGGCGCGCGGGGCGACACCACCACGAAGGACGCGGGCAGGTCGGGCCACAGCCCGATCATGTCGCGCTCGTCGGCGCCGCTGCCGTGCAGCACGACGACGAGGGGCGGGTGCGCCGGCCCGTTGGCCGGCCGGTGGACCAGGTAGGTCAGCCCGTCCGCGCCGCGGGCCCCGCCCGTCCCCGCGACCGCGAGCAGCACCCCGAGCCCGAAGGCGACGGCGCGGCGACTGGCCTGTGCACCCACTCCGGACCTCCCCGCGGCAAGAACCGCGGCTGTCCCACCCGTCTGCGGCGAATTTGCGCCGCGCCGCGCTTTCCGCGGCTCGACGGCGTCCTGCCCCGCGTGACAAGCTTTCGCCGCGAATCAGCGAAGGCGGGGCAGGGGCCGTGACACGCGCGATGAGTTTGGCTGTCGTGCTGGCGTGGAGCGCGGCCGGAGCCTGGCCGGCAGCCGCTCAGGGGGTCGGGCCGCTCGCTCCCCTCGCGGCCGGGCTCGGCACGATCGTCAGGCCCCAGTCGAGCCTGCCGGTGCCGAACGGCGGCGGGCGGGTCGCGCACACCAACGTCGAGCAGTTCGTGCCGCTCGACGCCGCCCCGGCCTCGCAGGTTTTCCAGCCCTCGCTCGCCGAGACCCCGGCCTCGCTGGCCTGCATCTACGGACAGGTCGGCCGCGCCGACGGGTGCTCGCCCCTGACCGCGACGGCGGTGGCGGGCGGCGGGTCCCGGCTGATCGCGATCGTGGACGCCTACGACCACCCCCTCATCGCGGACAACGTGTCGATCTTCTCCAGCCAGTTCGGGCTGCCCCAGGCCAATCTCGCCGTTGTCTTCGCCGCGGGCATCCGTCCCGCGCAGGACCCGACCGGCGGTTGGGAGGTCGAGGAGGCGCTGGACGTGGAGATGGCGCACGCGCTGGCGCCCGCCGCGCGCCTCGTCCTCGTGGAGGCGTCGAGCTCCTCCGTCCGGGACCTCGTCGCGGCCGTCGACGTCGCCTCCGGCCTCGTGGCCCGGGCCGGCGGGGGCGAGGTGTCGATGAGCTGGGGCACGGAGGACTTTCGGGGCGAGCGGGCCTACGACGGCCACTTCACGATGCCGGGCGTCGTGTATTTCGCGGCGTCGGGCGACAGCGCGGGGGCCGTGCTGTACCCGGCGGTCTCGGCCAACGTCGTCGCCGTGGGCGGAACCACGGTCACGCGGAACCGGACCACCGGCGCTTTCGCGGGCGAGGCAACCTGGGGGGAGGGCGGCGGCGGCGCCAGCGCCCACATCCCCTCGCCGCCCTTCCAGACGGCCGTGCGGGACCTGTCCGGGACGACGCGCGCCATTCCCGACGTCGCGGCCGACGCGAACCCCTACAGCGGGGTCAACGTCTACTCCTCGATTCCCGGCAGCTCGCTGTCGACGGGCTGGCTCGTCTACGGGGGCACCTCGGCCGCGACCCCGATCGTCGCGGCCCTGGTCAACGCCGCGGGCACCTTCCGCGCCTCCAGCGCGAACCAGCTCGGGGTGTTCTACGCCAAGCACGGCTCCCCGGCGTTCCGTTCCATCCTCCGCGGCACCTGCGGGCCGGGCGCGAGCTACGACCCGACCCGTCCCTGGAACCCCTGCGTGGGCCTGGGCAGCTTCGCGGCGGGCGTGAGCTTCCCGGACAGGCCGAACCCGTTCTGAGCCGCGGCCGCCGGCCGTCCGGCCCTTGACCGCGTGCGCCCGCGGTGGGACGTGCTGGCGCCCCGCCGCGCCCGGAGACCGCCCATGGACCGCACCCTTTTCCTCGACGGCCGCTTCGTGCCGGAGGAGGACGCCCGCGTGTCGGTGATGGATCGCGGGTTCCTGTTCGCGGACGGCATCTACGAGGTCAGCGCCGTGCTCGACGGCGGGCTCGTGGACAACGACGCCCACCTCCGGCGCCTGGACCGCTCGCTGGCCGCGATCGACATCCCCAACCCCTACCCGGCGGAGACCTGGGTCCGCCACCAGCGCGAGCTGATCCGGCGCAACGCGCTGCGCGAGGGGCTGGTCTACATCCAGGTGACCCGGGGCGTCGCGGAGCGCGACTTCGTCGGCCCCGAGGGGCTGGCCCCGACGGTGGTGATGTTCGCGCAGATCAAGCGCATCCTCGACATGCCGCTCGCGGCCCGGGGCGCCACCGTGATCACGGTGCCGGACCTCCGCTGGGCGCGGCGCGACGTGAAGTCGGTCGGCCTGCTCGCGCAAGTGCTGGCGAAGCGCCAGGCCGTGGCGGCGGGCGCCGCGGAAGCCTTCATGGTGGAGGCGGACGGCACCGTCACGGAGGGCGCGTCCTCCACGGTGTTCGCGGTCACGCCCGACGGGGCGCTGGCGACGCGGGCGTTGTCCACGGCCGTGCTGCCGGGCATCACGCGCGAGGCCGTGCTGCGGCTGGCTGCGGAGGCGGGCCTGCGGCTGGAGGAGCGCGCCGTGACCGTGGCCGAACTCGGGGCCGCGCGGGAGGTGTTCTACACCAGCGCCTCAAGCTTCGTGGTGCCGGTCACGTCGGTCGACGGCCGGCCGGTGGGCACGGGCGAGCCCGGCCCGCTCGCGGCCAGGCTGCGGGCGCTCTACGTCGACGCGGCCCTGGCCGAGGTCCGGGGCGCCCGCGCGGCCTGACCGCGCTCACGCGGCGAGAACGCGCGCGGCGCCCTCCGCCAGCACCCGCACGCCCGCAACCAGGTCCTCGCGCGCGGTGTCCTCCGACCAGTGGTGGCTGACCCCGCCGATCGAGGGCACGAACAGCATGCCGACGCGGAGCCTGCGCGCCAGGATCTGGCTGTCGTGGATGGCGCCGCTCGGCAGCGCCTGCCACGCCCCGGGGCACACGGCCTCGGCACCCGCCGCCAGCGCGTCGCGGATGGCCGGGTCGCAGGGGGTCGGCTCGACGCGGGTGACCGCCTCCAGGGTGGCGGAGCAGCGGTCGCGGCGGTTGTGCTCGACGACCAGCGCGCGCAGGCAGTCCTCCATGCGGTCCATCACGGCCTCGGAGATGTCGCGGAACGAGAACACGGCCTCGGCCCGGCCCGGGATGATCATGGCGAGGTTGGGTTCGAGCACGAGCCGGCCCGTGGTCCACACGCTGCGCTCGCCGCACACGCGGGGGAAGGCCTCGTCCACCGCGCCGAGCAGGCGCACGGCCGCGAGCCCCGCGTCGCGCCGCTCCGCCATGGTGGTGCCGCCCGTGTGGTCCTGCTGCCCCTCGAAGGTGAGGCGGAAGGCGCGGATGCCCACGATGCCGGTGACGACGCCCACGCGGTGGCGGGCGTGTTCGAGCCGCGTCCCCTGCTCGATGTGGAGCTCCAGCGCGCCCCTGTAGCGCGCGGGGTCGAGCCGCGGGCGGGCCACCCCCGCGAGCCCCACGTCGGCCAGCGCCTCGCGCAGGGGCCGCCCGTCGTCCTTGTTGCGGGCGCGGTCGATCTCGGCCTCGTCGAGGTCGCCCACCAGGCTGCGGCTGCCGAGGAAGTCGCCCCAGTGCCCTTCCTCGTCGCAGTAGGCGCACACGTCGACCGCCATCCCCGCGCGGGCCAGCGCCAGCCCCGCCACGACGCCCAGCGCCCCGTCCAGCCAGCCCGCGTGGTTCTGCGTCTCGATGTGGCTGCCCACCAGCAGGTGCGGCCCCGGCCCGCCGTGCCGCCCGGTGACGTTGCCGATGCCGTCGATGGAGGGCGCGAGCCCGACCTCCGCCATGCGGTCGCACAGCCAGCGGCGGCTTTCCATGTCGGCCGCGCCGAAGGTCGGGCGGTGGACGCCGGTGCGGTAGGCCCCGATGGCGCGCAGGGCGTCGAGGTCGGCCAGGAACCGGTCGGTGTCGATGGCGGGCAAGGGTTGGATCTCCTGGGGCCGGGCCGCCCTGGGGCTGGGCCGCGACAATGCCGCTCCCGGCCGCCGGGGGCAATGCCGCGCCGACCGCCGCCCCCGGGCCGCGAAAAAGCCGCGGCCGCCTGGCCTTTCGGGACGCCGCGGCGGTGGCGGCGTGCCGAAAGGTGCCTGGTATGCGGCTTCTGGTGATCGTGGGAACCCTGCTGCTGCTCGGCGGCTGCGCGGGCGGCGGATCGGGCGGGCACGACTTTTCGGGCGCCTTCGTGGGCGTCACGGGCGGCGCGGCCCCGAACCGGTGAGCGAAGCCCGACGCTTGGGGGGGACGGTCCGGTCAACTTTCACCCGCGTTCACGCATTGGGCTTGGCGTCGCGGTCCGGTCCGCGCGTTGTTCGCGACCGGCGGCACGGCGAGTCGAAGGAGGAACCATTGCGCAACACGACTTTGTCCGGCGTGGCCGCCGCCCTTGCGCTGGCCGCGGCCGGCTCGGCGTCCGCCGCCACCTCGGAGCCGACGCTGCAGGACCAGCAGCAGGCGGCCTGCTACAACGACGTCCAGCGGCTCTGCGGCGACGTCATGCCCGACGTCGACAGGGTCACGGCCTGCATGAAGACCAAGCGGTCGGAGGTCAGCGCCCGCTGCGCCAAGTTCTACGGCCGCACCAAGTAGGGCCTCGGTTCAGGCCCGGCGCGGGACCGGGGCGGCCTGCCTGGCGAGCTGGGCGGCCAGGATCGGCAGGCGGACCCTGGTGAACCATGGCACGCGCTCCGCGCTCATCGGCTTGCCGATCAGGTAGCCCTGCACCTGCTTGCAGCCCATGGCGTCGAGCGCCCGGGCCTGGTCGAGGGTCTCGACGCCCTCCGCCACGGTGGTCAGCCCGAGGCTGTTGCCCATGCCCAGGATGGCCTGGATGATCACGGCGTTGGCGTCCTGGGTCATTTCGGCCACGAAGGAGCGGTCGACCTTGATCTCGTCCACCGGGAACTGCTTCAGGTGGATCAGCGACGCGTAGCCCGTGCCGAAGTCGTCCAGCGAGATCTTCACGCCCGCGTCGTGCAGCACCTGGAGCGCCCGGCCCACCGCCTCGGCGTGGCGGCCCACCATGACGTTCTCCGTGACCTCCAGCTCGAAGCGGGACGGCGCAACCCCGGCGGCCCGCAGGTCCCGCAGAACGTCGCCCGCGAAGTCGCCCACGCGGAACTCGTGGCCCGAGCAGTTGACCGCGATGCGGCCGACCGGCAGGTCCGCCGCGAGCCAGGCGCCGAGGTCCCGCAGCACCGCCGACCGGATCGCGGCCCCGATCTCGATCGCGGTCGGCCCGTCCTCGAAGACGCTCTCGAAGGCCGCCGGTCCCAGCAGCCCGCGTTCGGGGTGGACCCACCGCGCCAGGGCCTCGAAGCCGACCAGCGCGCCGGTTTCGAGGTCGAGCTTGGGCTGGTAGTGCGGGATGACGCGTCCTTCGGCCAGTGCCGTCCTGAACGCCCCTTCGAGCCGCCTGCGCTCGTCCAGCGCGGTGCGCATCGCGGGCCGGAACGGCTCCGTGCGGCGGCCGCCGCCCTGCTTGGCGACGTAGAGGGCGAGGTCCGCGTTCCTGAGCAGGTCGGCCGCCGTGGTCCCGTGTTCGGGAAACGACGCGGTGCCGAGACTGCTGCCCACCGCGACCGCGTGGTCCCCGAAGGCGATGGGGGCGCCTACCGCCGCGATGATGGCCCGGCCCGCGGCCTCGACGTCGGCCTCGCCCCTGAGCACCGCCGCGAACTCGTCGCCACCCAGGCGCGCCGCGAACGCCACCGTGTCGGGAAGCGCCGCGAGCCGCCGGCCCACCGCGGCCAGCACGCAGTCGCCCGCGGAATGGCCCAGGCTGTCGTTGATGGCCTTGAACAGGTCCACGTCGAGCAGCACGACGTGCAGCCGCGCCCGCGCCCGCGCCGCCACCTCCAGCGCGCGCTCGATCCGCTGTCCCCAGCCCTTGCGGCTGAGCAGCCCGGTCAGGGCGTCGTGGTCGGCGGCGTGGACGAGCTTGAGCCGCGCCAGCGTTTGCTCGGTGATGTCGGCCGTGACCCCGACGACGTGGCCCGGGGCGTCCCCGTCCGGCAGCTTGATGGCCCGGCTCAACAGGTGAAGCTCGGTTCCGTTCGGGTGGCTGTAAACGAAGTGGACGTCGCCCTCGGGCGGCACCGGGGCGTCCGAACTCTCCCAGATCAGCTTGTCCCGGTCGGCCGGCACCACGCGCCGCGCGAAGTCCACGATGGGCTCGTAACGGTTGCCGACCATCTCAACGGCGTTGGCCGAGCGGGTGACCATGCCGGTCGTCACGTCGAGGTCCCAGACCAGCATCTTGCCGAGCCGGAGGGCGGCGTCGAGGCGGACCTCGCTGGTTCTCAGCTCGGCTTCCGCGCGCTTGAGGTCGGTGACGTCGCGCAGGGTGCCCTCGACCCGGACCGCGCGGCCGTCCATGCCGGGAACCGCCCGCGCGGTGACCGTGACCCAGCGCGGCTCGCCCGTGTCGCGCCGCGCGACCCGGAACGTGCCCGCGGGCAGGCCGGGCGGCCGGGCGCGGTCCTCGTCCGCCCAGCCGGGGGGGCGCTCACCCGGCTGCAGCCGGTCCAGGAACCCCCGCGCCCCCGCGTCCGCGGCGTCGTCGAGCCCGAGGATGCGCCTGAACGGCTGCGACCAGAACCACGTTCCGGAGGCGAGGTCGACGGACCAGACGCCCAAGCCCGCGTCTGCCGCGAGCGCCAGCAACGCCTCGTGACCGGGCGTGCCGGGGTTCGGGGGCGTGGC
Organism: uncultured Lichenihabitans sp.; assembly: GCA_964243035.1. GTDB lineage: Bacteria > Pseudomonadota > Alphaproteobacteria > Rhizobiales > Beijerinckiaceae > Lichenihabitans. The sequence continues at coordinate 13,709 of CAXTDZ010000011.1, forward strand.
CGCCGGCAGCGCCGGGAGCGCCTGTTTGCTTCGACTGCTGCGCATCGTGAGCCCGCCGGTTCTCGTGCCGACCCCTCACGCCGGCCACGGTGAAAAACCAGACTATAGCGCCCGGGTTAACGGTCCTTCCCGGCCGGGTCGGCGCTTCCCCGGTCGCCGCTGAACGTTTCCGTGCCGTAACGCGTTACCGGGCCGAGACGCGGGGGAGGGCACGGCGACGGCAACGGCGGGGAGCTTCATCGGGTCGTGGGTCGTGACCAACGTCCACGCGAGCGGCTACAAGGCGCAGGGCGACCTGCGCGAGGCCACCGTCCTGGCGGACGCCTGCGTGCGGTTGGCGGAGGCCCAGCACATCACCCGGGCCGACCTCGAAGCCGTGGTGGGTCCCCTGGCCGAGCACATGCGCGTGGCGCTCAACCTGGCCCAAAAGGCGTCGGACGTGGCGGCGGGACGCCGTTAGGGCGCCTCCCTGCCGGTCAGACCCCGGAGCGCACGGTGTGGAACCGCCGGTCGAAATAAATCAGGCCGTGCGCGTCCGGGTCGGCCTCCGCCGACAGCACGCGGCAGAACAGGACGTCGTGCGTCGAGCTTTCGACCACTTCGGCGACCCGGCAGTCGAAATGGGCCAGCGCGCCCCCCAGGACGGGTGCGCCGGTGACGCGCTCGACCCAGGTGGCCGCCGCGAAACGCTCCGCCATGGGTGTCTTGCCGCCGAACAGCGCCGCGAGCCCTTCCTGGTCGTGGGCGAGCGCGTTGACGCACAGCAGGCGGTTGGCGTTGAAGATGCCGTAGACCGAGGCGCTGCGGTTCAGGCACACCAGCAGCGTCGGCGGCGCGTCGCTGACGCTGCACACCGCCGAGGCCGTGAATCCCGCCCGGCCCGCCGGCCCGTCGGTCGTCACGATCGTCACCGCACCGCCCAAACGCGCCATGGCGTTCCGGAACTCCTCGCGGTTCGGGCCCTGGGCGGCGTCGGACGTGTCCTGCGGCATCGCGTCAGCCTAGCACCGGGATCGGCCGACCGCGAGGGGGGTCTTGACCCGGACCCCGGGGCCGGCCGGAAACAGGGCGGCTCACCCGTCCGCCGAGGTCTCCCATGCGCCCGCCCCACCGCTCCCTGACCCCGTCGCGGGCCGCGGCCCGCCTCGGCATCTCGGTCAAGGCGCTGCGGATCTACGAACGGCACGGCCTCCCCGCGCCGCAGCGGACGGCCGCCGGCTGGCGGGTCTACGCGCCGGAGGACGTGGCGCGCGCGGCCGAGGTCGTGACGCTGCGCGCCCTCGGCCTCAGCTTCGCCCGGATCGGCCGCGTCCTGGGCGGCGACCTGCGCGACCTGCGCGACCTGGAGGCCGGGCTGGCCGCCCACGCGCTCGACCTGGAGCGGCAGGCCAGGCACCTGGCCGCCACGCTGGACCGGGTGCAGGGGGCCTCCGTGACGGCCTTCGCGGCGGGCAGGCGCCCACCGCGGCCGACCTCGCCCGCGCCCTGGCCCGGCCTGCCCGGCAGCCGCGGGCTTCGCGCTGCCGTGGCCCTGGGGCGGGGAATGGTTCGACCCGGGGCCCATCGGGCCGCTGACCTTCATCACGGGGCCTCTCGGCAGCGGCAAGACGCGCCTCGCCAAGCGGCTGGCCGAGGTTCTGCCGGATGCGGCCCTCCTGGGCCTGGATCGCCTGTCCGACGACGCGCTCCCGCAGCGCCTCGCCGGAAACGCCGATCTGGCCGAACGCGTCGAGCGCGCCCTGGCCTGGCTGGCCGACGACGGGGCGGAGCGGTCGGGCGGCCTCGTGGCGCTCGTCGCCGCCCTGGAGGGCTGCACGGCCGCCGTTCTCGTCGTGGACATGGTGGAGCAGGGCCTGAGCGGTGCCGCGCAGGAGGCGGTGGTCGCCTATCTCCAGGACGCGGGCCGGGCGACACCCCGCGCTGGTTCTGATGACGCGCTCGTCCTCGGTCCTGGACCTCGACGCGGTCGGTCCCGGCGAGGCCGTCATCCTCTGCCCGGCGAACCACAGCCCGCCCTTCCGCGCCGCGACCTGCCCGGGAGGACGGGGCTGCGAGGCCGTCGCGACGTGCCTCGCTCCCCCGGAGGTCAGGGCGCGCACGGCGGGCCCCGCCGCGGTCCGGGGCGCCCCGCCAGGGGCACGGCAGCCGCCTCCCTGATCCGCCGCGACCCCGGGGGCACGCGGGCCCGTCGGCCCGGCCGCCCGGCCGCGTCCTCGACGGGCGACGCGGAGCCTGCGCCCGAGGCCCCGCGGCGGCGCGCCAGCCTTGTGTTCCGGGCGCCCGGCGCATAGACTCCGCATCCAAAATCGAGGCTCGGGTGCCCCTCGCGGGGACCGCGGCGCGTGAACAAGGGTGGCGTCCCATGGGTAGCATGAGCATCTGGCACTGGATCATCGTGGGCGGCGTGCTCCTCCTCCTGTTCGGCGGCAAGGGCAAGGTGTCCGACCTGATGGGCGATTTCGCCAAGGGCATCAAATCCTTCAAGAAGGGCATGGCCGAGGACGACGAGGCCGCGACCGACCGCAAGGTCGCGACGCCCGTCACGACCGTGGGCGCCGAGCCGGTCAAGACCATCGACCACCGCGCCACGGTGGCGGCGGACGACCCCACGCAGCAGCGCCGGGTCGGCTGAGCCTCCCGACGCCCGGAGCGTGGGGTCCGCTCGCCTTTCGTTTTGCCGCGGGCGCGCGTAAACGAAGGGCGTGCCCCACCTTCAGACGCCCGCCTGAGTTTCCATGTTCGATTTCGACGCCGGCAAGCTCCTGATCATCGGCGTCGTCGCCCTGGTCGTGATCGGGCCCAAGGACCTGCCGCGCGTGCTCCGCCAGGTCGGCCAGGCCGTGGGCCGCCTCCGCCGCATGGCGAGCGAGTTCCAGGGCCAGTTCATGGACGCCATGAAGGAAGCCGACCTCCAGGACATCCGCGAGGAGGTGTCCAAGCTGAAATCCTCCACCGCCGACCTGTCGACGCAGTTCGACCCCGCCCGCGACATCCAGCGCGAGCTGACGCAGGCCGTCTCGACGGCGGTCGACACCCCGGCCCCCACGGACGGTTTCGCGCTGCCCGAGCCCGCCTTCGCGGCGGCCGACGCCCCGGCGCTTGGGGGCGCCATGCCGGTCGCGGCCGAGCCCGCGCCGCCGATCGAGATCGACGACCCTGCGCCCGCGCTCACGATCCCCAAGCGCAAGGTGGTCCTGCGCAGGCGCCCCGCGGGCGGGTCCGACCCGCGCGCGCTGCCCCCGTCCCGCTACCGCAACGTCAGGCCGCGGCGGCAGGAGGCCGACCAATGACGACGGTGCCGCTCGTGGACGAGGTGGAGGCCTCCAAGGCCCCGCTGATGGACCACCTGATCGAGCTGCGCTCGCGGCTGATCAAGGCGCTCGGGGCCTTCCTCGTGGCCTTCGCGGTCTGCTTCTTCTTCTCCAAGCAGATCTACCAGGTGCTGACCTACCCCTTCGTGCGGATCGTCGGGGCTCAGAACGCCGAACTCATCGCCACGCACTTCCTCGAACAGTTCTTCACCAACATGAAGCTGTCGATGTTCGGCGCGGCGATGATCGCCTTCCCGATCATCGCCACGCAGGTCTACATGTTCGTGGCGCCGGGGCTCTACCGGCACGAGCGCAAGGCCTTCCTGCCCTACCTCGTCGCGACCCCGATCTTCTTCCTGCTCGGCGCGGCGCTGGTCTACTTCGTGGTGCTGCCGCTCCTGATCCGCTTCTCGGTCAACTACACGAGCGTGAACGAACCGGGCGAGGCCACCATCCGCCTGCTGCCGAAGGTCAGCGAGTACCTGTCGCTCATCATGACGCTGATCTTCGCCTTCGGGATCGCGTTCCAGCTCCCCGTGATCCTGACGCTGCTGGGGCAGATCGGCGTCATCGACGCGGCCTTCCTGAGGTCGAAGCGCCGCTTCGCGATCGTCATCGTGGTTGTGGCGGCCGCGATCCTGACGCCGCCCGACGTGATCTCGATGTGCTCGCTTGCGCTGCCCATGCTGCTTCTCTACGAAGGCTCGGTCTTCACCGTGTCCATGATGGAGCGGTCCCGCGCCAAAAAGGCCGCGACGTCCGCCCCCGACTGACGCGGTTTCCGTCGCGAGGGTCCGGGATGCCGCGCGACAAGCCCCGGGCGGCGCCGTCGCGATGCTGGACATCAAGTGGATCAGGGACAACGTCGCGGGTTTCGACCGGGGCCGGGCGGCCCGGGGGCTTGAGCCGCTCGGCCCCGGGCTCGTGGCGCTTGACGACGCCCGCCGCTCCGCGATCGCCGCCGCCCAGGCCTCCCAGGAACGCCGCAACCTCGCCTCCAAGGAGATCGGCCAGGCCATGGCCCGCAGGGACGCGGGCGCGGCCGAGGGTTTGAAGGCCGAGGTCGCGGCGCTGAAGGCCGGCGCCGACGCGCTCGACGCCGCCGAGCGCCAGGCCGTGGCCGCCCTGGACGAGGCGCTGCTCGCCATCCCCAACCTGCCCGCCGACGACGTGCCGCCGGGCGCCGACGAGACCGGCAACGTCGAGGTGCGGCGCCACGGCGCGCCCCGCGCCTTTCCGGACGGGTTCGCGCCGCGCGAGCATTTCGAGGTCGGCGAGGCGCTGGGCCTCATGGATTTCGGCGCCGCCGCCCGCCTGTCGGGCGCCCGCTTCGTGGTGCTCAAGGGCGGCCTCGCCCGGCTCCAGCGGGCGCTCGGGCAGTTCATGCTCGACCTGCACGCGGACGAGCACGGCTACGCGGAGGTGGACCCGCCGCTGCTGGTGCGCGACGCCGCCATGGTGGGCACCGCGCAGCTCCCAAAGTTCCGCGACGACCAGTTCCGCGCGGGCGACGGCTTCTGGCTGATCCCCACCGCGGAGGTGCCGCTCACCAACCTCGCGCGCGAGTCCATCCTGGAGGAGGCGGCCCTGCCGCTGCGCTACGCGGCGCTGACGCCGTGCTTCCGCGCGGAAGCGGGCTCGGCGGGGCGCGACACCCGCGGCATGATCCGCCAGCACCAGTTCACCAAGGTGGAGATGGTGTCGGTCACCACCCCCGAGCAGTCGGCGGCCGAGCACGAGCGCATGACGGGCTGCGCCGAGGCGGTGCTGCAACGCCTCGGGCTCGCCTACCGGGTGATGCTGCTGTGCGCGGGCGACATGGGCTTCGCGGCCCGCAAGACCTACGACCTGGAGGTGTGGTTGCCGGGGCAGGGGGCCTACCGCGAGATTTCCTCCTGCTCGGTGTGCGGCGACTTCCAGGCCCGGCGCATGGACGCGCGCTACCGCCCCGCTGCGGGCAAGGGCACGCGCTTCGTCCACACGCTGAACGGGTCGGGCGTGGCGGTGGGGCGCGCGCTGGTCGCGGTGCTGGAAACCTACCAGGAGCCGGACGGCTCGGTCACCGTGCCCGAGGCGCTGCGCCCCTACATGGGCGGCGCGGCCCGCATCGAGCCCGCCCGCTGAAGGCCCCTCCCATGCGCATCCTTATCACCAACGACGACGGCATCCACGCGGACGGGCTCGGGGTGCTGGAGCGCATCGCGGCGGCGCTGGGCGCCGAGACCACGGTGGTGGCGCCCGAGACCGACCAGTCGGGCGTGGCCCACTCGCTGTCCCTGTCCGACCCGCTGCGCCTGCGCGAGGTGTCGCCCGGCCGCTACGCGGTGCGCGGCACGCCGACCGACTGCGTCATCCTGGGCGTGCTGCACGTTCTGGGCGGCCGGCGGCCCGACCTCGTGCTGTCGGGCGTCAACCGCGGCCAGAACGTCGCCGAGGACGTGACCTATTCGGGCACGGTGGCGGGTGCCATCGAGGGCACCATCCTGGGCATCCCCTCCATCGCGCTCAGCCAGGCCTACGGGCCCAAGAGCGGCCGCCACAACCCCAACTGGTCCTGCGCCGAGACGCTCGCGCCCACCCTGGTCCGGCGGCTGCTCGCGGCCGGCATGGAGCGGGGCTGCCTCCTCAACGTCAACTTCCCCGACCGCGCGCCCGAGGCGGTGACGGGCGTGGCGGTGACCACGCAGGGGCAGCGCGACACCGACCTCGTGCGCGTCGACGAGCGCACCGACGGCCGCGGCTTCCCGTACTTCTGGATCGGCTTCGCGCGGGGCGGCGTGACGCCGGGCGAGGGAACCGACCTTGAGGCGCTGGCGCGCGGCCAGGTGTCGGTGACCCCGCTCCGGCTCGACCTCACCGACCGCGCGGCCCTGGCGCGCTACAGGACGGCCCTCGCCTGAGCGACGCGTCGGCCGAGCCGGAACGGCGCGCGACCTTCCTGCTGCGCCTGCGCGCGGGCGGGTTGCGAAACCTGGGCGTGCTGCGCGCCATGGAGGCCGTGCCGCGCCTCCCGTTCGTGCCGGAGCACCTGGCGGGCCTGGCCCACCGCGCCGTGCCGCTGCCGATCGGGTGCGGCCAGACCACGCCGGACCCCCTGGCGCTGGGCCGGGTGCTCGAAGCCCTCGCGGTTGAGCCCGCCCACCGCGTGCTGGAGGTCGGCACGGGCACGGGCTACGCCACCGCGCTGCTGGCCGCGCTCGCCCGCGAGGTCGTCTCCGCGGAGCGCTTCCGCGCCCTGGCCGAGGTCGCGGGGCAGCGCCTCGCGCGGCTCGGCGTCGCCAACGCGGTCTCGCGCTGGGCCGACGGGCTGGTGCCCGACGGGCTCGGCGGGCGGTTCAACCGCGTCGTGGTCCACCCCGGCCTCCCGGCGGAGCCCGAGGCCCTCGTCGGCCTGCTCGCCCCCGAGGGCGTGCTGATCTACCCGGCGCTGAGCGGAGGTGCGGCGCTCTACACGGCGCTGCGGGGCGCGGGCGGGCGGGTCAGGCGCGAGGCGCTGTGGGCCGGCGAGGTTCAGGCCGCCATTCCGGGGCGCTCTGCCACCCTGTAGAACTTGCCCAATACTTAACGAATTAAAGTTCGCACGACATCTTCGTGAATCGATTCACCCTAAACCGACCTTTAACCGCCTCGGCCTTATACAGACGGCATAGACGAGCGCGAGTTGGGTGGTTTCGATCATGCGTAAGTTCTGGCCGTCCGGGCATGGCCGCCTTGCCCTGAATGTTTGCGCGGTGGGCACCGTGGCCGGCCTGATGGCGGGCTGCTCCTCGGATGCGACGCGGATGTCCGACCCGTTCGGCAACCCCTTCGCGTCCAACGAGCCGGTGCGGCACGTCGCGTCCGTGAGCTCCACGATCCCCGCCGGCCGATCGCCGCCGGTGGTCAGCCGGGCGCTGCCGGCGCGGGAACCGGCGGTCGCCTCGACGGCGCCGCTGCGCCCGCAGGTGATGACCTCGTACAACCGCGCGCCCGTCAGCCACGAGACCACCGGCTCCATCGAGCCCGCCCCCTTCCGCACCGCGCCGGGCGCCTCCTACGGGAGCTGGACGTCGAGCGGCGGCGTGGGGGTCACGGTCGCCCAGGGCGACACCGTCGAGGTGCTGTCCAAGCGCTACGGCGTGCCCCCCGCGGCCCTGCTGCAAACCAACGGCTTCCGCACCGGCGCCGAGATCCAGCCCGGCACGCGCCTGACGATCCCCGTCTACAACGCCGTGGCCGCGCGCAAGAACAGCCTCGCCGACCTGCCCCGGCACGAGGTCGCGCCCGACCTCGCCCGGTCGGAGCCCGCCCCGCGCCGCTTGGCCGAGGTCACCACGACGCGGACGGAGGTCACGACGACCAGGACGGTCGTGGCGCCCTCCGCCCCGGCCAAACCCGTCGCGACCGCGGCGCGCGCGCCGGAAGAGCACGGGCGGCCCCGCAAGGTGGTGGCGGCGGAAACCGAGGCTCCCGCGCCGCTGGCCAAGCCCGCCCCGAGGCAGGCCGTGGTCAAGCAGGTGACGCTCAAGCAGGCCGCCGCTCCCAGGACGGTCGTCACCAAGACCGTTGTGGCGGTCGACAAGCCCGCGGCCCCGGCCACCAGGGTGGTGACCACCAAGACCGTCGTGACGGCGGCGGCCAAGCCCGCCCCCGTCAGGCCCGCCCCGGCCAGGCTGGCGGCGGCGCCCGCGGCCCCGGCGGCCGTGCAACCCAAGCCGGCCGAGGTCGCGGCGGCGGCCCCCCCGGCCCCGAGCGCCCCCGCGGCCGCCCCGGCCGCGGACAACAGCGGCAACCCCGAGTTCCGCTGGCCCGCCCGCGGCCGCATCATCCAGGGCTTCAAGGGCGGCAACGACGGCATCAACATCGCGGTGCCCGAGGGCACGGCGGTCAAGGCCGCCGAGAACGGGACGGTGGCCTACGCGGGCAGCGAGCTCAAGGGCTACGGCAACCTCGTGCTGATCCGCCACCCGAACGGCTTCGTCACCGCCTACGCCAACAACGGCGAGCTCGACGTGAAGCGCGGCGACCAGGTCAAGCGCGGTCAGGTCATCGCCAAGTCCGGCCAGTCGGGCAACGTGTCCTCGCCCCAGCTCCACTTCGAGCTGCGCAAGGGGTCCACGCCGGTCGACCCGACCCAGTACCTGGCGGGGCTGTGAGGCCGGTCGACCGGGACGCGGGTTTCAGGAGCTTGAGCAGGACGGGACCAACGGGGGCGGCGGCCCCCGCCGGTCCTGCTCGGAGGGAAGCGCCCAGGTTCTCCGCGAGACACGGGGCCTCGGGTCGCGCATGGGGCGGCAGGTCCAAAGACAGGCCTGCCGCCGCCATCCCCCCTCAGAACAGCGCCGCCGCGACCCCTTCGCGGCCCGCGAGGTCCTGGATGAATTGCCAGGCGGTCCGGCCGGAGCGCGCCCCGCGCGTGGTGGCCCATTCGAGCGCCTCGGCCCTGAGCCGCTCGGCGCCGACCGCGAGCCCGAAGGCCGACGCGTAACCCGCCACCATGTCCAGGTAGTCGTCCTGCGAGCAGTTGTGGAAGCCGAGCCACAGCCCGAAGCGGTCGCTCAGCGACACCTTCTCCTCCACGGCCTCGCCCGGGTTGATGGCGGTGGCGCGCTCGTTGTCCATCATGTCGCGCGGCATCAGGTGGCGGCGGTTGGAGGTCGCGTAGAACACCACGTTGGCGGGGCGGCCCTCGATGCCGCCCTCCAGCGCCGCCTTCAGCGACTTGTAGGACGCGTCGCCCCCGTCGAACGACAGGTCGTCGCAGAACACGACGGCGCGGTGGGGGGCGCCGCGCAGCACCCCCATCAGAACGGGCAGGCCGTCGATGTCCTCGCGATGGATCTCGACCAGCTTCAGGGACCGGCCGACCTTCGCGTTCACCTCCGCGTGGACGGCCTTCACGAGCGACGACTTGCCCATGCCCCGCGCGCCCCACAGCAGCGCGTTGTTGGCGGGCAGGCCGCGCGCGAACCGCAGCGTGTTGTCGAGGAGCTGGTCGCGCACGCGGTCGATGCCGCGCAGCAGGCCGAAGGGGACGCGGCTGACGCGCCCCACCGGCTGCAGCCGCCCGCCCGCCCCCGACCAAATAAAGGCGTCCGCGGCCCCGAGGTCGGGCGCGGGCGGCGGGGCCGGGGCGAGGCGCTCCAGCGCGTCGGCGATGCGCTGGAGGAGGTCGAGGCGGGTTTGCTTGTAGTCGGGCACGAACAACACCCCAGGCAGCCTTGCGCGGCTCGCGCTGCTCCCCGTCTCTGAGAGCAGGCAGGTCTGGTAAAAACCCGCTCGCGGGCGAAGCCGCGCGGGCGTTCACCGGATCAGGAAGGTTTCCATCCTCCCTTTGCCCTTGATGTCCATCGGCGGCAAGCTGTCGTAGCCGTAGCGGTCGCCGAGCGCCGCCCGCGTCGCGCCCGAGATGTGGACGCGGCCGGGCGTGCCGTGGCGCTCCATGCGGCTCGCCGTGTTCACCGTGTCGCCCCACACGTCGTAGGCGAACTTCTGGGCCCCGATGATGCCGGCGACCGCCGGCCCCGTGTGGAGGCCGACCCTGAGGTCGAGCCGCTGGCCGCGGCTCGCGGCGCGCACCACGTCGGGCATCTGCAGCGCGACCGCGGCCACCGCCGCCGCGTGGTCGGGCCGCGGCTCGGGCAGGCCGCCCGCCAGCATGTAGCCGTCGCCCAGCGTCTTGATCTTCTCGAGCCCGCTCTCGCCCGCGAGCGCGTCGAAACGGGAGAAGATGTCGTTGAGCAGCATCAGGATCTCGCCCGGCCGCAGTTGCGCGGCCAGCGCCGTGAAGCCCACCAGGTCGCAGAACAGGATGGTGACGCTGTCGTAATGGTCGGCGATCACCGTTTCGCCGCGCCGGAGCCGCTCCACGATAGGCACCGGCAGCACGTTGCGCAGCAGCGTTTCCGAGCGCTCCCGCTCGACCCTGAGGCGCTCGGCGGTCGCGACCTCGCGGTCGCGCAGCAGCTTGCGGTCGAGCGCGGCGTTCAGCCGGGCGCGCAGCAGCACGGGGTCGAGGGGCTTGGCGAGGAAGTCGTCGGCCCCCGCCTCGATGCAGCGCACGGCCCCGTCCACCTCCTCCATGGCGGAGGTCATGATGACGGGCAGCATCCGCGTGGCCGGCTCGGCCTTGAGCGCGCGGAGCACGTCGATGCCCGTCACGCCCGGCATGATGAGGTCGAGCAGCACCAGGTCGAAGTCCCGCTCCTTCACGCGCTCCAGCGCGGCCTGGCCGGTCTGGCAGGTCGATACCTCGTGGCCGTCGCGACCGAGGCGGCGCGACAGCAGGTCCAGGTTGGAGACGTCGTCGTCGACCACCAGGATGCGCCCTTGCACGACGGGCTGGGGCTGCGGCTCGTCGAACAGCACGGCGCGGATCGACTCCACCGCGTCCGGCAGGCTCGGCGCGTCGGGCGCGGCCTCCTCCTGCGCGCCGTCGGGCCCGTCGGGGAGGCGGAGCAGGTCCACCAGCGCGTCGATCTGCCCCAGGAGGCGGCGGGCCGCGTCGAGCAGCCCGTCCAGCGTGCTGACAAGGGCGAGGCGGCCCTCCTCGCGCGCCTCCTCGCTCAACAGCTCGCCGTAGCCGAGCAGGGCCGTGATGGGCGTCCGCAGCTCGTGCCTGAGCTCGGCCGACACGTCCTCGACCGCGCCGCCCGCGAGCGACAGCCCCGCGTCCTTGTCGTCCAGCAGCTTGTCGACGAGGGTTTCCAGCGTGGCGCTGGCGGTCTTCATGGTGCCGAGGTCTTCGAGGATGCGCTCCAGCCCGTCGCGCCGCGCGTCCTCGATCAGCAGGTCGCAGAAGCCCGCCACCGCGTGGACGGGCGCCACGAACTCCGCGCGCACGAAGGAGGCGAGCGCCTTGGCGAGCCGGTCCTTGTCCGTTGCATCCGCCATGCGCCGCCCGCTCAAGCCCCCGACCCCGGTCCGGGATGGCTTCTCCCACAAGCTCCGGCCGATGCCTAACACGGAAATGAGCCTCGCGCGGCTTGCGGCACGCCGGCCCGGGCGGTAGCTCGTGCGGCGGTGCAGCACCCCGGACCCGAGGACGTTATGGCGCAGGCGCGGCTCCCGCTCGTGGCGGGCAACTGGAAGATGAACGGCCTCGGGCCCGCGCTCGCCGAGGTGTCGGGCGTCGCGGCGGGGCTCGCGCGGGGCGAGGCGGGCCGCGCGGAGGTGGCCCTGTGCCTGCCCGCGACGCTGATCAGCCGCGCCGCCGGCGTCGCGGGGCCGAGCCTGCTGCTGGGCGGGCAGGACTGCGCGGTCCGCGACAGCGGCGCGCACACGGGCGACGTGTCGGCCCCCATGCTGCGGGACGCGGGCGCGCGCCTGGTGATCGTGGGCCATTCCGAGCGCCGCGCCGACCACGGCGAGACCGACGCCACCGTGCGCGCCAAGGCCGAGGCCGCGGCGCGGGCGGGCCTCACCGCCGTCCTGTGCGTTGGCGAGACGCGGGCCGAGCGCGACGCCGGCCGCGAGCGGGAGGTGGTGGGGGCCCAGCTCGACGGCTCCGTGCCGCCCGGCGCGACCGCGGACGGGCTGGTGATCGCCTACGAGCCCGTCTGGGCGATCGGCACCGGGCTGGTGCCGACGGAGGCGGACGTGGCCGCGGTCCACGCCTTCATCCGCGACCGGCTCGGCGCCCTGCTGCCCGGCGAGGCGGGAGCGGTGCGCATCCTGTACGGCGGCTCGGTGAAGCCCGACAACGCCCGGGCGCTCCTGGCCGTGCCGGACGTCGACGGCGCGCTGGTGGGCGGCGCGAGCCTGAAGAGCGCGGACTTCCTGGCGATCGCGGGCGCCTACCGGTAGCGGCCCGCCCGGATTGGCCAACCCGGGTCCCCTGGTGTAGAAGCCCGCCGACCCCGTTTCTTCCTTCGCGCGGGCGTTCCCGAGCGCCGCCCTTTCCCCTTTCGAGCCCGTTCCGATGCAAACCGTCCTGATCGTGTTCCACCTCATGATCGTGGTGGCCCTGGTCGCCACCGTGCTGCTGCAGCGGTCGGAGGGCGGCGCGCTGGGCATGGGCGGGGGCGGCGGCTTCATGACGGGGCGGGGGCAGGCCAACGCGCTCACCCGCGCCACCGCCATCCTGGCGGCGCTGTTCTTCGCCACCAGCATCGCGCTCTCCATGATCGCGAGCTACGGCCGCGCGCCCAAGTCCATCCTGGACACCGCCGCGCCGCATGGGCAGTCCTCCGCGCCGGCGCCGGGCGAAACGCCGCTCGACACGCTGAAGCGGCTGGAGAGCCAGCACAACGGCGCCCCGACCGCGCCCGAGGCGCCCCGCTCGCAGTGACGCGACGGTTCTCCGACCCTAGCGCATCATCATACCCGCAGGTCTCTACGCCACGGCCGCTATGTCCTTCGCCCCGCCCGAGCGGGAGAAGGGCAGAACCGGCAAAGGTCCGGAGGGTTCTGGGAGCGCCGGCACCAAGCCGGGAGAACGGCTGATCCCCGACGTCCACAGGCGCGGCCTCCCGCCTCACCGTTCGGACTCGTCACGCAGCCCCGAACCGGGTAAGCGTGACCTCCCATGGCGCGGTACATCTTCATCACCGGCGGCGTGGTCTCATCGCTCGGCAAGGGTCTGGCTTCGGCGGCGCTCGGCGCGCTGCTGCAGGCGCGCGGCTATTCGGTCCGCCTGCGCAAGCTCGACCCCTACCTCAACGTCGACCCCGGCACCATGAGCCCCTACCAGCACGGCGAGGTGTTCGTCACCGACGACGGGGCCGAGACTGACCTCGACCTCGGCCACTACGAGCGGTTCACCGGCCGCCCCGCCACCCGCGACGACAACGTCACGGCCGGGCGCATCTACCAGGAGATCATCGCCAAGGAGCGGCGGGGCGACTACCTGGGCGGCACCGTGCAGGTGATCCCCCACGTCACCGGCGCCATCAAGGAGTTCGTGCTGTCGGGCAACGAGGGCACCGACTTCACCCTGGTGGAGATCGGCGGCACGGTGGGCGACATCGAGGGCCTGCCCTTCTTCGAGGCCATCCGCCAGCTCGGCAACGAGCTGCCGCGGGCGCACTCGATCTACATCCACCTGACGCTGCTGCCCTTCATCCCGAGCGCGGGCGAGCTCAAGACCAAGCCCACCCAGCACTCGGTCAAGGAGCTGCGCTCGATCGGCGTGCAGCCCGACATCCTGCTCTGCCGCACCGACCGCGCGATCCCGCCCGAGGAGCGGCGCAAGCTCGGCCTGTTCTGCAACGTGCGCGAGGACGCGGTCATCGAGGCGCGCGACGTGCGATCCATCTACGACGTGCCGCGCGCCTACCACGAGGCGGGCCTGGACCGCGCGGTGCTGGCGGCCTTCGGCATCGAGCCCGCCCCGAAACCCAACATGGCGCGGTGGAACGACGTCATGGAGCGCGTCGCCACCCCCGAGGGCAAGGTCACGATCGCCATCGTGGGCAAGTACACGGGCATGAAGGACGCCTACAAGTCGCTCAACGAGGCCCTGACCCACGGCGGCCTCGCCAACCGCGTGGACGTCGCCATCGACTGGATCGAGTCGGAGGTGTTCGAGGCGCGCGACCCCTCCGCCCACCTCGAAGGCGTCCACGGCATCCTGGTGCCGGGCGGGTTCGGCCAGCGCGGCGCCGAGGGCAAGATCAAGGCGGCCCGCTTCGCGCGCGAGCGGCGCGTGCCCTATTTCGGCATCTGCTTCGGCATGCAGATGGCCGTGATCGAGGCCGCGCGGGCGCTCGGCGGGGTGGACGGCGCCAACTCCACCGAGTTCGGCCCCTGCGACGAGCCCGTGGTGGGGCTGATGACCGAGTGGATGCGCGGCAACGAGCTGGAGCGCCGCACCCGCGAGGGCGACCTCGGCGGCACCATGCGGCTCGGGGCCTACCGCGCCACCCTGCAACCCGGCTCCCGCATCGCCGACATCTACGGCGACACCGAGATCTCCGAGCGCCACCGCCACCGCTACGAGGTCAACACCGCCTACCGCGAGCGGCTGGAGGCCAAAGGCCTGCGCTTCGCGGGCCTGTCGCCCGACGGGCTGCTGCCCGAAACGGTGGAGATCACCGACCACCCCTGGTTCATCGGCGTGCAGTACCATCCCGAACTGAAGTCGCGTCCCTTCGCGCCCCACCCGCTGTTCGCGAGTTTCGTAGCGGCCGCGCTGGAACAGTCCCGGCTGGTGTGAAGCGGGGCAACCGGTTCAGGCTCCGGGTTCAGGTTACCGCGACCGGCACCCATCAATGCCCTTCGCCCCGCCTGCGGGGAGAAGGTGCCCGACAGGGCGGATGAGGGTCGGCCCACCCGCTCGCATCCCCCCCTCATCCGGCCTGTCGGCCACCCTCTCTCCTCGGGGGAGAAGGGCAGAACCGGCAAGCATCGACCTGGGCTCGGAGCCCCGGTCCACCGGTCACATGGCTTTCACGTGACGCGCCTACACGACGGTGAATGGACGAGCCCCTTTTCACCTACGCCGATTCGAGCACCCCACCCGTCAAGCGGAAGCTGATCCGCCTGGTCGAGGCCGCGACCGGCCAGCGACAGTTGAAGTCGATCTACATGGGGCACCGGAACGCACCCGTTCCGGGCGAGAGCTTCTTCCACTCCGCCGTCCGCAGGCTCGCCCTGACCGTGGTCTACGACCCCGCGGCGCTGGACGCGATCCCGAAGACCGGGCCCGTGGTGGTGGTCGCCAACCACCCCTACGGCGTGCTCGACGGCATCGTGATCTCCTGGCTGATCGAGAAGGTCCGCGGCGACTTCCTGGTGCTGACCCATTCGCTGCTGCTGCGCGCCCCCGAGGTCAGGCCCTACCTGCTTCCCGTCGACTTTTCGGGGACGGACGAGGCCACGCGCACCAACCTGCGCTCGCGCGCGGCCGCCCGCGACCACCTCGCCCGGGGCGGCTGCGTGGTGGTGTTCCCCGCGGGCGCGGTGTCGACGGCACCCGACCGGCTCGGGCGCCTGCCCGCGGTCGACGCCCCCTGGCAGCCCTTCGCGGCGCAGCTCGTCCAGCGCGCGAGGGCCACCGTGGTGCCGGTCTGCTTCACGGGGCAGAACAGCCGCCTGTTCCAGGTGGCCAGCCACGTGAGCCAGACGCTGCGGCTGTCGCTGATCTTCCACGAGGTCAAGAACCGCATCGGTACCGACCTGCCCGTCGCGATCGGCGCCCCCATCCCGTTCGACGACCTCCAGCGGTGCCACGGCCGTGGCGACCTCGCGACCGAGCTCCGCCGGCGCACCTACGCGTTGCAAGCCGCCTGGGCGCCCACCCGGCCGGCGAGCCCGCGCAAGGTGCTGCTGCCGGGCGTCGCCCCAAAACTCCGCGCGTTTCCCGAGGTCCGCGTCCGGCCGCCGCTGCTCGCCCGCCTGCGCGAACGGGCCGCGCGCCGCCGCGCTCAGCCGCGCCCGCGGTAGGGCGACACGCCCTGGTCGGGCAGCCACACCCCGGCGGGGGGCGCTCCGGTCTGCCAGAACACGTCGATGGGGATGCCGCCGCGCGGGTACCAGTAGCCGCCGATGCGCAGCCACAGCGGGTCGAGCCGCGCCACCAGGTCCTTGCCGATCCGCACCGTGCAGTCCTCGTGGAAGGCGCCGTGGTTGCGGAAGGACGTGAGATAGAGCTTCAGCGACTTCGATTCGACCAGCCAGTCGCGCGGCACGTAGTCGATCACGAGGTGGGCGAAGTCCGGCTGCCCCGTCACGGGGCAGAGCGAGGTGAACTCGGGCGCCGTGAAGCGGGTCAGGAAGGCCGTGCCGGCGTGCGGGTTAGGCACCCGGTCGAGCACCGCCTCCTCGGGGGAGGCCGGGGTCTCGACCGCGCGGCCGAGCTGGGTCGTCTCAAAAGTCATGGGTCAGGTTCGGATGGTTGTCGTCAGGCGAGCGCGATGCGGACGCGCCGGTTCTGCCTGCCCTTCTTCTCGATGCCGGTGAGCGCCACGCGGCCGATCTCGCCCGTCCGGCGGACGTGCGTACCCCCGCAGGGTTGCAGGTCGACGCTGCCGATCCGCACCAGCCGCACGCGGCCGGAGCCCCTGGGCGGCTTGACCGACAGCGTCCTGACGAGCCCGGGGTTGGCGTCGAGCTCCGCGTCGGTGATCCATTCGGTGGTCACGGGGAGGTCGGCCTCCACCAGCGCGTTGAGGCGATCCTCCGCGCCGGCGCGGTCGGCGGCGTCGGCCGGCATGTCGAAGTCGAGCCGCCCCTCGCCGTCGCCGATCGACCCGCCCGTGACCGGGAAGGCCAGCACCACGCTCAGGAGGTGCAGCGCCGTGTGGACGCGCATGCGGGCCCAGCGCGTCTCCCAGTCGAGCGCGGCCGTGACCCGGTCGCCCACCGCGAACGAGCCCGCGCCCGGCCCGAGCCGGTGCAGCACGGTCGCGCGGTCGGGCGCGTAGACGGTCTCGGCCACCGTCGCGACCCGGCCGTCTCCCGCGTGCAGCCGGCCCGTGTCGCCCGGCTGCCCACCCCCTTGCGCGTAGAACACCGTGCGGTCCAGCGCGACCGCGCCGTCCTCGGCCACCGCGACCACCTGCGCCTCCGCCCCCCGCAGGTAGGCGTCGTCGCGGAACAGCAGAACCGTCACCGGAGGTCCTCCGCCGTCACCGTGGCCGGGCGTTCGAGCCAGGGCGGCACCGGCAGCGACTTGGCCCGCAGGAACACGGGGTTGAACAGCTTCGACGCGTAGCGGAAGCCCGAGTCGCACAGGATCGTCACGATCGTCTTGCCCGGTCCCAGCGTGCGCGCGAGCCGGATCGCGCCCGCCACGTTGATGCCCGCGGAGCCGCCGAGCAGCAGTCCCTCCTCCTGGGCGAGCTGGTAGAGGACTTTGAGCGCCTCGGCATCGCCCACCTGGTAGGCGTGGTCCACCGCCAGGCCCTCCAGGTTGGCCGTGATGCGGTTCTGCCCGATGCCTTCCGTGATGGACGAGCCCTCGGCGTGCAGCTCGCCGGTCGTGTAATAGCTGAACAGCGCCGCCCCCATCGGGTCCGCGAGGCCGATGCGGATCTCCGGGTTGCGGGCCTTCAGGGCCTCGCTCACGCCCGCCAGCGTGCCGCCGGTCCCCACGGCGCAGATGAAGCCGTCGACCCGGCCGCCGGTGGACTCCCAGATCTCGGGCCCCGTGGTCTCGGCGTGCCCCCGGCGGTTGGCCACGTTGTCGAACTGGTTGGCCCAGATCGCGCCGTCCTCCCGCGTGCGGCCCAGCCGCTCGGCCAGACGGCCCGACAGCTTCACGTAGTTGCTGGGGTTGGCGTAGGGGACGGCCGGGACCTCGATCAGCTCGGCCCCCGACAGCCGCAGCGCGTCCTTCTTCTCCTGGCTCTGCGTGTTGGGGATGACGATCACGCTCCGGTAGCCCAGCGCGCCGCCCACCATCGCGAGCCCGATGCCGGTGTTGCCCGCCGTGCCTTCCACGATCGTGCCACCCGGCCGCAGCGCGCCCCGCGTCTCGGCGTCACGCACGATGGCGAGCGCCGCGCGGTCCTTGACGGACCCGCCCGGGTTCATGAACTCGGCCTTGCCCAGGATGGTGCAGCCGGTCTCGGCGGAGGCACGGCGCAGCCGGATCAGCGGCGTGTTGCCGATGGCCTCGATGACGGACGGGGTGGTGGTCATAGCGTCGCGCTTGAGAGTTGCCGCGGGAGGGGGACCCCGTCGCGGGGGCGGATCCTGGGCGGGAGCCGGGACCCTAAGGCGTGGCCGGGCGGCCCGCAACCGGGCGGGGCGGCCGACCGCGGACCCGCGCCGACCCGCGTGTGACGCGCCGGCCGGGCGACCGGCGCGCCTTCGGCCGCCTCGCGGGGATCGGATCGGCTCACGATCTGGCGAGCGCGTCCAGCGCCTGGGCCAGGCCGCGAAAGGAGATGGGGAGTTCCACGTCGTGGCCGCCCGCGTCCTTGAAGCCCAGGCGCCCCGCCTCGGCGCCGCGCCAGGCCTTGACGCTGTCGTCGGTCGCGACCGCGTCGGCGAAGCAGGCGACCGGCAGGCAGCGCCGCCATTGCAAATCCGCGCCGTGCGGCGGCCGGTCGGTCAGGGCGAAGGACACCGAGCTGGGGAAGGTCACGCTGGCGGGCAGCATGGCGGTCAGGCGCAGGGCCGCCTCGCCGGGCGGACGCCCCAGCGCCACCTCCGCCACGGGCCTGGGCTGGTTGGGCAGCTGGATCACCTGCGCGACCTCGCAGATCTTGCGGGCCTTGTCGCCGTCGCCGATCCGCTGGCACCTCAAAACCCAGTCCCCGAACGTCGCCGACGTGCTGGCAGGGTCGGCGCTGACCGGCGCGGGGGCGCTCCCCGGCTTGGCGGCCTGCGCCCCCGCGGGCTGGATCGGCAGCGCGAGCAGGCCTGCGAGCAGGACGGGACGGATCATGGCGTGAGACTCGGGGTTGCTGCCGTCGAGGACCGGATGGCTCCGTCCTCTTACCCGCCCCCGGCGACGCTGCGAAGAGCGGGGGCGCCGAGGTTGCGCGCAGGGCGGCGCCGGGCCATGAAGCGCAAGGCGCGTCCGCGCCGGGGGTTCTTCCGTTGTACCAGCCGCCAGCTTTCCGCGAGGACCGCCTCGACGTCCAGCACGCGCTGATCCGCGCCTTCCCGCTGGGCCTGCTCGTCACGGCCGGGTCGGGCGGCCTCGTGGCGAACCCGATCCCGTTCCTGCTCGACATCGAGGGATCCGCCCACGGCACCCTGCTCGGCCATCTCGCCCGCGCCAACGGGCAGCTGGACGACCTCGCGGCCGCGGCCGAATGCCTGGTGCTGTTTCAGGGCCCGCAGGGCTACGTGACGCCGAGCTGGTACGCGACCAAGCGCGACACGGGCAAGGTGGTGCCGACCTGGAACTACGCGGTGGTCCAGGTGCGCGGCCGCCCGCGCGTGGTGGACGACGTGGCCTGGCTGCGCGCCCAGGTCGACCGCCTGACCCGCGCCCACGAGGCGCACCGCGCGGCTCCCTGGGCCGTGGACGACGCGCCGGCCGCCTTCGTGACCGGGCAGGTCAAGGGCATCGTGGGGCTGGAGATCCCCATCGAGCGGATCGAGGGCAAGTGGAAAACCAGCCAGAACCGCTCGGACGCGGACCGGGCCGGCGTGGCCCAAGGTTTCGCGGACGCGGGGGAGACGGCCCTGTCGGGGCTCGCCGCACCCCTGGGCCGCCCGGCTCAGTAGCGCCGCAGCAGGCTGACGAGCCGGCCCTGGATCTTGACCCGGTCGGCCCCGAAGATGCGCGTCTCGTAGGCGGGATTGGCGGCCTCCAGCGCGACCGTGCCGCCGCGGCGGCGCAGCCGCTTCAGCGTCGCCTCCTCATCGTCCACCAGGGCCACCACGATGTCGCCGGTGTCGGCCGTGTCCTGCCTGCGGATGATGACCGTGTCGCTGTCCAGGATGCCGGCCTCGATCATGGAATCGCCGCGCACCTCCAGCGCGAAATGGTCGCCCGCGGCCAGGAGGTCGGGCGGCACCGCGACCGTGTGGCTCCGCGCCTGGATGGCTGAGATCGGCACGCCCGCCGCGATGCGCCCCATCATGGGGACCGCCACGGCGCCGCCCCCGTCCGCCTGACGGCCTGGACGCGCCCGTCCGAATGCCCCCTCGATGATGTCGGCGCCCGCGCGAGTCAGCTTCGGCTCGGGTGCGTCCACCTCCGGCATGCGCAGCACTTCGAGCGCCCGCGCGCGGTTGGGTAAACGCCGGATGAAGCCGCGCTCCTCCAGCGCCATGATGAGGCGGTGGATGCCGGATTTGGAGCGCAGCTCCAGCGCGTCCTTCATCTCATCGAAGGACGGCGGCACGCCGTCCGCCCGCAGGCGCTCGTGAATGAAGCGCAGCAACTCGTTCTGCTTGCTCGTCAGCATCGATCAGCCCCCGCGGCGGATGAAACCCCACGCGCTGGAACATGCCTAAAACAAAAAGTGAACGGGTGCAACGTTCCTGTTGTGTTCGCGCAGGCTGGTTGCGGCGCTGCTTTTGGTGGGGCGGTCGGCGACTCTTTGGCCGCGACCGTTCGGAGTTCTTGGAGGTGAAAGATGCGAAGTAGGGATGCGGTTTGGTGAGCAGGAGGTGTCGATGGTCGGTCGTTTCAAAGGTTGCGCGTTTCGCTGAAGGCTGACGACGCACCGCCTTGGGACCGCGTCCTTGGCAAGCCGCAGCATGGCGGGGGCCATTGTCGACCAGTGTCGCGACGAGGTTGTCGAGCTTGGTGCTCCCTTGGCCCATGGTGCTGGTCGTCGATCTCACGGCGGCGCGTCCCGGCTTTGTTTTGCAAGCGCGTGAAGATGAGGCGGGGCATCCGTCCGGGGGCGGCCCGGCCGCCGCTCCATGGTGGACAGGTTCACGATGCCGAACGGAATGCCGACCGTGCCCCGTGTGGCGCTCGGCAGGGTCAGCGCGGCGCCGGATCGTGGTGGCCTGCATCGGTGCGGCTCCCGCCCGGCCCGGACAGGGAGTGGCGAGAGGTCGACCATGCGGTCTCTGCACGCCGCATCGATGCCGAGGCGGTCGGTGATGCGGCCGGAGGCCCGTGGTGCTGCCAGGGGCCTGGGCGACCTCGCTGCGGGTGCCGGTCAAGGCCGACTGCACGGGATCGCCTCCGGTCCGGAGCAGGATCGCGGCGGGTACAGGCACTACGATCCCCGGACACAGGGCGGGGGCGAAGCGGGGCTCACGTGGGGGGGATCAGGTCGCAAGCCTTGCGACCTGATCGGCACGCGATCGGTTCCGGGAGGCACTGCCGCCCCCGCCCACCTCGATCATGGCGGCCCTGGAAACGACGACCCTCCCGCCGGCGCCCCCGTGCCGGACACCAGCGCCCGCACGATGCGGTCTGACCGCAGCGCCATCAAGGAGAACGACTGAGCATCGCTGATCCCGTGCGTCCTTTCGGACAGGCCGTTGGCGTAGATGTGCGGGCCGCCATCGACCGTCATCCTGACCCGGTATTCCCGGTCGATGACGAGGCCTCCGTCGCTCCCGCGACACAGCCACGGCTGCATCGCGACCAAGGCGGGCGGAACGAGGGGTTGGCGATAGCCGGTGGCCAGGATGATGGCGTCGACCTCCATCGCGTGCGAAGCGTTGCTATACGAATCCTTGATGACCACCCTGACGCCGGACGACGACACGTCCACGTCGACCAACTCCTTGTACACGTGCAGTTCCAAGCGCTGGTTCCCCGAGATCTCACCTTCGTACACCGCCGAGTACAGCGCCTGGCTGTCGTTGACGTCGACGCCGGCGTAGTTCGTCGCCATGATCTCATGGAAGAGGTGGTTTCGCTCTTCCTGACCTAGGCTGTGGAAGTAGTCCACTCGTTCAGGCGAGTACATCAGGTTCGGAAACTGGCCGAACTGGCTGAGCTTGAAGCCGCTCGACCTGTGAAGCGACTGGACCGAATGCCCGCTCTGCCGATTGAGCAGGTCCATCGTCACGTCGCTCGCGCTCTGGCCTGACCCGATCACCAGCCAGCGGTGGGCGCCGAGGTCTTCCAGCCTCTTGACGTTCGTGACGTACTCCGAGGTGTGAAAAACACGCGGCCCGAGGTCGCCCGCGAACAAGGGCGGTATCCGCGGGACGCTCCCGGAGGACATGATGACCGTGCCGGCCTGGATGGTCCGCTTCTGGGTCACGACCTCCAGATGCCTGAGCCGCCCATCGACGATGCCGGGAAGCACTTCGAGCAAGGCTTCTTCGTAAGCCACGTGACGATCGAAGTGCCTCGCAGCCCACGCGATGTAGCCGGACCACTCCTGCCTGCTGACCGACTTCCCAAGGAGCCCGAACTTGTAGAGCCGGTTCTTTTCCTTGAGGTACATCGCGAACGAGAAGCGGCTGCGTGGGTTGCGGGGCGTGACGAGGTCGCGAAAGACGTGATTGTTGATGTCGGTGCCCGGCAGGAGCAGTTCCGGATGCCAGGCCGGCTCCCTGGACTTCTCCAGGAACTTGAGCGACCCGAACAGGTCCCGGCCTCCCTCCTCCTTCAGATCCGCCATGGCGCACGCCAAGGAGATGCCCGCGGGTCCGAATCCGACCCCGACGATGTCAACCGCGCTGCTGTTTTGGTTCATTTGCTTCTCCGTCAGTCGTTGAGCCCGGAGACCGGCCCGGTCCCTCACGGACGTCCCCGACGATCCGCGCGGCTTCGAAGGACCCGTTCGAGGGACGCCACAGGGCGTGGGACGCGCCGATCCTTTCCCCGTCCTTGAACCGCACCGGCCCCGCGATGGTCTGAAAGCACCTGTTCTCCAGGTCGTCCCGCCCCGGTCCTGAGCGGCCGGCAACCTGGGCCGCGACGCCGAGGGCAAGCACCGTCTCGACGAAATTGACCGCCGGCGGCCGGCCAAACGTTTGAACGTGGAGGCTGCTGACCCGGGCGGCCTCTCCGATCAGGCCCGCGGGGGCGAAGCCGAACGCCACGACCCCCCTGTGCGCGGTCGCCTCGGCGAGAAAGGCCGCGCTCACCGCGTCGTCGGTCAGCAGGACGAGCGTCTCGCGTCCCGACGAACGGACCTCGTTCACGAAGGCCGCGCTGGCGAAGGGTGATCCCGCGAAGACCAGGACGTCCGCCTCGCCGCACGGCGGGACCGCCATCCCGGACCGAAGTGCCTCGGCGACCACCTCCCGCGCCACCGACCGGCCGTGCGCCGTCCCGTCATCCGCGACGGCCATCCGGGACCTGCCGTTCGCAACGGCGAAACGAACCAGCTGCCTCGCCAGGGCGGAGTCGGGCGGGCACAGGCGGAAGGCCCTTCCCCTCGCCCGGGAGGTCAACGGGCTCGCCGTAGCCGCGGGGAGCAGGACCGACACCTGCGCCGGCGCGTAGACGTCGAGGGCGGCGGCCGCCGCATCGGAAGAGTAATGGCCGACGACCACGCGCACGCCGCTCCGCACGAGCGCCCTCGCCGCCCGTTCCCCGCCGGAGGCAGTTCCGTTGTCGTCCTCGTAGACGAACCGGACGCCACGAAGCCGCGGGTCCAGTTCGAACGCGATCGCCAGGGCCCTGAACAGGCTGCGGGCGTGAGGCGACTTGCCCGCGTCGAAGCACGCGCTGAAACCGACGAGACGTTCCGATCGCATCGCAGGCACCCGGCATTCTCAACGCGGTTCGGCGGGCCGCAGGGAAGGTCATGACGCGGACGTCGTGACGGGTGGCGACTGGCCGTCACCGGCCCGCATCAGCCTTTTTGCGACGCGATGCGCGTCCGTGAAGGCGCGGGAGGGCCCGCTCGGCGAGGGGACGTAGTGGTTGTAATAGGTCTCCCCCTCGGCCATGGGGCCCAGCACCGCAACGGTGTCGATGCCGTTGCCCTCCTTGCCGAGCGGCGCGCACGACCCGTCCAGGGCGATGCTGTCCGGCGGTCGACATCTCGATTTGGTCAGGAAACCCCGCGCAAGCAGCGAATGGACCAGGGATCCGGGCCGGTCGGGGGCGAAGCGCGGGAGATGCGCCTTGACCAGCCAGTCGAAGTCGACCGCGCGCGCGTTGGCGAAGGCCACCGTCAGGCGCCCGGACGGTGAGGCTTGCGACCGCGCCGGACGCGCCGCGATCTCGACGAGCCCGCTATCCATCAGGGCGAGCAACTCCTCGTGCCGCTCCTTCTGCGGCCCGGCGACCATCCTGTTGATGGCCGGGGCCCAGACCGCGTAGAAGCGGGTTCTGGAGGGGCAGGACAGGGTGCCGTGGTCGACCGCGAGGCGGATCTCGTCCCGCAGGTCGCGCCACACCTCGATGGCGTTCTTGAGGGGGCTGCACCGCAGGCCCAGTCTGCCTTGGCGAAGGTCCTCCCGGATGAAGGCCTCGGCCCACGCGGGGGCCTCCGCTTCGGCCGGAACTCGGAAGTGCAGGTGATCGAGCGGGTCGAACGACGCTTCGCCCCGGTCCAGGTCATCGAGGGCCTTCTCCAGGGCACCCTCGGCGGCCGCGGCCTCCATCCTGCGGCGGACCCCGTCGGTCCCCTCCATACCCGCGCGGGCAAGCCGATGCGCGACCCGCATCTCCAGCAGGATCAACGGCAGGAAGTGGGTCTCGAAATCGGCCGCCCCTTTCGGGAGGCCGTCGACCAGGGCTCGGACCGCCGCGCGCGTGAACGCGACGGGCCGGTGCTTCTCCCGTCCCACCCACGTGTCCGGACGGACGCGAAAAGGCAGGCCGCTGTCCGAGAACATCACGACCCGCGGCTCCGAGCCCGACGGCCGGTACACCCGCGAACCGGACGCCCGCCCGTCGAACCGCCCGCCGCGCCCGACGGTCATCGCCGCGAGGGCGTCCTGGGCGGCAAGCCCCAGCCCTTCGATCCCCACGACGTCACCCGGCCCGATCCGGGAAACGTCGGGCGGGTAGGCCGGGAGGCACCGTCGATGCGCGCTCGGCGGGCCGGCATCGAACCAGGTCCCGTGCCCCAGGGTGAGCGCCAGGCGGTCCACCGTTCTGCTTCGTCCGGCGAGGGTCCGAATGGCGAAGCCGCCTTGGTCGGCCGCAGGCACGACCGCGGCGACCTGCTCCCGGTGAACCACCACGCGCACGTGGCCCGGGCACGCCCCCGCGATCCGGGCGAACGCCCAAGCCAGGTACTGCCCGAGCACGCGCCTGGGGAGGAAGTCGGTCCCCTCGACCGGGCGGCCGTGGCCCACGCCCACCGATCCGTCGGGCCGGACGGAGAGGCCGTTCATCCCGCACCAGGACAGAAAGGTTCTGGCGTCCTTTGTCCGAAGGTCGTCCGGCAGGGCGCCTTCGATCGACTCCCGGCCGGGGAAGATCGTCAATTGTTCCGCGATCGTGTTCAGCACCAGGTAGTCGGGGAGATCCGTCCCGTGAACCCCGACCCCGGGCTCCGCCGGTTCGAAGACCAGGACCTCGATCGGGAGGTCCGGCCTTCCACCTGCGAGATGCGTGACGCGTTCCAGGACGGACAGGCCCCGCGAGCCCAGCCCCACGATGCCGATCCTTAGCCGAGGCGGCATGATCCACTCCCGATTTTCTCACCTCGCGCGCGTCGGCGTGGGCCTCGCGGCCATCGCTGTCGCGCGGCTCCCCCCGTCCTGGTCCCGACGGGGCCTTCACCGGCTCAGATGGAGAAAAGGAACAGGCCGTAGTCGGTGTCCCGGTCCCTCCAGGTCCGGTCCAGCCTGAGGCCTGCGCTTTCGATCAGACGAACGACGAGCTGCGGCGTCATCTTCCTCATGATGTGCGTGCTTGTGACGTATCCGGCGGGGAAATACTTCTCGAAGCCGAGTTTCTTTACCGCGACCTGCTGAGGTTCGACGAACTCGTAAAACATCTCCACCCTGTACTCGTCCGCGTTCCACGTGGCGTAGGATCGGATCGACGAGGCGTCGAAGTCGCCCTCGTACTGCCTGTTGATGACCTTCAGGGCATTGAGTTGATGGCGGGCGGCGGGCTCCGCGTTGTAGCCGGCAACGAGTTTCTCAGGATCTTTGTACAGATCGAACGCGACCAGGAACTTGTCGCCCGGCCTGGCCGCCGTCTTCAGCATGTCCAGGAACTTGTGGACGTCCTCATCGATGAACTGGGCCATCGTGCTCCCGAGGAACAGGAACAGGTTGTCGCGCTCCGCATCCCGCGCGGCACGCGCGCCCTCCTCGTAGGCGGCGACGACGCCCCGGACTTCCAGGTTCGACACGCTGCTCAGGAGGTCTTGCGCCCCGTCCTCGATGATCGACCGGTTCACGTCGATGGGCGAGTACGTGACGTCGCCGCACACGGTCCCGCACGCCTGCAGGAGCAGTCTGGTCTTGCGAGCGTTGCCGCTTCCGAACTCGATGATGTGCCGGTCGCCCGCGAGCCTCGCGATGTCCATCGCGTTGTCGCTCAAAAGCTTGGTCTCGGTGCGCGTCAGGTAGTAAGCCGGGTCCTCGCACAGCTGCGTGAAGATGCGGGAACCTTCGTCGTCGTAATAGTAGACCGTCGGAATGAGCTCGTTCGGCCTGCTCAGACTTCGTATCAGCTGGGTCTCGTATTTTTTGAAGAGGTCCACCTCCTCCACCATGGCGATGGTGAAGCGATCGCGCTCGTGCGTGCTCATGCGGCTTTGCTCCGTCGTGGAAACCGTGGGTGGTGTCGTGGCGCTTACAACCGGCCGTGGACCGCGTCGCGGAAGAGGCCGACGTAGTCGGCCTTGCCGAGCGCGGCCGGGTTCGTCGCCGAGCAGCAGTCCTCGGTCGCCATTTGGCCGACCAGGTCCGCCTGCTCGTCGTCGATGCCGATCTCGGCGAGCGAGGCGGGGATCCCCAAACGACTCTCGAAGCCGAGCAGCCAGTCCAGCACCGCGGTCAACCCGGCGCCCGGCAGGTCAAGGATCTGGGCCAGCGCGGTGAGTTGGTCGCCGATGGCGGCTCGGTTGGCCTTCAGCACGTAAGGGAGGAGGATCGCGTTCAGGAGGCCGTGGTGGCTGTCGTAGAGGGCGCCCAGCGGTTGAGCCAGGGCGTGGACCGCGCCCAGCCCGCGCTGAAACGCGGCCGCCCCCATGGCGGAAGCCACGAGCATGTCCTGGCGCGCGCGCAGGTCGGTCCCGTCGGCGAAGGCGCGCGGCAGCGCCCCCTTGACGATCCGCAGGCCCTCGGCCGCGATGCCGACGGCCATGGGATGGTACATGGTCGTGCAGAACGCCTCGATCAGGTGCGTGAAGGCGTCCATGCCGGTCGCGGCCGTGAGGTGAGCCGGAAGCCCGACGGTCAGCCCGGCGTCGAGGATCGCGACGCCGGGGGTCATCCGGGGGTGGAAGATCGGCCGCTTGACCCGCGACGCCTCGTCCGTGATCACCGACGTCCGACCGACCTCGGACCCCGTTCCCGCGGTCGTCGGCACGGCCACGACCGGCGCCATCGTCCCGGTGTTCACGCGCAGGTGGTTCCCACCGCCCATCTCGAAATCCCAGAGGGGCCGGCTCTGGCCGACCAGCATGGCGACCGCCTTCGCGGCATCGATCGCCGACCCACCCCCGAAGGCTATGACCCCGTCGTGACCGCCATCCCGAAAGGCCCTTGCCCCGGCCTCGACGTTGCGGCCGGTCGGGTTGCATTTGATGCCGTGGAAGAGCCCGCACCTCGTGCCGGAGGAGCCCAGGCGGTCCAGCGCCTCTCCCACCAGGGGCGTCGTGGCCAGCCAGGAGTCGGTCACCAGCAGCGGGTGTTTCATGCCCAGGGTGCCGCACCACAGCGGCAGTTCGGTCGATCGTCCGACGCCGACCTTGATCGACGTCGGGTAGGACCAGTCGACCCACGTCTCAGACCTTGCAGACATCGTCACGTGCGCTTCTCTCTTCGTGCTTTCGGGGCGCTTCTCGGGTCGCAAGCTGGCCGAAAGACTTGGGCCAACCTCGTGCGCCGGGGTGAAGGAGCGACATCCAAGCACTCTGCCCGTCTTGGAAAGTCGTCGCGTAAGGTGCGGCACGCGATGTTCGATGAAAAGCCGGCTAAAGCGACGGGGTTACATGCGCTCGACGGCTGTTTAAGCCTGAAGCCGTGCCTCGGGGGCGGCCCTCCGGCCGGAAAGCACCGTCAGGTCCGTCGTTACCCTCGCGACCCGTCGCCGTGCCGGTCCGGGACGGCAGCGGGCCGGGTTCTCATCACCATGGCGCGGCCCGGCCCGCGGAGGTCTTCCCCGCACGTCCGACCAGCGGACCGTCCGGGACGAGCGCGGCGCGCGTGAGAAAGGTCAGGTTGCGGATGATTGCCGACACGGTCCTCCAGATAGGACGCGAACCTGTCTTCCTGTCCCTCCCGGGCGCGATAGCCGGGTGCGAAACCATCCTGAAAGTCGAAGGCCTCAACCCGGCCGGATCCATCAAGCTGCGGCCCGCCGTGCAGATGGTTCTAGACCTCGAAAGGAAGGGCGTGATCGCTCCGGGCAGAAACACCCTCATCGAATCGTCGTCGGGCAACCTGGGCGTGGCCCTGAGCCTCGTCGCCCGGAAACGCGGCTACCCGTTCATCTGCGTCATGGACCCGAACGCGACGCCGCGGAGCCAGGGCTTGATCAAGGTGTTCGGGGGCCAGGTGATCACCGTCAGCCGCAAGGACGCGAACGGCGGCTATCTCGGCACGCGGATCGACACGATCCGCGGGCTGGTTCGCGACGACCCCCGGCTCGTCTGGGTCAACCAGTACGAGAGCCCCGGCAACGCGCTCTCGCACTACGACGGGACCGCCAGGCAGATCATCGCGAGCATCCCCGACGTCGACTTCCTGCTGGTCGGGGCAGGCACCACCGGGACCCTGATGGGCTGCTCGCGGTATTTCAGGGAGTTCTCCCCCAGGACGACGATCGTCGCGGTCGACGTGGAAGGGTCCGTCACGTTCGGCGGCAAAGGCGGCCCTCGTCGGATACCGGGCCTGGGCACGAGCAGGAGGCCTCCGATCTTCGACGAGGCCGCGGCGGACAGGCTTGAGCTCGTCAGCGAAACGGACACCATCGACGCGTGCCACTGGCTCGTGTCGAAGTTCTGCATCTTCACGGGCGGCTCCACGGGCTCGGTCGTCGCGGCCGCCAAGCGGCTGTCAAACCAGATCCCGGCCGGCAGCAGGGTCGTCGTCATCTCGCCGGACATGGGCGATGCCTACTTGGACACGATCTACAATCCGGACTGGATCGTATCGAACTACGGTGAGGCCACATGGAACAGACTATCGGGGCCCGCGGTATGACGCGGCCGCACGCCTATCTCGACGTCGTGCGCGGCAGTGCCGTGAGGGACATCGTGGCCGCGTCCTTCGGCGAGATCATAACCCTGGTCGAGGCCTTGTACCGCTTGAACAAGGTCGGCGAGGCAGCCAATCCGCCCAGCCAGTTCCTGTGGTTTCCCAACAGGGACAGGGCGCGGCTGATCACGCTCTCGGCACAGATCGGGGGAGGGCGCGACATCGCCGGCGTCAAGACGGTCGCGAGCTTCCCGAGCAACCGGCGCCTGGGCGCGCCCAGGGCGTCGGCCATCATCACGCTGCACGACACGGAAACCGGTTTCCCCGTCGCCTGCGTGGAAGGCGGGATCATCAGCGCCACTCGGACGGCGGCCTCCGCGGTTCTGGCCGCCCGCCATCTCGTGCACCGGCGCGACGGTCTCGCCCTGGCGATCGTCGGCACGGGGCTCATCGCGAAGTACATCGTGGACTGCTTGCGCGCGGACGGGTGGTCCTTCGCCGCCATCCACCTGTTCGACACCTCCGACGGTCAAGCCGAGCGCTTCTCTCGAAGGCTGGGGGAAGCCCACGACAGCGTGGTCAAGATCTCGGATACGGCGGAGCACTGCATCGCGAGCGGAGACCTCGTCATCTTCGCGACGACGGCCATGCAGCCCCACGTCAGCGACCTGGGCGTGTTCGCCCACCATCCCGCGGTCCTGAACGTGTCGTTGCGCGACATCGCTCCGCGCGTCGTCATCGAGGCCGTGAACGTCGTCGACGACGTGGACCACTGTTTCCAGGCCGAGACGTCGCTCCACCTCACCGAGCAACAGTTTCGCCGCCGCGACTTCGTCTACGGCGACATCGTCGATCTCGTCGATGGCAAAGTGACGCCGTTCGACGGCCGCACCACCATCTTCTCCCCGTTCGGGATGGGCATCCTCGACGTCGGTCTGGCGAGCTACATCAGGGACGTGGCACGGGACAGGGGCAAGACCGACAGGATCGCCGACTTCATCGGAGACACGGAACAGATCTGATCAACCCCTGTTGCTGAAACCCGTCGGAGGACGGCCCGCGCACGGTCCCCTCGGCCCGGGCCGGCCGTCGGGGCCGCGTCCTCACCGTCCCCGTGGACACGTCGGGGGTTGCGCGCTCCCGCCCGGGCGCCGGCGGGCGTCCGAACCGTCGCCAACGGTGCGCGAAAGGTCAGAACGTGGCCAACATCCTCATCGTCGGCGCCGGCATCGTCGGCCTCTCGGCCGCGCGAGCGGCCGTCTCACGGGGACATGCCGTCACGGTCTTCGATCGCGGCGGCATCCCGAACCCCGAGAGCGCGTCCTTCGCGGACGGCCGCCTGATCAGGATGCATCACGGTGATCGCGACCCGTATGTCCGGACGGCGTCGAGCGCCTTCCAGTCGTGGGACCGGCTGTGGGACGACCTCGGGGCGAGGCACTACCTCGAAACCGGGTGCGTCGGCGTGTCTCTCGGTCCCGACGACTTCGCGGGATGCTCGGCAAGCGCCTTTCGACGGCTCGGCGTCGCCTACGAGCTGCTCGGCGCCGTCGACCTCGAACGGCTTTACCCGCAGCTGGACCTTCCAACCCTCGCCCGTGGCGTCTTCGCCAGCCCGGGGGGAGTTCTGTTCGCGGACCGCGTCCTTGCGGACCTGGCAGGCTGGCTCGCGGTCAAAGGCGCCCGCCTGCTGCCGGACACCAGGGTCACCTCGGTCGATGTCGAGAGCGGGGCCGTCTCGACCGAAGGGGGGCGGAGCTTCCACGGCGATCTGGTCGTCGTGGCCGCGGGCGCGTGGCTGCCGGAGTGGCTGTCCTCCGAGTTCGGCCGGGTCGAAACCTACCGGCAGGCGATCTGCTCCGTTCGAGGGCCGGAGCGTCGCCGAATGGCCTGGGACCGCTCGCCCGCCATCGTGACGATCGGACGGTCTCCGGTCTACACGCTCCCTCCGGCGGGCGGCAGAGCGCTCAGGTTGGGAAACGGCGCGCACCGCGCGCTTCGATCGCCCTCGGCGGGCTTCGCCCGCGACGCGACGGAGGCCCGCACCATCATCGCCGCCTTCGACCCCTACCTCCGTGACCCGCAGGACTACGCGGCCACGGATGTGCAGGTCGGCTACTACGCGATGACGGCGCTGGGCGGCTTCGCGCTGAGCCGAAAGGGGAGGCGGGTCGTCGTGACGGGCTGCAACGGCGAGATGTTCAAGTTCGGACCCCTGGTCGGCCACGCGCTGATCGACGCCTTCGACGGGCGGGAGACGCCCGCCCATGCGATCCCCTGGGCGGCGTTCGGCTGAACCCTTGCGGAGGGCGTTCCGCGCGCCCCGCGTCGGATGCGACCACCGGCCTGCGAGGAATGCCGGTGGCCGAGGCCACACGCTCGGAGGCGCTTGGAAACGCGCCGCGCGCCGACCCGCCCCGGCCCCACCGGCGGACGCTACCGATCCCGGGGTGGTATCCCGCGCAGTCGGGCGACGAAGTCCGCGACATCGACCGGGTCTCGATACATGTGGATCCGCACGTCCGATGCGGGATGCCTCCCCAATCCCGCATCGGGACGCCACTCCGCCGCCGCACGGATGGGCCGGGGCTGGAAGTTGCCCCCGCAGTTGGGGCAAACGTCGAACAGGACGTGCTCGACGCAGGTGGCGCAAAACGTACACTCGTAGGAACAGATGCGCGCATCCGGCGACCCGGGCGGCAGGTCCGCGTCGCAGAGCTGGCAGTTCGGCACCAGGGTCAGCTTCTTCGGAGCCGAGTTCCGCGGCAGCCCGATCTCCGAGCGCAACCTCGTCGCGACATCGGCACCCTCCAGGGCCGCCACAACCGCCACGGCGACCTCGGCCGCCGCCGTCGCGCCGCTCGCCGCCG
This sequence comes from uncultured Lichenihabitans sp., assembly GCA_964243035.1. Taxonomy (GTDB): domain Bacteria; phylum Pseudomonadota; class Alphaproteobacteria; order Rhizobiales; family Beijerinckiaceae; genus Lichenihabitans. The sequence goes on from CAXTDZ010000011.1 coordinate 45,477, forward strand.
TGACGATGCCGTCGTCGGCGGCCACCACCGTGGCCGCCGGCGTCGCGCCCCACGGGTCGAGCCTCCGTCGATCCTTCTCGTCCGCCGCCACCGTCCTCCCTTTGAGAAGCCCCGCCGCCCCCAGGGCGCCCAGTCCGCCTCCGATCGCGCCGATCACGCAGCCGGAGCGGCGCTGTTGCGCGACGAAGGCCGGGACCGCGTCGTCGCGGGCCCCCGCCTCGCTCTCGAAGCCGTTCGGAACGCAAAGGGCGGACAGGGCGGGCGCGTCGTTCAGCGTGTACCTGACCTGGAACTCGACATGGCCGGATGAACTTCTGATCTCGTCCGCTCCGCCGCCGATCAAGACGACGTCGTACTGGCTGAGCACCCGGAACGTCTCGATCAGCGTCGCGACATTCGCACCCGACACGCCGTTGAACAGGAGGATGCCAACCTCTCTGCCGAGTTTGCTAGTCTCGCTCATGAGGAATTCCCCTGCAACCGGAGCGTTGAGCGTCAAGCAACCCCGAGGCGAGCCGCGATCAAAGCTGATGCCTCGCACCTGTCAAGTCTGTAGCTAGAAAAGGCCACGATCCTGGCGGAGCGCCGTCGTGCGACCACGGCGGCGCGGGATACCCGAGGTCACGCCGGCGTCTCAGTCTGCCGGCGCCCTCGCGGCGGCGGGTCCGGACGCGGAGGTCGACCTGTAGTCGGACGGCGACACCCCGAACTGGCGAACAAAGGCGCGCCTCATCTGCTCGATCCGGAGGCCGCAGTGAACCGCCACGGCCGCGACGCTCATGCTGGTCTCCGACAGCAGGTGCCGGGCGGCCTCCAGCCTGATCTGCTCGACGCCGCGAGCCGGCGTGGTGCCGGTGACGGAGGCGTAGACCCTGGCGAACGTTCTGGGGCTCATTCCCGCGTGCTCCGCGAGCTTCTCGACCCTGAGGTCGCCCTTCAGGTTGCCCGCGATCCAACTGTGCAGCGACGAAAAACGCCCCGCGTCCGCCAGCCGCGCTCCAAGCAAAGCGCTGAACTGCGGCTGAGCGCCGGGCCGCTTGAGGAAAACAACCAGCCGCTTGGCGACCTCCATCGCCAGACGAGCGCCGTGGTCGTCTTCGACGAGCGCGAGGGCCAGGTCGATCCCCGCGCTCACGCCGGCCGACGTCCAGACGCGGCCGTCCTGGATGAAGATGGGATCGGCCTCCACCACCGTTCGAGGGTAGTCGACGGCCAGCTTGTCGGACCAGGCCCAGTGGGTCACCGCGCGCCTGCCTTCGAGCAACCCGGCTTCCGCGAGCAGAAACGCGCCGACGCAGACCGACACCGTCCGACGCGCGCGCGCCGCGACCGCCATGATCCAGCCCATCAGGGCCTGGTCCTTGAGCACCTCCCACACGTCGGAGCCGCCGGGCAGGATCAGCGTGTCGATGGTTTCACCATCCAGCGTCGACAAGGCCTGGGTCTGGATGGCCAGGTGGGCGCCCGTTTCGACCAGCCCGCCTTGAACCGAAACGACGCGAAGGTCGTAGAGCGGCTCTGCCGGTGTGCCGGCCAAGAAGTTCGCGGTCGCGAACACTTCAGCGGGCCCGACCACGTCCAGGGCGGTTACGCTCGCGTAGGACAGAAGAACGATCCTTCGACCATCCCGCCTGGCAGAATCGGTGGTCATAACGTCCTTTTCATCAACGACGAGCGCATCACAATGCGGCTTCCCACGAGGACCAAGGCCATGCTGGAACAAGCCAACCGCGATGCCGCAGCCGGGAGCCGCGAGCGCGTTCAACTGAGCGGCAAGGCCCTTGTTCTGGCCGCGGGGTTGGCGTGGAGCTTCGCCGGCGTGTTCGTCCGCCTCGCGCCTCACCTGGACGTATGGCAATTCCTGGCGCTCCGCAGCTTCGGGATCGCGTGCGTGTTCATGATCGTATACTGGGCGAGGTCTGGACGACACGTCACGAAAGCATTCCTGAAGCTCGGAGCAACGGGTCTGTCTGTCACCTTTTGGCTGTTCATCGCGTCCAACGGATACATCATTGCCGCAAAATTGACAACGGTTGCGAACGCGTTGTTCTTATCGTCTTGCGCTCCGCTGATCTCCGCGATCCTCGGATACCTCCTCATCGCGGAGAAGTTGTCGAAAATACAGGCGCTGTCCCTGGCTCTGGGCCTTGTGGGCTTGCTGATCATCTTCAGCGGAGGGTACGCGGCGGGAAGCCTGCCCGGCAACATAGCGGCCATCGCCTCCGCGATCGGGTTCGCGCAGTCGAGCCTTCTCATGAGGAAACATCGCGACGTCGACTTCACGCCCTGCCTGGTGGCCTACGGGCTGCTCGGGGGGATCGCGGCGGCGGCCATGTCCGAGCTGTACCAGCCCGGGATGAGCCTTCCTTTCTTCGAGAGCCTGATCGCCTTCCTGGCGGGCTTCCTCGTTATCGGCCTTGGCTATTCCCTGTTCCTCATCGGCGCCCCTCACGTTCCCGCGATCGGTCAAACGCTTCTCGCGCAGACGGAGACGATTTTCGGGCCGATCTGGGTTTGGCTGATCTTCGCCGAGGTGCCGTCGGCGTCGACAATCGAAGGCGGGCTCATCATCCTCGTTGCCGTTGCCCTCATGGTGACGGGAGCGCGCCGGTCGAACGTCGGAATGGCACCGGCCTGACCGCCGCGACCACCTCGACGCCGGGTGGGTCGGGCGCCCCTCCCGGCTCTCCGGAGTGAGCCGGAGACCAAGGCGCGAGCCGGAGCGCGACGACCGCCGGGCGGTGCCGAAATCTGGAGTGGCAGCGCTCCACCCCACCGCGCGTCCGGCACGCATCCCCGCGGTTCCGTCGCTCGTCCGGCCGTGCCGCATCACAACGGTCAAGGCCTGCCGGCTCGACTGAAGCGCGGGCGTCGGGAGAAGTGCCGGACGCGGGCGCGCCGCCGTCACGCGATCGGGGTGGGGTCGGGTGCGTAGCGCCTGGGCCGGGTCGGCGGAGCCGCGGGCTCCGCGCGCCTGGGGCGGCGGGCTGCCTCCGGCACGGACCGCAGTCGACGGCAAGGTCGTCCCGCGGAGGGGTGAGGAGCCCGCTCGATAAGGGTTCCCGCGGTGGAGGGCTTGCCGTCCGTGCCCCCGATCACGGTCCAGGCGAAGCCCCGCGGCCCCGCTCGTCAGGCCGGCACCATCCCGCTCCTCGCCCGGGGCCACGGTCGGCGGTCCCGGCCGGGGCGGGGCCGGCCCAAGGGTAGGACGGCGCCCCGGGACCTGCGCCGCACTGTGAGCGCGATCCGTGTGACGGAACCGCAACGGGCCGGGGTCGGGCCGGATCGGCCGCTCACGCCTCCCGGTCGCGGTCTGCCTCGCCCTGCATCCGGTGGTCGCGGTTCGACGCGTGGCAACGCCTGTCCGCTCCGGCGCAGGGCCGCGACGTCTCGCTCGGCCTGGCTTTTCCGGACGGCACCGAGGCCCGCGTGACCGCCCAGGCGCAGGGCGGTCCCCATCGCGTCCGGCCAGGTGCTCGACCTGCCCCACGCCGTTCCCCAGTTCGACGCCGTGCCGCGCGCCCCCGAGCGGGTCGTGGCCGACCGCGGCTACGCCGTCGGGCCGCGCCCGGTCCGCCATTCCGTTGAGCGCGACGAGGCGCAGCTCGCCTGCGCTTCGTCCTCCTCGCCTCGCCGCAGCTTGGGATCGCCCCGAGACCTGACAGGGCCTGTGCCCGGCTCGACCCGGCCGCGGACGAGGCTTCCGAATGTGCGCCGCAGGTGCCGGAACGACCGATCTGACGCGACGCCGAAACCGCCCGGCCGGGGTCCCGACACGGTTCACCGCGGGGTCAAGGGCGGCGTCGTCGAGCCGCCCGCTGCCACGAGCGAGCCGGGGTGAAACGAGGAGGCTAATGGGGCCGTATTTAGGCCGGTTGGCGGCAGGACCTCGCGACTTCTCTGTATTTAATTGATTATACTATCGTTTGCTGAATAATTCAATTTATTGGTTGACAGAACACGGAGAGCAACCGAGAGTTTGCTCATCACAAGAGCGCGAGGTTGTCACGACTCGAACCGCAGCGGCCGGCACTCGCCAGCGACCGGAGCCTGCTCTGCCGAGGACGGTGAAACTGATGGCTGCTGATCCAAGACGAGCTTAGAGCGCAGCCTACCCAGACTGCCGAGGGCCGGACCGGCCGCAGGCCGCCGCTTCAGCGTGACGATCCGGAAAGGATGGACCGCCCGCGACGGACCGGCACGCCCTATGGACACCAAGGATGACGCGAGTTAGCGCGAGGTGTAGGCCTTGAACGACGTGCAGGACGCATACACGAAATCTTTCGAATCGATCCTCGAAGCAGACTCTCGGGAGTCTGTATTTAACGAGCTGGTTCGAATTTTGCCGAGCTACGGCGTGAAGCACTTCGCCTATCACGCGGTTGAGGTGGGGCGGATCAGGCTGGGAACTCCCCTCATCATCTCATCGTACCCGTCGGCCTGGATGGAGCGGTACATCAGCAGGGACTACCTCTCGATCGACCCGGTCCTGCGCGAGTCGAGGCGGCAAATGCTTCCCCTCGATTGGGGCTCGATCGCCCAGAGTCAAGATGACCTGATTTTCTTCGGAGAGGCATCCGATTTCGGCGTCGGGAAGCATGGCTTGACCTTCCCGATACGCGGCCACCTCGGAGACTATGCCCTCTTCACTCTGACCTGCGACGCGGCCGATTGGTCCAGCGTGCTTCGCAATCATATTCGAGATTTTCAGGTGATCGGCCAACTGGTTCACGCCAGGATGATTGATCTTTATTTTGCAGAGCCGCCGCATTCGGGCGTCTCACTTGCAAGACGGGAAAGGGAGTGTTTGCACCTTGCTGCGTTAGGCTTGCAGAACAAGGCGATAGCGGGCCATCTGGGTATTTCAGAGCGCGTTGTTCGCGCTTACTTCGAGACCGCCCGAGCTAAACTGAACTGCTACAATCGAACCCACGTCGTTTCTCGTGCCATAGCGATGCAGTTGATCGATCCTGAGAAACCCCTCGCCCCGAGCCTGACCGCCAAGCTGGGTTTGGTTTGAGGTCGTGACCCCGCCCGGCCAGCGCGCGGCCGATGGAGAGGGACGCCGCGTCACGTCCCCCTCGGTGATGACGCGGGCCGAGACTTGAGAGGCGCCGCGCCGGCATCCGGTTGCGGGAACATTCCGCAATCCTTCACGGGCGTCCTCCATCCCGCGGCGGCCCGGCCTTCGCACCGACGCGCGAGCCCACGCCAGACCGGGAGGTGGGCTGTGCCCCCCGCGCGCGTCAAACCGGGGAACCGTCGGGGCTCGTTCTGAAGGCGCGGACCGAGCGACGGTGGATGATCCCGCCCCGCCCCTCCGCGCTCCTCGCGCAAGCCTACCGAAGGCTCGAAGCCACCGGGAAGTGCCACGGGCAGCAATCCCACGTGCGACCCGGCGGAAGCGACGGGATTACGTCGATTGCGAACGCGCATACTGTCGGATTGCATTCGTGATCTTACGTTGCTTGCTCGAACTTCACGCCAGTTTCGATTGGCGTTGCGCTTCGCGAGCGGATTCCAAGTCCACCACGGATGTGACCCGAGGAATTGACACGGTGGAGGTCAGTGATGCCCAGGTTCGACATCTATCGGCCAATGGACTGGTCCGCCCTCGTCCATGAGTACGACCTGGACGGGAAGCGGCTGCTCCCGTGGAACAACTATCCCATGCCGTTCGGCGGAGGCTGGTGCGTGGTCCGGCCAAACACCCGCAGCGCGTCCCACACCCAGGTCGATCAGGAAATCTTCATCGGCATCAAGGGTACCGCATCGGTCGTGATCGATACGGAGACGTACAGCTTCGGCATGGGCGACGTCGTTGCCGTGCCGAAAGGGACCGACCACTACGTCGTGAACAGCACGGAGGACGACTTCCATTTTTACGTCATCTGGTGGGATGAGCAGCACGCCAAAGGTTTTCTTGACGCCAACTCTCCGAGCACGGGATATGTTGATGTCTAAGTTCATCGTGACGATCACGCCGCCCACGCCCAACGGCGATCTGCACATAGGTCATATCTGCGGTCCGTTCATGGCAGCGGACGTCTTCACAAAAGTGCAGCGCCAACGCGGGCACGATTGTGTTCTGGTTTCCTACTCGGACGATTACCAGTCCTACATGCTTCGACGCGGCCTTGAGGTGGGCTGCAATCCACCGGACTTGGCGAAGAAGAACACGCGCAAGATTCGGGAAAGCCTGCAGCTGATCGGCGTCGATGTCGATCACTGGCTGGAGGCGTACGGGAACGATCACTTCCGCAAAGCCGTACGCGACGTCTACTCCGCCGCCGACGAGGCCGGTGCCATAGCGTGGCGGTCGGAGCCCGAGCCCCACTGTCCCCGCTGCCACGTGTGGGGCTACGAGGCCTTCGGGCGGGGCCGCTGCAATTTCTGCGGGTCGGACTCCGATGCGAGCCAGTGCGAGGAATGCGCCCGTTCGCCGGACGCCAGGATGATGTCCGGCTTCAGCTGCAAGCTCTGCGGGCTCGGTCACGACTGGGTGCCTGTGCAGCGGGCCTACTTGCGGCTGGGACGGTTCCAGGGCGTCCTCTCGGACCTGTATGCCCGGTCGCGGCTGCGTGGACCCCTGCGCCGGTGGTGCGACGACATCCTGTCGGGCGGACTGACCGACTGGGCGATCACGCGGCCGGGAGACGCCGGCTTGGATCTCGTCATCGACGGGACGAGACGGGTCCACACCTGGTTCATGGGACTCTCCGGCTACATCGCCGCCTTCAAGGAGTACGCCGAGCAAAGGGGCGACCATTCCGTCTTCGACTCGTTCTGGACATCGGGAAGCGGGACCTTGGTCAACTTCCTCGGGTTCGACTGCGCCTTCAGCCACGTCGTCGTCTACCCGGCCCTGCTGAACACGCTCAAGGGGATCGCGGTCGGGCAGATCTTCTACTCCAACCAGTTCTTGACCCTTGATGGACTGAACCTGTCGACCAGTCGCAATCACGCGGTATGGATTCGAGACCTCGTCGCAGAAGCCTGTCCCGACAGTGCCCGGCTCTACCTCGCCTCGATCGCACCGGAAGACGCGGCGAGCGACTTCAACCGCGCTGCCTTCAAGGCATGGCGCCGCGAGACCTTCATGGGCTCGATTGACTGGATCCTGACCAGCAGGGGCGACCATCCTGCCGCCGCTTCGCATGGCATGGGCGAGGTTGCCGGCTCCTTTGCACAAGCCGTGCGCAGACGATGGCAGCAGGCCTCCGACGCGACGATGTTTTCGATGCGCGAGCTTGCCCGTCTAAGTCTGGACATTCTGGACACTATAAGGGAGGCCCGGCCGGGCAGCGTTGAGGCCGGCCATCTGATCGCGTTGCTCGCAGTTTGCGGAAGACCGCTCCACCCGAACCTGTCGGACCGCCTGGTCGAGGCCTTCTCGATCGACGAGGACGAGGTGATACGATGGCTCAGCCCGACTTAGGTCGGTTCGACGTGGCAAGGGGGCACGAGCCATGAACCTGCAGGTGAGGAGGCTCGATGCGCTTGATCGCGTCCGTTGGGTCGAACTCTGGGAAGGTTACCAGAGCTTCTACGAGGTGGATCTCAGGGGTCGCGTAACGGACGCGACCTGGAGCAGGTTGATGCAAGCCGACGGTCCGATCCGCGGCTTGGTGGTCGTCAAGGACGCACGCGTCGTCGGCATAGCGCATTACGTGATGCATGCGTCATCCTGGGCGGTCGACTTCGTGTGCTACCTGCAGGATATTTTCGTCGATCCCGACCATCGGAGGTCTGGCGCCGGATCAGCGCTGATGGCGAGGGTCTGCGATCTTGCGCGGGATCAGGGAGCCGGAAAAGTCTACTGGATCACGCACCATCGCAACCAGGTGGCAAGAGCCCTTTACGATGGCGTGGGAGTGCATGATGGTGACATCATGTACCACAAGAGTCTGTAGCCTCTGGCGGTTTGTCGGATTCCGCGGTCGCGGCAGGTGAGAAGGCCGACGTCGCACGAGCGGAGCATGGCGGCGCGGCCATGCTCCGCGAGCGTTTCGAGCCCCGCACGACGGGCGCGCGGCTCGGGCGTCCTCAGGCGGGGCTGATCAAGGCTCTTGGGCATCGGTCGAGGCGGCCGGGTCGCGGAACAGCCCTTCCACCCGCCTGCCTTCCTAGGCCGGCGCTACCCGCCACCGCTCCCCGGGCCTGGCCCGACGTCCCAAGGCGGCACCCGCCTTCGCGGCCGACCCCGCCAGGGGGGAGAAGGGCTGGACGCACGGGTGAGGACGGGGCCGCACGCGTGACGACAGCCCCCGACCCGCCCGATCGCACACCTTGCTCCGCGCGGGCGAGGCGCAGGACTTGGTCGGGCACCGAGCACGTTGCTCGGCCTACGGGAACCCGCGCCTCAGGCCACGATCACATCGCCGCATGGAAACGCCCGGCCTTCTCGCCAAGCGGGAGGAGGCCGGGTCGCCGCGCGTCAGTCGCCTTCGCCGGGATTGGCCGAGAACAATTCCAGCTTGCCCGGCTTGCCGTCCCAGTCCTTGCTGTCGGGCGGGGGCTCGCGCTTGACGGAGATGTTGGGCCAGCTCTTGGCGTAATTGGCGTTCAGCGTCAGCCACTGCTCCAGCCCCGGCTCGGTGTCGGGCTTGATGGCCTCGGCCGGGCACTCGGGTTCGCACACACCGCAGTCGATGCACTCGTCGGGATGGATGACGAGCATGTTCTCGCCCTCGTAGAAGCAGTCCACGGGACACACCTCGACGCAGTCCATGTACTTGCACTTGATGCAGTTTTCACCCACGACGTAGGTCATTGCCGTTTCCCTGCGGGCCGCCCGTCCGGGGCGGCCTCGGATGGTCGAAGCCGCGGCGCCGGCCGTGGCCGGCGCGCGAACGCCCGTCTGTCGGGGCGGTGCTAGCCCCTTTGCCGGAGACGCGCAAGCGCGGGGCGGCCGGGCGGCAAGGGGCCGCGTCACCCCTCCTCGTCGCCGGTCTCGGGTTCCGCGTCGTCCTCGGCCCGGGCCGGGCCGGACAGGTCGTCGAACAGCGTCCTGGCCTCGGTGAAGGGGCCGCGCCGCTCGCCCGGCTGCACCACGCGCAGGACCCGGACGCCGCGCTCCAGCGCCACCGTCAGCACGTCGCCGGCCCTGACGCCCTTGGCGGGGTTGTCGACCCGCACGGCATTGACCCTCACGTGCCCGTCGCTGACGAGCCGGGCCGCCAGCGAGCGCGTCTTCACGACGCGGGCGAACCACAGCCACTTGTCGAGCCGCTGCCGGTTGGCGGGCAGCTCAGTCGCGGGGCCGGGCTTGCCGTGGGCTGCCGTCATGGATCCTTGCGGGGCCGTCCTTCAAGCTCGGCCTTGAGCGCGAGCAGCTTGGCGAAGGGCGAGTCGGGGTCGGGCTGGCGCTCGCGCGGCGCGGGCCGCTCCGTGGAGGCGAAGGTCGGGCCGCGCCGGTTGCCGTCGGGCCGCGCGTCGCGGCGCCGCCCTTCGCCGTCGAAGCGGTCGCGGGGCGGCCCACCGCCGCCGAACTCCCGGCCGCCCTCGCGGGCCTCCGCCAGGGACAGCACCACCGTGTGCAGCTTCTCGAACAGCCGCGGCACGGACGGCAGGTGGGTGGGCCGTACGATTGCCAGCTCGGCCAGCACGTCCTCGATGAGGCCGCCGAAGTAGCAGAGCTC
>CAXTDZ010000012.1:0-31700 GCA_964243035.1 uncultured Lichenihabitans sp.
GGGCCGCGGCGGTTCTGCTCGCCTGCCACCTGCTGCCCGCTGGGCTGGTGCTGCTGCGCCCCCTGGAGGACCGCTTCGCGCCCCCGCCCGCGGAGGCCGCCGCCCCCACCGGCATCATCGTGCTGGGCGGCTCGACCGACGAGGCGGTCACGGCCGCGCGCGGCCAGGTGACGGTGGCCAAGGCCGCGGGCCGGGTCACGGAGGCGGTGGCGCTCGCGCGCCGCTTCCCCGCGGCGCGGCTCGTGTTCTCCGGCGGCTCCGGCGCGCTGCGGCCCCCCGGCTCGACGGAGGCCGACCTCACCCGCCGGCTGTGGATCAGCATGGGAGTTGCGCCCGGGCGCGTCACGGTCGAGGCCCGATCGCGCAACACGGACGAGAACGCGCGCTTCACGAAGGACCTCGTGCAGCCGCGCCCGGGCGACACCTGGTGGCTCGTGACCTCGGCCTTCCACATGCCGCGCGCCGTGGGCCTGTTCCGGGCCTACGGCTTCCCCGTGGTGCCCTATCCCGTCGACTACCGCACGAGCGGCACGGGGGCCGACCTGCTGCCCTCGGCCGACCCGTCGACCAACCTCATGCAGCTCGACGTCGCGATCCACGAATGGGTCGGGCTCGCGGCCTACCGGCTGGCGGGCAAGACGGGCGCGCTGTTCCCCGCGCCGGACGAGACCCATTCGGGGCCGTGATCGATCCCCGCGCGAAGGATTGTCTTGTCGCGGGCGTCCCGCCGCCCCCATCCTGGACGCGCCCGCAACTCCGAGGAGCCCCACGCGATGGCGCCACCGACCCTGTTCATCGGCAACAAGGCCTATTCCTCCTGGTCCATGCGGCCCTGGCTGGTGATGCGCCACTTCGGGCTGCCGTTCGAAGAGGTGGTGATCCCGCTCGACCAGCCCACCACGCAGACCGACATCCTGCGCCATTCGCCCAACGGCCGGGTGCCGGCGCTGGCCACCGACGGCCTCGCGGTGTGGGAGTCGCTCGCCATCATCGAGCACCTGGCCGACCGTCACCCCGAACACGCGATCTGGCCCGCGGACCCGGCCGCGCGGGCGATCGCCCGCGCCGTGTCGAGCGAGATGCACGCTGGCTTCGCGGCGCTGCGGCGGGCCTGCCCCATGAACATCCGCCGCCCCGTCCGGGCGATCGACCCGGGCGCGGAGGCGCGCGCCGACGTCGACCGGATCGAGGCGCTGTGGGCCGCGGCGCGCCACGACCACGGGGCGGGCGGCCCCTTCCTGTTCGGCGCCTTCTCGGCCGCCGACGCCATGTTCGCGCCCGTGGTGAACCGCCTGCACACCTACGACCTCGCCCGCAAGCCCGCCTCGCGCCCCTACATGGAGGCCGTCATGGCGCTGCCCGCCTGGCGGGACTGGGCCGAGGGCGCCGCCGCCGAGCCCTGGTTCCTGGACAAGTACGAGTCCATCTGAAGCCTGTGGGGCGCCGCCGGCCGCGCCTTTGCCTTTCGCGCCCCGGCGGCTATCGGTTGGGCCATGCCGCTCCACCTCATCAAGCTGTGCGTCGGCGCCGAGTCGGTTGACGACCTCCGGGCCTGGATCGACGAGCGCCTCGCCGCCATGGCGGGGGCGGGCGAGGCGCCCGAGCACCGCCACACCACGCGCATGGTGCCCAAGCGCGTGGGCGAGCTCATGGAGGAGGGCTCGCTCTACTGGGTGATCCGCGGCGAGACCGCGGTGCGCCAGGTCCTGCGAGAGGTCAGGCCCTTCACGGACGCGGACGGCATCGGGCGCTGCCACCTGGTGCTCGACCCCGTCCTGGTGCCCGTGGCGGCGCGGCCGCGCCGGCCGTTCCAGGGCTGGCGCTACCTGCTGCCCGCCGACGCGCCGCCCGACCTCGGCCACGCGGCCCACGACATCGCCGCCATGCCGGACGGGCTCAAGCGCGAGCTGCGCGCCATGGGGCTGCTGTAGGCGCGGACCCCGCCGGCTCAGGCCGCCGAGGCGGCCCGGCGGTCGCGGATGGTCCCCAACCCGTGCAGCGCGATGGCGACCAGCGTGAAGCCGCCGCCCAAGCCGCAGACGGCGGGCCAGCCGCCCCAGCGCCAGCACAGGATCGACCCCGCCGAGCCCACGGCGCCGCCCAGGAACAACCCGCACACGAACACGGTGTTGATCCGGTTGCGGGCGTCCGGCCGCAGCGCGAAGATGACGTGCTGGTTGGACACCATGGAGCTCTGGATGCCCACGTCGAGCAGCAGCACGGCCGCCACCATCAGGGCGAGCGGGCGCGTGGTGCCGAGCAGCACCCAGCACAGCAGCGTGAGCGCCGTCCCCAGCGTGACGCCGATGTCGGGCCCGCGGCGGTCCGCCACCCGCCCGACCAGCGGGGCCGCGAGCACGCCCGCGCCCCCCACCAGGCCGAACAGCCCCGCGATGTCGGCCCCCAGCCCGTAGGGCGGCCCTTCGAGCCGCAGCGCCAGCGCGGTCCAGAACACGCTGAAGGACGCGAACATGGCGGTCTGCACCGCGGTTGACCGGCGCAGCCGCGGCTCCTCCCGCACCAGGGTGAACAGCGAGCCGATCAGCGCCGGGTAGGTCATGGCGGCGCGCGGCCTGCCGCGCGGCAGCGTCGCGGCCAGCAGTCCCGCCGCGGCCCCCGCGAGCGCGATGGCGAGGCCGAACATCGCCCGCCAGCCGAAGTGCTCGCCCACGAAGCCCGCGAGCGTCCGCCCGAACAGGATGCCGCACAGGAGCCCGCTCATCAGCGTGCCGACCGCCGCGCCCCGCCGGTCGGGCTCGGCCAGGTCCGCCGCGAAGGGGATCAGCACCTGCGCCGTGGTGCCCGCGACGCCCACCAGCGCGGAGGCCGCCACCAGCGTCCAGGCGTCGGGCGCGAGCGTGACCCCCAGCAGCGCCAGGGCGAGCACGCCCAACTGCGCCAGGATCAGGCCCCGCCGGCTCACCACGTCGCCCAGCGGCACCAGCAGGAAGATGCCCAGCGCGTAGCCGAGCTGGGTGGCGGTCGGCACCAGGCCCACCACGCCCCCCTCGCGTGGGAAGGCGCGCTCCATCAGGCCCAGCAGGGGCTGGTTGTAGTAGATATTGGCGACCGCGATGCCGCAGGCCACCGCCATCGCGAACCGCACGCCGTGGCCGAGCCCGGCCTCCGCCTCCGTTTCGCTTCGCGCGCTCATGGGGTCGCCCTCGCCCGCCGTGGTGTTGCGGTTCCGGCCTATATGGGGTGACCGTCCGCCGGACCAGGCGGCTCGGGCGCAGCCCAGACATTCCCGCGCGTCCCAAGCCTTGACGGGCGTCGCGGCCGCGCGATGGTGCACCATCGGGGCGAGCGGGCGCGGAGGCGCCTGCCTCGGACGCCCGCCCGCAGGAGCCAGGTTCGCGATGCCGTTGCCCCCGACCATGACCGCCGTCGCGATCGCCAGGCCGGGCGGCCCGGAGGTGCTCGTCCCCGAAACCCGCCCCACGCCCGCGCCCGGGCCTGGCGAGATCGTGGTCGCGGTGCGGGCCGCGGGGGTCAACCGCCCGGACGCGCTGCAGCGGGCGGGCGCCTATCCCCCGCCGGAGGACGCGTCCGACCTGCCGGGCCTGGAGGTTGCGGGAGAGGTGGCGGGGGTCGGCGAGGGCGTCGCGCGCTGGCGCCCGGGCGACCGCGTTTGCGCGCTGACGCCGGGGGGCGGCTACGCGGGCTTCGCGCGCGTCCACGCCTCCAACGCGCTTCCCGTGCCGGACGGCCTCGACTGGGTGCAGGCGGCCGCGGTGCCCGAGACCGCCTTCACGGTGTGGCACAACGTGTTCCAGCGCGGGCGCTTGAAGGCGGGCGAGACGCTGCTGGTGCACGGCGGCTCGTCCGGGATCGGCACCACCGCGATCCAGCTCGGCAAGGCGTTCGGGGCCTCCGTGATCGTGACCGCGGGCTCGGCGGAGAAGTGCGAGGCCTGCCGCGGGCTCGGCGCCGACGCCGCGATCAACTACCGGGACGGCGACTGGACGGAGGCCGTGCGGGAGGCCACCGGCGGCCGCGGCCCGGACCTGATCCTCGACATGGTGGGCGGGCCCTACGTCGTGCAGAACTACGCGGTCGCGGCGACCGAGGGGCGCATCGTCTCCATCGCCTTCCTTCAAGGCTCCAAGGTGGAGGTCGACTTCAGCCGGCTCATGATGAAGCGCCTGACCCACACGGGCTCGACGCTGCGGGCGCAGTCGGTGGAGGCCAAGGCGCGGATCGCGCGCGAGCTGGAAGCGCAGGTCTGGCCGCTGCTGGCCGCGGGCCGCTGCCGGCCCGTGATCCACGCGACCTTCCCGCTCGCCCAGGCCGCGGAGGCCCACGCGCTGCTGGAGGCGGGCGCGCACATCGGCAAGATCGTGCTGGCCGTGGCCTAGCGGCTCGCGTGGACGCGCCCGCGCGGGAGGTTCGGTCGCTGCTGGTGCTGGGCGGCGCCCGGTCGGGCAAAAGCGGCTACGCGCAGCGCCAGGCGGAAGCCTCGGGCCGCGTTCCGGTGTTCTGCGCGACCGCGCGGGACTGGGGCGACGCCGAGATGGCGGCGCGCGTCGCCCGCCACCGCGCGGACCGCGACGCGCGCTGGCGCACGGTCGAGGCGCCGCTGGACCTTTGCGGCGCGCTGCGCGCGGAGGCGGGCCCGGGCCGGATCGTGCTGGTCGACTGCCTGACGCTGTGGCTCACCAACGTCATGCTGGACGGCCTCGACGTCGAGGCCGGGTCCAAAGCCCTGGCGGCCGAGGTGGCGGCCCTTCCCGGCCCCGCGGTGTTCGTGTCGAACGAGGTCGGGGCCGGCATCGTGCCCGACAACGCGCTGGCCCGCGGCTTTCGCGACGCCCAGGGGCGGCTGAACGCCCGGATGGCCGAGGCCTGCGACGCCGTGGTCCTGGTCGCGGCGGGCCAGCCGGTGCTGCTCAAGCCGCGGCCCCGGCCTGCCTTCGCCTTCGCGTGACCGAGGCGGCCGACCTTGGCGCCGCCCGACGCTCACTCGCGAACGCCTCGGGCCTGGTCGGCGGGACCGTCAGGACGCAGCCAAGCGCGCGTCTTCAATGCGCCCCGGCCGGCGCGGCCGCCCGCTGCGGCTTCCTGAGCAGGCCGATGGCGGCCAGGCTGAGCAGGAGCCCGACCCCGATGATCCAGAAGGCGTCCGCGTAGGCCATGACGGAGGCTTCCCGCCGCACCTGCGCGGCGACGAGGCCGAGCGCCTGGCCGCGGGCCGCCGCGAGGTCCGGGACGTGCGCCCGCACGGCCGCGATCATGCCGGCGAGCCGCTGCTGGGTCAGCGCGGCGTTCCGGGTCATGGCCTCGGCCAGCACCGAGAAGTGGACGTGCTCGCGCCGGTCGATCACCGTCGACAGCATGGCGATGCCGACCGAGCCGCCGAGGTTGCGCATCATGTTCGAGAGCGCGGAGGCGTCGGCCGTGTCGCGGGGCGCGAGGCCGGCCGTGGACATCTGGCTCAGCGGCACGGTGAAGAGCGGCTGGCCGGCCGCGCGGAGAAGCTGGGGCAGGATGAGCTGGTCCATGCCGACGTCGTGCGTCAGGTCGACGTTGATGAAGCAGCTCGCGGCGAAGAGCAGCGTGCCCGCGACCACCAGCAGGCGCGGGTCGAACCGCTTCAGCAGCACCGGCATCAGGGGGAACAGGACGAGCTGCGGCAGGCCGCTCCACATCACCACGGTGCCGATCTGCTCGGCGTTGTAGCCCTGGATCTCAGCGCAGTAGACCGGGATCACGTAGATCGAGCCGTAGGACACCGCGCCCAGCACGGTCATCAGCAGGCAGGCGCCGCCGACCGACCTGTGCCTGAGCACCCGGAGGTTGATGAACGGCGTCGCGGCCGTGAGCTCGCGCGCCACGAAGCCCGCGATGCCGAGAGCCGCGAGCCAGCTCGCTTCCACGATGGCGGGCGAGCCGAACCAGTCCTTCCGCTGCCCTTCCTCCAGAACGAAGGTCAGCGCGGGCAGGCCCGTGGCCATCAGGCCGATCCCGAGCCAGTCGCCCCCGGCGAGATCCGCGAGCCGCACCGGCGCCCTGTCCAGCGCGTAGAGCTGGAGGGCGAGCGCCAGCGGGCCCGGGACGAGGTTCAGGTAGAAGATGTAGTGCCAGGACAGGTTGTCGGTGAGCCAGCCGCCCACGGTCGGGCCGATGGCCGGCGCGAAGGTCGCGGTCAGGCCGAACAGCGCGATGCCGACCGGCTGCTGCGCCCTGGGCAGCCGCGTGCGCACGATGGTGATGGCGGTGGGGATCAGGATGCCGCCGGTGAACCCCTGGCCGGCGCGGAACAGGATCATCTGCGTCAGGTTGGTCGACAGCGCGCAGGCGAGCGAGAAGGCGATGAACAGCGCCGTGTTGACCGACAGGTAGCGCCGCAACCCGAAGATCGAGCCCAGCCAGCCCGTCAGCGGGATGACGATGATCTCCGCCATCAGGTAGGCGGTCGAGATCCAGCTCCCTTCCTCGGCCGAGGCGCCCAGCGACCCTTGGATGTCGCTGAGCGAGGCGTTGGTGATCTGGATGTCGAGGATGGCCGTGAAGGCGCCCACGATGGCGGCGGTCAGGGCCAGCCAGTCGCGCGCCGAGGCCTTCTCCTGGACGGCGGAAGCGGGGGTCATCGTGTCCGGTCTCGGGGGATGGGGGGCCGCGGGCTCTGCCACGTCCTCGCGTCAGGGCGCCATGGCGACGCGGTTGCCGGGCGTCGGGCCGCCCCGGGTCTCAACCGTGGCCTCGACCGACAGGCCCGGGCGCAGGCGCGGGAGGAGCGGGTCGTCGGCCAGCGCGATGCGCACCGGCACGCGCTGCACCACCTTGGTGAAGTTGCCCGTGGCGTTCTCGGGCGGCAGCAGCGCGAACTGGGCCCCGGTGCCCGGCGACAAACTCTGCACGGTGCCGTGGAACGCGTGGCTGCCGAACGCGTCGACCGTGAAGGCGACCGGCTGGCCTTCCGCCATGGGCCCGAGCTGCGTTTCCTTGAAGTTGGCGACCAGGTAGAGGTCGCGTCCCATCGGGACCACGGTCAGCAGGCCCGTGCCCGCCTGCACCATCTGGCCCTTGCGGAGCGAGCGGTCGCCCACGACCCCGTCGACCGGGGCCCGGATCACCGCGTAGCTCAAGGTCTGCTCCGCCTGCGCGAGCTTGGCCTGGGCGACGTCGATGGCGGCCTGGCCGCTGAGCTGCAGGGTCTTGAAGGTTTCCACCTGCTTGTTGGCGGAGTCGAGCGCGGCGCGGGCCTTGACCAGCGCGGCGGTGCGCTGGCGCAGGTCCGAGTCGGTCTGCTCGGCACGCTGGGCCGTGCCCGCGCCGGCCGCCAGCAGGTCCCTGGTGCGGCGCGCCTCCTGTTTCGAGAAGTCGAGCGCGGCCTCGGCGTTCGCCACGTCGGCCTTGGCGCTCTCGACGCCCGCGAGCTGCTGGACGACGCCCGCCCTGAAACCCGCCATCTGGGCCGTGGCCCGCTCCAGCTCGGCGTTCGATTCGTCGACCGCGAGCCGCAGATCCCTGTCGTCCAGCCTCGCCACGACGTCGCCGGCCCTCACGGGCTGGTTGTCGCCGACCAGCACCGCGGCCACGAAGCCCGCGATCCTGGGCGCGACCGTCACCTTGTCGGCCTGGAGGAAGGCGTTGTCGGTGCTCTCCTGGAAGCGCCCCACCGTCCACCACTGCCAGCCGTAGCGCCCCCCGCCCGCGACGGCCGCGAGCAGGAGCGCCGCGAGGACGAGCTTGCGCTTGCCGCGCTTCGCGGGCGCGGCGGCAGGCGGGAGGGGCTGGGAGATCGCCGCCAGCTGCGGCGAGGCCGCGTGGGGCGGGGTCGCGGGAAGGGCCGGGACGGGATCGGGCGGAACGCGGCGCGGCGCCGTTCCGGTTGAGGACGACCCGACGGCGTCCGACGGCGCGAGGAGGCCGGCATCGGTCGGAAGGCGGTCGGCGGCGAGGCTGTCCATGCGAACGCGACGTCCTTGAACAAAACGGTACTGTTCTGATATGCCCGATGGCAGGGGACGATGCAAGCTTGATGTGGACCCCGGACGACGACCGACGCTCCGGATGTTGACGCGGGCGCCGGACCTGTTCGACGCATCGGTCGTGAGGTCAGGCGAATGACGGACGGGACTGAAGGCAAGCCGCGCCGCCACACGGGGGGCCGCCCCTCCCAGGAGGAGGCGCGGCGCCGCGACGAGCGCCTGGTCGAGATCGCGGCCCGCACCTTCATGGAGAAGGGGTACGACGCCACCACGATCGACGCCGTCGCCGAGGCCGCCAGCGTCGGCAAGGCGACGCTCTACGCCCGCTACCGCGACAAGGGCGCGCTGTTCGCCGCGGTGTGCCAGCGCAAGATCGACCTTTGGCTCGCCCCCCTGAGCCAGGCCGCCGCCGCACCCGCCTCGGGGCAGGCCCACGAGGTGTTGCTGTCCATCGCGCGCGCCATGATGGCCTCGGCCATGGCGCCGGAGGCGCTGGGCATCAGCCGCATGCTGATCGCCCAGGCCCCGCGGTTTCCCGACCTCGCCCGCATGGCGCACCAGCAGGGCTGGCAGCGCAGCATCGCGGTCCTGTCGGCGGTGTTGTCGCGGTTCGTGCGGGACGGACAGGTCGCCATCGAGGACTGCGAGCTGGCGGCCGACCTGTTCCTGAGCCTCGTCATCGGCCGCCAGACGCGCCTCGCGATGCTGGGCATCGAGACCGATCCCGCGCAGGTCGACCACCGCATTCGGGCCGCCGTTCGCCTGTTCCTCGACGGGGTGCGGGCGAGGTGACCGGCCCGCGCGGGGGTCGCCGACGGGGCGCGTCCCGCAGGGAGGGTGCGAGCCGCGGTTCTGTCGCCCCGACGCCTTGATCCCAGGCCGGCCCTCCGTTCGGCCGTCCGCGCAGACCGACCTCCGGGCAGGGCCCCGCGGCCCGGCGCCGTCGCGGCCGGCCGAGTTGGCGGGAAACAGCCGACCCGGGACCAGCGCGGTCCTCACGCCAAGGTCGCCGGCAAGGGGCGCTGACCGGAGCGAGCGGGCGGCCGCACCGTTCGGCACCGCACGAAGACCTTGACAGTATATAAATCTAATGGACTATCTCGGCCCAACGCCCCTCGCTGAGCCGTGATTCGTGTCCCAGAACCGCCCAACCGTCCTCGGCATCTCCGGCAGCCTCAGCGTGCCGTCCCGGACCAGCGCGCTGCTTCGCGCCGTTCTGGCCCGGTTCGGGTCGGAGGCGGACGCAACGCTTCTTGAGCTGGCGGACGTGGCGCCCGTGGTTTTCGGCACGCTTCCGAAGGGCCCGCGCACGACCGGCGCACGCGCCCTGATCGAGTCCGTCGAGACGGCCGACCTCCTGGTGGTCGGCTCTCCCGTTTACCGCGCGTCCTACACCGGGGCGCTCAAGCACCTGTTCGACCTCGTCGACCACCGCGCCTTGCAGGGCACCCCGGTGCTGCTCTGCGCCACGGGCGGGACGCCCCTGCACGGCCTGATGATCGACCACCAGTTCCGGCCGCTGTTCGCCTTCTTCAAGGCCCTGGCGCTGCCGACCGCGATCTACGCGCTGGAAACCGACTTCGAAGGGCCGAGCCTGCGCGGCGCCGAGATCTCGGCGCGGATCGACCGCGCGGCCGCGGAAGCGCGCCAGCAGCTGAGCCTGCGCGGGCCGGGGCGGTCCGGAACCGTCCTGCCCTTGGCAGCCAACGCCTGACGTCCAGCCCACCGGGGACCAGCATGACCACGCAAGCGCAACGCGAGCCCGTCAAGTTCGCCTATTGGGTGCCCAACGTTTCGGGCGGGCTCGTGATCAGCACCATCGAGCAGCGCACGAGCTGGGACATCGACTACAACCGCGAGCTGGCCCGGATCGCCGAGCGGAGCGGCTTCGACTACGCGCTGAGCCAGATCCGCTTCACGGCGGGCTACGGCGCCGACAACCAGCACGAGCCGGTCACCTTCAGCCAGGCGCTGCTCGCCGCGACCGAGCGGCTGAAGGTCATCGTGGCCCTGCTGCCCGGGCCCTGGAACCCGGCGGTGGCGGCCAAGCAGATCGCCACCATCAACCACCTGTACGGCGGCCGGGTCGCGGTGAACGTGGTGAGCGGCTGGTTCCGCGGCGAGTTCGCGGCCATCGGCGAGCCCTGGCTCGATCACGACGAGCGCTACCGCCGCTCGGAGGAGTTCATCCGCGCCCTGCGCGGCATCTGGGGCGAGGACAGCTTCACGTTCCGGGGCGACTTCTACCGGTTCCGCGACTACCGCCTGAAGCCCAAGCCGATCGACCCGCAGCCGGAGATCTTCCAGGGCGGCTCCTCGCGCGCCGCGCGCGACATGGCGGCGCGCGTGTCCGACTGGTACTTCACCAACGGCAACACGCCCGCCGAGATCAAGCGCCAGGTCGACGACATCCGCGCCAAGGCGCGGGAGAACGGGCACGCGGTCCGGGTGGGCGTCAACGCCTTCGCGATCGCGCGGGACACCGAGGCCGAGGCCCGGGCCGTGCTGGACGAGATCGTCGCCAAGGCCAACCCGGACGCGGTGCAAGGCTTCGCGCACGAGGTCAAGAACGCCGGCCGCGCCTCGCCCGAGGGCGAGGGCAACTGGGCCAAGTCCACCTTCGAGGACCTCGTGCAGTACAACGACGGCTTCCGGTCCAACCTGATCGGCACGCCGCGGCAGATCGCCGAGCGCGTCGTGGCCCTCAAGGAGGCCGGCGCCGACCTGATCCTGCTGGGCTTCCTCCATTTCCAGGAGGAGGTCGAGTTCTTCGGCCGGCACGTCATCCCGCTCGTGCGCGAGCTGGAAGCGGGCCGGCCGGTCGCGGTCGCGGCCGAGTGACGGCCGCCTCCACCTGAGTTTCAACCCCACCTCGCGAGGTGGGGCCGACAGAGTGCTTCCCATGACCGCCGCCTCGGGCGCGACCCTGCGGGACGCTTCGGCGTTCCCGGGCTCGCCGCCGGCCGACCGAACCGCCGCGCTTCCCGCCGCACCCGCCACCGCGGCGCCGGGCGAGCCCGTTCTCGCGCTGGAGGCGATCAGCCTCGCCTTCGGCGGCGTGGCGGCCCTGGCCGACGTCGGCTTCGCGGTCATGCCCGGCCAGATCCGCGCCGTGATCGGCCCCAACGGGGCGGGCAAGAGCTCGCTGATCAACGTGATCAGCGGCATCTACCGCCCGGACCGCGGCCGCGTCAGGCTGGGGTCCCGCGTCTTCCGGCACGTCCCCACGGGCCGGCTCGCGGCGCTCGGGGTCGCGCGGACCTTCCAGAACCTGGCCCTGTTCAAGGGGCTCGACGTGCTCGGCAACGTCGCCATGGGCCGCGCCGCCGCGCGCCGCGCGGGGGTCGTCGAGCAGGTGACGGGCCTCGGGCGGGCTCGCCGCGAGCGCGCGGACGCGCTCGCCCGCGCCGAGGCCATGCTGGACTTCCTGGACCTCCGGGGCGTGCGGGACCGGCCCGTCGCCACGCTGCCCTACGGCGTGCAGAAGCGGGTCGAGCTCGCCCGCGCGCTGGTGGCCGAGCCCCGCCTCCTGCTGCTCGACGAGCCCATGGCCGGCATGACGGCGGCCGAGAAGGCGGAGGTGGGCGCTGTCATCCGCGCGGCCCGGGCCCGGCTCGGCGTGACGGTGGTGATGATCGAGCACGACATCGGCATGGTCATGGACCTGTCCGACACGGTCGCGGTGCTCGACCACGGCCGGCTGATCGCCGACGGCACGCCCGCGGCGGTGGGCGCCGACCGGGCCGTCATCGACGCCTACCTGGGCACGGCCCACGACGGGGAGGACGCCTGATGGCCGACGTCGACTGGTCCTTCCTGCTCGAAGTGCTGGTGGGCGGCCTGCTGTCGGGCGTCATGTACGCGCTGGTCGCGATCGGCTTCGTGCTGATCTACAAGACCTCGGGCGTGCTGAACTTCGCGCAGGGCGCCATGCTGCTGTTCGCGGCGCTGACCTTCGTCAGCCTGGTCGAGCGGGGCGTGCCCTTCGCGGCCGCGCTGGGGCTGACGGCCGCCGTCATGGTGGCCCTGGGCGTCGCGGTGGAGCGCCTGGTGCTGCGGCCGCTGGTCAACCGGCCGCCCATCACCCTGTTCATGGCGACGCTGGGCGTGTCCTACGTGATCGAGGGGGCGGCCCAGCTCCTGTGGGGCACGGAGGTCCACGCGCTCGACCTCGGGGTCGACGACACCCCGTTCGAGGTGGGCGGCGTGCTGATCTCCCGGTTCGACCTGTTCGCGGCCGCGGTCGCGGGCCTGATGGTCGCGGCGCTGACCGCCTTCTTCCGCTTCACCCGCACCGGCCTGGCCTTCCGCGCCGTCGCGGACGACCAGTTCGCCGCAACCGCGACGGGCCTCAGGCTGCCGCGCATCTGGGCCGCGGTGTGGACGGCGGCGGGCGTCGTGGCGCTGGTGGCGGGCCTGCTCTGGGGGGCGCGGCTCGGCGTGCAGTTCTCGCTCTCGCTCGTGGTCCTCAAGGCGCTGCCGGTGCTGGTGCTGGGCGGCTTCGACTCGATCCTCGGCGCGGTCGTGGGCGGGTTGCTGATCGGCGCGCTGGAGAAGCTGTCGGAGGTCTACCTCGGCCCCTTCGTGGGGGGCGGCATCGAGGGCTGGTTCGCCTACGTGGCGGCGCTCGCCTTCCTGCTGGTGCGGCCCGCCGGCCTGTTCGGCCAGAAGCTCGTGGAAAGGGTTTAACCGGTGTCGGCCCTCGCTCCCGCCCTCGCCCCCCGCCCGCGGGGCGCCCGGCCGCCGTCCTGGCCCTGGCTGGCCGCGGTGCTGGCCGTGGCCTACGCGGTCCCGCTGGTGGGCACCACCTACCTGTTCGACGCCGTCCTGACGCCCTTCCTGGTGCTGTCGCTCGCGGGGCTCGGGCTGAACCTGCTGACGGGCTACGCGGGCCAGCTCTCGCTCGGCAGCGCGGCCTTCATGGCGGTGGGCGCCTTCGCGGCCTACAACGTCAACCTGCGCGTGCCCGGCCTGCCGCTGCTCGCGAGCCTGGTGCTCGGCGGGGCCGTGACGGCCGCCGTGGGGCTGGCGTTCGGGCTGCCCAGCCTGCGCCTGCGGGGCTTCTACCTGGCGGTGTCGACGCTGGCCGCGCAGTTCTTCGTCCAGTGGGCGCTGACCAAGTTCAGCTGGTTCTCCAACGACAACCCGTCCGGCGTCATCGACGCGCCGCCGCTGCGGGTCGGGGGCGTGTCGCTCGACGGGCCCGTGGGCCGCTACCTCCTCACGCTCACGACCGTGCTGCTGCTCACGGGGCTCGCGGCGCGCGTGGTCTCGACCGCCACGGGCCACGACTTCGTCGCGGTGCGCGACAACGAGCTCGCGGCCCGCGTGCTCGGCGTGCGGGTGCTGCGCACCAAGCTGCTCGCCTTCCTCCTGTCCTCCTTCGTGATCGGGGTCGCGGGGGCGCTCTGGGCCTTCGCCTACCTGCGCACCGTCGAGCCCGCGGGCTTCGACCTCGACCGCTCGTTCCAGGTCCTGTTCATCGTGATCATCGGCGGCTTGGCGACGATCCGCGGCGCCTTCCTCGGCGCCGCGCTGATCGTGGTGTTCCCCCTCGTCCTGTCGCGCCTGGGCGGCGCGGTGCTCGGCAGCCTGTTCGACTCGGGCGTGCTCGACATGACGGAGCGCGTCGCCCTCGGCGCGCTGATCATCGCCTTCCTCATCGCGGAGCCGGACGGCCTGGCGGCCCTCTGCCGCCGCGTGACGAACCGGCTCCGCCCCGGAGCCTGAACCCGGACCCGTCCGACCCGGACCCCCAAACACCAGTCCTCACCCGGAGCACGCCCGATGCCGACCCGCTTCCCACGCCTCGCCTCGACCCTGCGCACCACGGCGGCCGTCGCCGCCCTGGCGCTCGCGGCGGCCCCCCTCGCCGCGACCGCGGCCCGCGCCGACGAGCAGTACTTCCCCCTGCAAAGCTACCGGGTCGGGCCCTACGCGGCCGGCGGCACCGGCTTCTTCGGCGGCTTCATCGACTACCTCAACCTGATCAACATCCGCGACGGCGGGGTCAACGGCGTCAAGCTGACCTGGGACGAGTGCGAGACCCAGTACGAGGTGGAGCGCGGCGTCGAGTGCTACGAGCGCCAGAAGAGCCACGGGGACATCGCGACCTGGAACCCGCTGTCGGTGGGCATCGCCTACGCGATGATCGACCGCGTCACGGCCGACAAGGTGCCGCTGCTCACCGTCAACCACGGCCGCACCGACTCCACCGACGGCAGCGTGTTCAAATACGTCTTCCCGCTGCTGCTCAACCCCTACAGCGAGACGTCGGGCATCGTGAACTACATCGCGGGCAAGCTCGGCGGCCTCGACAACCTGAAGGGCAAGAAGATCGCCGTGCTCTACCACGGCTCGCCCTACGGCAAGGAGACGATCCCGATCTACGACCTGCTCGCCAAGAGGTACGGGTTCGAGGTCCAGCAGATCGAGGTGCCCCACCCCGGCAACGAGCAGCAGTCGCAGTGGCTGACGATCCGCCGCTACAGGCCCGACTACGTGGTGCTGCGCGGCTGGGGCGTGATGAACCCGGTGGCGCTCAAGACGGCGCAGAAGGTGGGCTTCCCCGCCGACCGCATCGTGGGCAACGTGTGGTCGAACTCGGAGGAGGACGTGCTGCCCGCGGGCGACGCCGCCAAGGGCTACGTCGCCATCACCACCCAGGCGTCGGGCACGTCCTACCCGGTGGTGCAGGAGATCGTGAGGACGGTCTACGGCGCCGGCAAGGGCAACCTGGACGACACCAAGCGCATCGGCAGCGTGTACCACAACCTCGGCATCGTGAACGGCATCCTCAACGTCGAGGCGATCCGCATCGCGCAGGGGAGGTTCGGCCACCGCACGCTGACCGGCGACGAGGTCCGCTGGGGCCTGGAGCACCTGCGCCTCGACCCCGCGCGCGTCGAGGCGTTGGGCGCCAAGGACCTGTTCCACTCCATCGACGTGACCTGGAAGAACCACGAGGGCGACGGCCTGGTCACCTTCCAGCAATGGGACGGCGCCAGGTGGAAGGTCGTGTCGGACTGGATCGCGCCCGACTGGGCGCTGCTGCGGCCGATCATCGAGAAGTCCGCCGCAGCCTACGCGGCCGAGCACGGCATCACGCCGCGCACGGAGGCCGACGCCGAGAAGGCCGCCGCCAACTGACCGCCCCGCCCGGAGGTCCCCGCGATGCCTGAACCCCTCCTGGCCCTCGACGGCGTCCGCGCCGTCTACGGCCAGTCGATCGCCGCCCTGCACGGCGTCAGCCTGACCGTGAGCCCGGGCGAGATCGTGGCCCTGCTCGGCGCCAACGGCGCGGGCAAGTCCACCGCGCTCAGGGCGGTCTCGAACCTGCTGCCCGTCCAGCGCGGCCGCGTGGTGGCGGGCACGATCCGCTACGAGGGTCGCGACGTGGGCCGCAGCAGCCCCGCCGCGCTGGTGCGGCGGGGCCTGGTGCAGGTGCTCGAAGGCCGCCACTGCTTCCGGTCGCTGACGGTCGAGGACAACCTCGTCACGGGCGGGCTCGGGCGGAGCGCGCGGCGCGGGGAGATCGCGGCCGACCTGGAGCGCGTCTACGCCATCTTCCCGCGCCTGCGCGACAAGCGCCGGACGGTCGCGGGCCTGGCCTCGGGCGGCGAGCAGCAGATGACCGCCATTGGCCGGGCGCTGATGTCGCGCCCGCGGCTGCTCGTGCTCGACGAGCCCTCCATGGGCCTCGCGCCCCTGGTGGTCCAGGACATCTTCGAGCGCCTGGCCGCCCTCAACGCCGCCGAGGGGCTGACCATCCTGCTCGCCGAGCAGAACGCCGCGGTGGCGCTGCGCCACGCCCACCGCGCGGTGCTGCTCGCCTCCGGCCGCACGCTGCTGGCCGGGCGCGCCGCCGACCTGCGCGGCCGCGCCGACCTCAAGGACTTCTACCTCGGACGCGCGCCGCTCGCCGACCCGGCCGCGGCGGCCTGAACGCCTTCCCCTTCCCACGCTTTCGGGACAACGACCCATGACCATCGCCGTCAAGCCGCAGGACGCCGGACCCGCACCCCGGGGCGAGCCGGTTCCGCCCGTCCCGCGTCCCGCGGGGCCCGCCCACGTCATCCGCGACGACGCCGAGGCGATCGCGGTCGCGGAGGACCTCGCGGCCCGCTTCGCCCCCGGCGCGTCCGACCGCGACCGGCACCGCACCTGGCCCGTGGCCGAGCTCGACAGCTACTCGCAGAGCGGGCTCTGGTCGCTGAACGTTCCAAAGCGCTTCGGCGGCCCGGAGCTGTCCTACGTCACGATCGACAAGGTCATCCAGATCATCTCGGCCGCCGACCCCTCCATCGGCCAGATCACCCAGAACCACATCGGCGTGGTGGCGGCGGTCCGCACCGTGTCGGACGAGGCGCAGCAGCGCCTGCTGTTCGCCGAGGTGCTGAGGGGCACGCGCTTCGGCAACGCCTTCTCGGAGTTCGGCTCCCGGCGCGCGGCCGACTTCGAGACCCGCTTCGCGGACGCGGGCGACCACGTCGTGGTGACGGGCCGGAAGTTCTACTCGTCAGGCGCGCTGCTGGCCCACCTCGTGCCGATCGTGGCGCTCGACGGCGAGGGGCGGGCCTGGTACGCGATCGCCGAGCGCGACGCGCCGGGCTTGAGCGTCATCGACGACTGGTCCAGCTTCGGCCAGAGGACGACGCTGAGCGGCACGGTCCTGCTCGACGGCGTGCGCGTGCCCAAGACGCACCTCGTGCCGGGCTACAGGGGCTACGACAGGCCCACCGCCGACGGCGCGGTGTTCCAGGTCATCCAGGCCGCGGTCGACACCGGCATCGCGGACGCCGCGATCAGGGACACGATCGCCTTCGTGCGCAACGGCTCGCGCGCCTGGGTCGACAGCGGCCTCGACCACGCCTGGCAGGACCCCTACACGATCGGGGCCGTGGGCGACCTCGCGCTGCGCCTGCACGCCACCGAGGCCCTGCTGGAGAAGGCCGGCCTCGCGGTGGACCGCGCGGTCGCCGAGCCCACGGCGGACAGCGTCGCGAAGGCGCAGGTCGCCGTGGCGGAAGCCAAGGTCCTGTCGACCGAGACCGCGCTGCAGGCCACCAACAAGCTGTTCGAACTGGCCGGCACCCGCTCGACGCTGGGCGTCCACAACCTCGACCGGCACTGGCGCAACGCCCGCACCCACACGCTGCACGACCCCGTGCGCTGGAAATACGCGATCCTGGGCAACTACGCCCTGAACGGCGTCAACCCGCCCCTGCACGCCTGGAGCTGACGACGGCCGTCGCCTCGTTCCCGTGCCGAGAGCCGGGCGTGATCTCCGCTTCCGGGCGGAGGCCGCGCTCCCGCCTCCCACGCCACCTGAGCCGGTTGGCGGCGGCGCCGGGCCCCGCCGGCTCCACGCGCGAAACCCGCTCTCAAGGGAGGCGCCCGAAGGCCTCAAAGGTCTGCGAGCAGGCCCCGGATCTCCGTTGCGACGAGATCAGGCTTGTCGACCTGGATGAAATGCCCGCTGTCCTCGACGTAGCTCCGGCGCACGTCGGTCGAGAGCTTGCCCAGGTCGTCCTGCAGCCGGTTCCACTCGGCCTGGAGGCGCGGACCTGCGCCCGATGATCCCAGGGGCGGCCTGAGGAAGGATCCGGCCGTCATCATCCGCACGGGGAGGCCGCCGAGGTCTCGGACCCGAGCATCCTCCTCGAACACGGTTTCGAAGGCGATCCGTTCCGGATTCGCTTCGGGGTCGCGCCAAGCGGTGCGCCAGAAGGTCCGCATGGCGGCGATCACGCCCGCCTCGCCGGGTTGCGGGTCGGGGAACAAGGGGCCGAGCGCGCGGAACTGATCGCGATGCATCGAGTCGACCAGAACCAGTCCCACCACCTGCGGGCGCTGAGCGGCGAGTTGCCGCGCGATGAAACCCCCGAAGGAATGCCCGACCGCGATGATCGGCCCCCTGATGCCCAGGTGGTCGAGCAGGGCGTCGATGTCGACGATCACGTCGCCGAGCGAACGGGCGCGCTTGGGGCGTTCGGAGCCGCCGCGGCCGGGACGGTCGTAGCTGATCAGGCGCGCATCCTCGCTCAAGGCGGCCTCGACACCCTGCCAGCCGGTGCTCTCGACGCCGAGCCCCGTTTCCAGGAGGACCGTCACGTCTCCCCGCCCGGAAAGCCGGACACGCTGCTGGGGAGCGTCGGCCGACAAGCTGACGTGCTGCGCGGCTTGGTCCGGGATCGTCATGGTTGGGTGGTCCTCAGGTCGTTGCGCGCCACGCACGAAGCAGCGCGGTGATCGGCCGCCGCCAAGGCTTGGTCGCCTCACGGGCAGGCCGACCTGCGCCGGCGAGCGTGACGACGCGGGCTGCGAACGGCCGGAGCCAGGGTAAGCACGGGTCATCCCCCGCGCGACCGCACGATGCGGACGCCGCAAGCCCATCGGCGACCCTGATGACAGGCTGATTTCAGCGAGGCTCGCCGTGATTGCAGGCGTAACACGCCTGCGCGCAGGAGCGCGGGCCGAGCTTCGATCGCTCGGAACCACGGTGCCGGCGGGAGGGGGCGCCCCGCGTGACCGGCGGCGCGGGCCACGAGGTCGAGCGGGCCTCCTCCGGGATCGCCGCCGTTCAGCCCGGCTGTTACCCGCGTAACCGAAGAAGGGGCGCTCCGCCGTCAATCCGTAGTGAACCGCGGTCAGGGAACGAGACGGCTTGGTTCGCCGGGCGGCTTGAGGTCGTTCGGCGCACGTGCATCGATGATCCGGGACGCCGCAAGGTGCGTGACGGTGACACGTCGGCGGTCCGCTGGGCCGGCAGTCCGTTCCCACCCTGGGACACGCCGGCCAACCTCGAAGTCTGCAGGCTCCACGGCGATCCGTTCGCCCCCACCGGCCCGAGGGCATCATGACGAACCACGTGCTCGGTCGTTCCGATTCCGAACTGGCGAGGCTGTCCGAGCAGGGGCGCCTGTACGAGCCCGGGACTCGCCAGATGATCCTGGAGGCGGGCGTGAGGCCCGGCGACGCGGTCTTGGACGTGGGATGCGGGGCGGGGGACGTGTCGCTGCTGCCGGCCAATGCCGTGGGGCCGCGGGGACGCGTGCTGGCCGTGGACCGCGCGCCGGAGGCCGTGGACACCACGCGCCGTCGCGCGGCCGCCGCCGGCTGCGGCTGGCTGGACGCGGTCCAGGGCGTGGTCGAGGCGCTCCCGCCGAGCGAGAGGTTCGACGGCGTGTTCGGTCAGTTCGTGCTCCTGCACGTCCCCGAACCCGTCAGCCTGCTTCGACACCTGCGCGGCCTCGTGCGGCCGGGCGGGGTGGTGGCCTTCGCCGAACTGGACGTGTCCACCTTAACCAGCGACCCGCCCTCCTCGATTTTGGAAGCGGCGCGGGGCTGGATCGCGCAGGCTCTCGCACGGTCCGGCGCGCAGCCGGACATGGGGGGCAAGCTGTACGCCGCCTACCGGGCGGTCGGGCTGGACCCCCGGCTCGCCACCTTCTGCCACGTGGATGTCGGCAGCGCCTCGGCCACCATAGGGCTGGTCAGCAACGTCGTGGCGAGCTTGGCGCCGGCCCTGGAGGAGATGGGCCTTGCTTCGGCCAACGAGATCAACGACCTGGCCCGGCGCTGGCGCGAGGAAGCCGGCAACGGGCGTCGCGCCTTCTACGCGCCACGGCTGACAATGGCGGTGGCCCGTACCCTCACCTGAGGCCGGCGCTCAGGACCGGGTTCGGCCGAACGGGACATGACTCCCGGAGCCTCCTTCGGGGATCCCGGCGTTCGCCCCCGCGACCGGGCGGGTGACGGGGGCGCGGTTCGCGGAAGCGAAGGGCATGGGCATCCTGCCGGGGAGCAGGATGCCGGTCGCCGTGCCGCGAGCGCGGCGTCAGCGCCCCGACCTTCGCCCGTCCAGCCGGTGAGGACAAAAGCCTCGCCACGCGCGCCGGCATGCAGGTTGCTTTTGTAATCTGGATGTTACGGTTGAAGAGAACCAACAAAAGCAAGGTCTCGGAAAGGCCAGATTGCGTGCTGATCAGATGCGCGTCGCTAGAAACCCGAGACACAAACATGAACTCTCTCAGCCGCAACAAGCATGACCTCGAGGGCGCGCGTGTCGCCGACTTGCGGGCCGCGTTCCGTGGCCGGCTTATCGAGCCGCGGGACGCGGACTTCGAGGAGGCGCGCCGGGTCTGGAACCGGCACATCGACAAGCGGCCCAGCCTGATCGCGCGCTGCTCCGGAACGGCCGACGTGGTGGAAGCCGTGACGTTCGCCAGGCGGAACCACCTGGTCGTCGCCGTGCGCGGCGGCGGCCACAACGTGGGCGGACGCGGCGTGTGCGACGACGGCCTGGTGATCGACCTGTCCGCGATGCGGGAGGTCCGCGTGGACCCCCAGGCCCGCACGGTCAGGGTTCAGGGCGGCGCGCTGCTGGGCGACGTCGATCGCGAAACGCACGTCCACGGCCTCGCGGTGCCGCTCGGCGTCGTGTCGAAGACCGGGGTCGGCGGGCTCGCGCTCGGCGGGGGCCTGGGCTGGCTCATGCGCCAGCACGGGCTCACGCTGGATAACATCCTCGCCTGCGAGGTCGTGCTGGCGGATGGCCGGGTCGTCACGGCCGACGAGACGACCAACCCCGACCTCTTCTGGGGGTTGAGAGGCGGCGGCGGCAACTTCGGCGTGGTCACGTCCTTCCTGTTCAGGGCGCACCCTGTCGCCACGGTTCTCGGCGGGCTGGTGCTCTACCACCGCGACCGGGCTGCCGACGTGCTCCGCCGGTACCGTGACTTCATGCGGGCCGCGCCCGATCAGGTGACCGCGACCGCCGCCCTGCTGAGCCTTCCCGACGGCACGCCGGCCGTCGGTGCGGTGGTGTGCTACAACGGCCCGGTCGCGGACGGCGAGGCTCTGATCGCGCCGCTTCGGCAGGTCGCGACGCCTCTGGTCGACACGATCCAGGCGCTCGGCTTTCCGGCGATGCAGTAGGCCATCGACGGGGCCTTCCCGGACGACGGGCGGTTCTACTGGAAGTCGGCCTTCATCGACGACTTCAGCGACGGCATGATCGCCCTGCTCATCGACCAGGCCAGGACGGCCTCGCCCCTGTCGTCCATCGCGATCGAGTCGTTCAGCGGCGCGGTCACGCGGGTGGCAGGGTCGGCCACGGCCTTCGCGCAACGCAAGCCGTCCTACAACGTTCAGATCTCAGCCGCGTGGATCAACCCGGAGGAGACTGACGGCAACATCGCCTGGGCGCGGTCGGCGGCCGACGCGATGAGGCCGTTCGCCAACGGCGGATACTTCTTGAACTACCTCGGCGACGAGAAACCCGACGCCATCGCGGCGGCCTTCGGTGAAAACCTGCCCCGGCTCGCGGCCGTGAAGGCGAAGTACGATCCCGACAACGTCTTCCAGCTCAACCAGAACGTGACGCCGGCGGCGGGGTAGCGGTCGGGGAGGACCTGCCCCGACGGGAGGCGCGGGTGACCCATCGCGCCGAAGCTCCGCCCGGAGGCGGCTCACAGAGCCCCACCCTGGCGAGCTTCGGAACGTGGCGAGGGTGAGCCGCGCGGGTTCGTCCGCCGTGAGCAGGCTGGCGCAGGCTCGAAAGGAACCGGCTCGGACGTCGTCGTCCAAGATGTCCCACGGCGACGCCGGATGGGCGGCTTGCGTGCTGCGCCAGTCCAGGCGCAAGACGCCGCTGCCGAGCGGGTCGCCCGCGACGGGCAACGCGATCCGGCCTGAGAAGGCGCGACCTCCCAGGAGTCGCGGCCGATCCGCCTTGCCATGACGCTGCGCGGCGTCGCGGTCTGCAAAAAAGTATCAATGGTGCGCTGCAAAGCGCGTAGCCAAGGCCGGCACCAGGGGATAGCGTCCCGGACAAGGTGTTGACGCGGCATGACCACAGGCAACCTGGCCTGCGGTCGGTCAAACGCATCACAGAGAAGCGGGCATCGCGCAGTCGAAAGCCCGCGACGCGGTGTCGGACGCCGCGCCGGGAGGGCGTCGTAGAGTGAATCCAGATTTGGAACTGGTGGCGGTCCGCGACGACGAGTCGTTCAAGGTCTGGGCGCACGGCTACCCATACCGCACCGTGCGCTGGCACTTCCACCCCGAATACGAGCTGCATCTCGTCAGCGCGACGCGGGGCGACCGCTACGTCGGCGACCACATCGGGGTGTTCCGTCCGGGCGACCTCGTCCTCGTCGGGCCCAACCTGCCGCACAATTGGATCAGCGACCTGCCGCCGGGCGAAACCGTCGAGGAGCGGTGCCTCGTTCTGCAGTTCACGGGTGAGTTCATCGCCGGGTGCCTGCGGACCTTTCCCGAGCTGCGCTTCGTGGAAGCCCTGCTCAGGGAGGCCATCCGGGGCATCCGCTTCGGCGCAGCGGTCGCCGACCGCGTGGGGCCGCTCATGCGCGACCTGCTCACCGCGAGCGAGGCCCGCCGGATCGGGCTGTTCGTCGCCATCCTCGATCTGATCGGCCACTGCGAGGAACGCGCGCCGCTCGCCAGCATCGGCTTCCAGCCGCAGCCTTCGGCCTACCTGTCAACGGGCATGAACTTCGTGCTCCAGCACATCGGACGCAACTTCACGCGCGAACTCAGCGAAACCGACGTGGCGAAGCTCGCCCGCCAGAGCGTGAGCGCTTTCGCGCGCGCCTTCCGCAAGCACACGGGGCTCACCTTCGTCCACTACGTCAACGCCCTGCGCATCGAACTCGCGTGCCAGCACCTGAGCCAGGACGACCTGTCGATCCTGGAGATCTGCCACGAGGTCGGCTTCAACAACGTGTCCAACTTCAACCGGCGGTTCCTGGCCCTGAAGGGCATGCCGCCGTCCAAGTTCCGCAGCTTGCGGCGGCAAGCCAGCCGCCTCGCTGTCGCGGCGTGACGGTCTTTCCCGTGCGGGACCACGCCGTCGCACCGCACCTCGCGCGTCCGATCGCCTCGGACGCGGGCGCGGCAGTCCCAAACCATGGTTCCAGGAGGAGACATCCAATGATTCGGCATTTCCAAGCGACGCGGGGCGGCACTGCGGCCGCGCTCCTTGCCCTGACCCTGCTGGGTGGAACGGCGGCCCGGGCCGCGACGGTGTCCGACGTGACCGTCGCCTTCCTGATGCCCGACCAGGGCTCGACGCGCTACGAGGAGCACGACCACCCGGGCTTCGTGGCCGAGATGCAGAAGCTCTGCCCGACCTGCAAGGTGCTCTACCAGAACGCCGACGCCGACGCCTCGCGTCAGCAGCAGCAGTTCAACTCGGTGATCTCGCAGGGCGCCAAGGCCATCGTGCTCGACCCCGTGGATTCGACGGCCGCCGCGACCCTGCTGCGGCAGGCCCACAGCCGCGGCATCAAGGTGATCGCCTACGACCGCCCGATCCCCTCCACGCCGGCCGACTTCTACGTGTCCTTCAACAACGAGGAGATCGGCAAGACGATCGCCAAGTCGCTGGTTGACCACCTCAAGGCCGACAAGGTGCCGGCGTCCGGCACGGGCGTGCTGGAGATCAACGGCTCGCCCACGGACGCCGCCGCGGGCCTCATCAAGAAGGGCATCCACGAGGGGCTGGCCGACGGCGGCTACGCGACGCTCGCCGAATACGACACGCCCGACTGGCAGCCCTCCAAGGCCCAGCAGTGGGCGAGCGGGCAGATCACGCGCTTCACCAAGAAGATCGTGGGCGTGGTTGCGGCCAACGACGGCACCGGCGGGGGCGCGGTCGCGGCCTTCAAGGCGGCGGGCGTCACCCCCGTCCCGCCCGTGACCGGCAACGACGCCACGATCGCGGGTCTGCAGCTCATCATCGCGGGCGACCAGTACAACACCATCAACAAGCCGAGCGAGATCGTCGCGGCCGCGGCGGCCGACGTCGCGGTGGCGCTGCTCGGCGGCGACACCCCCCAGCCCGACACCACCCTGTTCAAGACACCCACCAAGCTGTTCACGCCCGCGCTGGTGACGGCCGACAACCTCAAGGCCGAGATCGTCGACCGCGAGATCGCGGGCAAGCCGATCGAGACGGGCGCCGTGCTCTGCACGGGCCGCTACGCCGAAGGCTGCAAGAAGCTCGGCATCGCGCCCTGAAGCATGCGACAAGCCCCGTCTCCCGCCTTGACCGGCGGGAGGCGGGGAGCCAAGCCCGCCGCGGTCGACGCGGCGGCTCGAACGGGGAGCGGACCCATGACCGACGCGTCGCAAAACGCCCCGCCCGCGGGCGGGACGGTGCTCAGCCTGCGCGGCATCTGCAAGCAGTTCGGCGCCGTGTCCGCCCTGACCGACATCGACCTCGACGTCCGCGCGGGCGAGGTCGTGGCGCTGGTGGGCGACAACGGCGCGGGCAAGTCGACCCTGGTCAAGGTGCTGGCGGGCGTCCACCAGCCCACCAGCGGCACCATGACGTTTCAGGGCAAGCCCGTCTCGCTGACGGGCCCCAACGACGCCCTCGCGCTGGGCATCGCGACCGTGTTCCAGGATCTGGCGCTGTGCGAGAACCTCGACGTGGTCGCCAACATCTTCCTGGGCAAGGAGCTCAAGCCCTACGGCCTCGACGAGGTCACGATGGAGATCCGGGCCTGGACGCTGCTCAACGAGCTGTCCGCCCGCATCCCAAGCGTGCGCGAGCCGATCGCCTCGCTGTCGGGCGGGCAGCGCCAGACGGTCGCGATCGCCCGCTCGCTGCTGCTCGACCCGAAGCTCATCATGCTCGACGAGCCCACCGCGGCGCTTGGCGTGGCGCAGACCGCCGAGGTGCTGAACCTGATCGAGCGCGTGCGCGACCGCGGCCTGGGCGTCATCATGATCAGCCACAACATGGAGGACGTCCGCGCCGTGGCCGACCGCATCGTGGTGCTGCGGCTCGGGCGCAACAACGGCATCTTCTATCCCGACGCCTCCAACCAGGAGCTGGTCAGCGCCATCACCGGGGCTGCCGACAACGCGGTGTCGCGCCGCTCCGGGCGACGCCAAGCCCAGCGAGACCCCGCACCGGAGGCACGGCCTTGAGCGACATCAACACCGGAGCGGCGAGGCCGCGGCTCGACCGGGCCGACGTCAGGGTCAGGCACGACCAGGGCCTGGGCGGCTCCATCCGCGGCTTTCTCGACCGCGTCCGCTCGGGCGACCTCGGCTCGCTCCCCGTCATCGTGGGCCTGGTCATCATCTGGACGGTGTTCCAGAGCCTGAACCCGGTCTTCCTGTCCCCCAACAACCTGGTCAACCTCCTGTTCGATTCGTCGACGGAGGGCGTGATCGCGCTCGGCATCGTCTGCATCCTGATGGTGGGCGAGATCGACCTGTCGGTTGGCTCGGTCAGCGGGTTCGCGTCCGCCGTGGTGGGCGTGCTGTGGGTCAACGCGGGCTGGCCGGTGGTGGCCGCGATCCCCGTGGCGCTGCTGACGGGCGCCGTCATGGGCCTCATCTACGCGGCCCTGTTCAACGCGCTCGGGATGCCGAGCTTCGTGTCGACGCTGGCGGGGCTCCTGGCCGTGCTGGGCTTCCAGCTCTACATCCTGGGCTCGACGGGGTCGATCAACCTTCCCTACGACGCGTTCCTGGTGGACCTCGGCCAGACGCTGGTGATGCCGCACTGGGTGGCCTACGCGCTCGCGGCGCTGGCGGGCCTGGCCTACTTCTGGACCGGCTTCACCACGATCAAGCGCCGCCGCGCGGCGGGCCTGACCCCGCCCTCGCCCGCGGGGCTGGTGGGGCGCGCCGTGCTGCTCGTGCTGCTGCTGGAAGCCGTGGTGGTCTACCTGAACGGGGACCGCGGCATCCCCTGGATGTTCGGCCTGTTCGTCGGCCTCGTCATCATCATGAACTACGCGCTGCGGCGCACCAAATGGGGCCGCTCGATGACCGCGGTGGGCGGCAACCGGGAAGCGGCCCGCCGCGCGGGCATCGACGTGCGAGGCGTCTACACCAGCGCCTTCGCGCTGTGCTCGACGCTGGCCGCCCTGGGCGGCGTGCTGTCGGCGGCCCGCCTCGCGTCGGCCAGCCAGCAGGCCGGCACGGGCGACGTGAACCTGAACGCGATCGCGGCCGCCGTGATCGGCGGCACCAGCCTGTTCGGGGGGCGCGGCAGCGCCTACTCGGCCCTGCTCGGCATCATCGTGATCCAGTCGATCGCGAGCGGGCTGACGCTGCTCGATCTGTCGTCGTCGCTTCGATACATGATCACGGGCGGCGTGCTCGCGGTCGCGGTGATCGTCGACTCGCTGGCCCGCCGGTCGCGCGTGTCACACGGCCGCGCCTGAGCCTTCGGGATTTCGCCGCCGGACGTCGCGGGTCGCGGATCAAGGGTGGGAGGGTCGCATGGCGGATGGTCTTTCGGGCAAGGTTGCGGCGATCACGGGTGCGGCGTCCGGCATTGGCCTGGAGTGCGCCCGGGCGATGCTCGCGGCCGGGGCGCGTGTTGTTCTGGTTGACTACGCGGCGGACAAGGTGCGGGAGGTTTGCGCGGAGCTGGGCGAGGGCGCGATCCCGCTGGTGGTCAACCTGCTCGACCCCGCCAGCGTGGCCACGATGGTGCCGGGCATCCTGGAGCGGGCCGGGCAGCTCGACATCTTCCACGCCAACGCGGGCGCCTACGTGGGGGGCGAGGCGGCCGAGGGCGACCCGGACGCGTGGGACCGCATGCTGAACCTCAACGTCAACGCGGTGTTCCGCTGCGTGCGCGCCGTGCTGCCGCACATGATGGAGCGCAAGACGGGCGACGTGGTGGTGACGAGCTCGATCGCGGGCTTCGTGCCGGTGGTGGCCGAGCCGGTCTACACGGCCTCCAAGCACGCCGTGCAGGCCTTCGTTCACACGGTGCGGCGGCAGATGATCAAGCACGGCGTGCGCGTGTGCGAGGTGGCGCCCGGGCCGGTGGTGACGGCGCTGCTCAAGGACTGGTCGCCGGAACGGCTGGCCGCCACGGTCGCGGCGGGCGGGCTGATCGAGCCCAAGGAGGTGGCCGAGGCCGTGGTGTTCATGCTGACGCGGCCGCGCGGCGTGGTGATCCGCGACCTGGTGATCCTGCCCCACGGCTTCGACATCTGAGCGGGGAGGCTGCAATGGCGGACGCCGTGATCGGGGTCGACATCGGCACCCAGAGCACCAAGGCCGTGCTGGTGGCACGCGACGGCGCCATCCTGGCCCAGGCCTCGCGCGCCTACGCGCCCGACACGCCGCGGCCCAGCTGGGCCGAGCAGCATCCCGACGTGTGGGTGGAGGCCGTGGAGGCCTGCGTGGCCGAGGTGGCGCGGGCGGCGCCGGGCGCGGTGCGCGCGCTCTGCGTGTCGAGCCTGTACGGCGGCTCGGGCATCCCGGTCGACGCCGAGGTCAGGCCCCTGCACCCGTGCCTGATCTGGATGGACCGGCGGGCGGAGAA
Source organism: uncultured Lichenihabitans sp. (assembly GCA_964243035.1). Classification (GTDB taxonomy): domain Bacteria; phylum Pseudomonadota; class Alphaproteobacteria; order Rhizobiales; family Beijerinckiaceae; genus Lichenihabitans. The sequence goes on from CAXTDZ010000012.1 coordinate 27,265, forward strand.
GCAGGTCGCCTGGGTGAAGGACCACCTCGACCTCGCCCGCCTCCGCGCGGTCACGGGCAACGGCGTCGACAGCTACTACGGCTTCACCAAGATCCTGTGGCTGCGCGACGAGCGGCCGGACGTGTGGGAGCGGACCGCGCTGTTCCTGCCGCCCAACGCCTTCGTGATCCACCGGCTGACGGGGGCGGTCGCGGTGGACCATTCCTCGGCCGGCAACCTGGGCGGGGTGTACGACGTGGCGGCGCGGCGCTGGTCGGCCGAGATGCTCGACGCCCTCGGCATCCCGGCCCGCCTCATGCCCGCGCGGCTGGTGGACCCCTCCGACGCGGTGGGCGGGCTGACGGAGGCTGCGGCGGCCCGGCTCGGGCTCGCGGCCGGCACGCCCGTGATGGCGGGCGGGGTGGACGCCGCGGTCGCGACCTACGCGGCGGGCGTGGTGGCGCCCGGTCACCACGTCGCCATGATCGGCACCAGCATGTGCTGGGGCTACATCGCGCCCTCCGCCGATGCCGCGCACGGGCTGATCTCCATGCCCTACGTGGTGGGCACGGCCGAGGACCTTTACGTGTTCGGCGGCGCGGGGTCGGCGGGGGCCTCGGTGACGTGGTACCGCGAGCAGTTCTGCCAGGCCGAGGTCGCGGCGGGGCGCGCCGCGGGCCGCGACCCGCACGCGATCCTGGAGGACGCGGCCGCGGTCCTGCCGCCCGGCGCGGACGGCGTGGTCTTCCTGCCCTACCTCATGGGCGAGCGCTCTCCCGTGTGGGACGGGCAGGCGTCCGGCGCCTTCGTGGGGCTCAACCTGTTCCACACCCGCGCCCACCTGTACCGCGCCGTGCTGGAAGGGGTGACGCTGGCGCTGCGCCACAACATGGAAGCGGGCGCCAAGGGGTCGGCGGCCCTGGAAGGGCGGCTCGTGGTGGTGGGCGGGGCGGCGCGCTCGGACCTGTGGATGCAGATCGTGGCCGACGTCACCGGCTACCCGGTCTGGACCATCCGCGAGGACGTGGAGGCGGCGCTGGGCGCGGCGCGGCTGGCGGCGCTGGGGGCCGGGCTGATCGGGCCCCACGACGAGAACACGTGGGTCACGCTGGTTGAGCGCGCCCAGCCCGACCCGGCCCGCAAGCGGCGCTACGACGCCGTGTTCGACGTCTACGCCGCCCTCTACCCGGCGCTGAAAACCCAGATGCACGCCCTGGCAGCCCTGCGCGGGCCGGTCGCGTGACCTGACGCCAGGCGGCGCTTCCCGGAACGCCCGGTCCTTTGGTTGGCGGGCCTGTCGTCACCGCGGAAGGGCACCGGCCGCGACGCGGCGCAAGGCGGGAGGCCGGCCCGGCGCCGGGCCGGGAGCTTCGGCGGCCGGGCGTGGGCCCTTTCAGCGTCTTGGAGCGACGGCCGACGTTGCAGGCGGAAGCGAGCTTGGCGAGGTGGCGTCGAAGCTGGTCGTGATCGTCGTTGGTGAAGCGCCCGGTTGTCTCGCGTCGCCGGGATGATTAGCTACGGGCCGCGGACATCTCGGCGGCATGCCACGCCGCCTTCCACCTCACGCCCTTCTTCCAAGGACACCATGGCCTACGATCTCGTCGTCATCGGCACCGGCCCTGGCGGCTACGTGTGCGCGATCCGCGCGGCCCAGCTCGGGTTGAGGACCGCCGTGGTGGAGAAGCGCCCGACCTTCGGGGGCACCTGCCTCAACATCGGCTGCATCCCCTCCAAGGCGCTGCTCTACGCGACCGAGATGTTCGAGGCCGCGGGCCACGAGTTCGGGGCGCTCGGCATCAGGGCGCCCAAGCCCGAGCTCGACTGGCCGCAGATGGGCAAGCACCGCGACGACACCGTGACGGCCAACGTCAACGGCGTCGGCTACCTGTTCAAGAAGAACAAGGTCGACACCTTCCGCGGCACGGGCCGCGTCAAGGGGGCGGGCCAGGTCGAGGTTCTGGGCGAGGACGGCGCCGCGCAGGTGCTGGACACGAAGGCGGTCGTGATCGCCACCGGCTCGGATTCGGCGTCGCTGCCCGGGGTTGCGATCGACGAGAAGGTGGTGGTGTCCTCCACCGGCGCGCTGGCGCTCGACGGCGTGCCCGAGAAGATGGTGGTGATCGGCGCGGGCGTGATCGGGCTGGAGCTCGGCTCCGTGTACCGGCGGCTCGGCGCCGAGGTGACGGTGATCGAGTACCTCGACCGCATCCTGCCCGGCATGGACGGCGAGCTCGCCAAGCAGTTCCACCGCATCATGAGCAAGCAGGGCCTGGCCTTCCACCTCGGCCAGAAGGTGACGGCGGTCACGCCCGCGCCCGAGGGCTCCAACCGCAGGGGCGCCACCGTCACCTTCGAGCCCGCGGCGGGGGGCGAGGCGCAGGCCCTGGAGGCCGACGTGGTGCTGGTCGCGATCGGCCGGCGGCCCGTCACCGACGGCCTCGGCCTGGCCGAGGCGGGCGTGGCGACCGAGCGCGGCCGCGTGGTGATCGACCAGCACTTCGCCACCAGCGTGCCCGGCATCTACGCCATCGGCGACGTGGTGCGCGGCCCCATGCTGGCCCACAAGGCGGAGGACGAGGGCGTCGCGGTGGCCGAGCTGCTGGCGGGCCAGGCGGGTCACGTCAACTACGCGGCCGTGCCCAGCGTCGTCTACACGATGCCGGAGGTCGCGGCCGTGGGCGCCACGGAGGAGGACCTCAAGGCCGCGGGCATCGGCTACAAGGTCGGCAAGTTCCCCATCACGGCCAACGGCCGCGCGCGGGCGACCCGCCACACCGACGGCTTCGTCAAGGTGCTGGCCGACGCCGAGACCGACCGGGTGCTGGGCGTCCACATGATCGCCTCGGTCGCGGGCGAGCTGATCCAGGAGGCGGCCGTGATCATGGAGTTCGGCGGCTCGTCCGAGGACCTGGCGCGCACCACCCACGCCCACCCCACCATCTCGGAAGCCGTCAAGGAGGCCGCGATGGCCGTGGAGGGCCGGGCGATCCACATCTGAGGGCGGGAGCCGCCCTCCGACCCCGACCGACGCATGGTCGCCATCAAGAGCCACGAGGCCGACCGCTTCCTGAAGCGCGACTGCACGGGCTTCCAGCTCTACCTGGTGTTCGGCACGGACGCGGGCCTGGTGAGCGAGCGCGTCCGCGCCCTCGCCAGGGCGCTGGTGGACGACCCCGCCGACCCGTTCCAGCTCGTGCGGCTGGCGGGCGACGAGGTCGCGGGCGACCCCGGCCGGCTCGCCGACGAGGCCAACACCGTGCCGCTGTTCGGCGGCCGGCGCGCGATCCTGATCGAGGCCGGCGCCCGCTCGCTGCTGCCCGCGCTGGAGCACCACCTCGCCTCGCCCCACGCCGCCCCCGCCGTGGTCGAGGCGGGCGGCCTCAAGAAGGACGCGGCCCTGCGCAAGCTCGCCGAGCGCGCCAGGAACGGCGTGTCGATCGAGTGCTACCCGGACGAGGCCGCCGACCTCGGCCGCCTGATCGAGGCGGAGGCGGCGGCGGTGGGGCTCGCGGTCGACGACGACGCCAGGCGGGTGCTCGTGGGCCTCCTCGGGGCCGACAGGCTGGCGAGCCGCTCGGAGATCGCGAAGCTGCTGCTCCACGCGCACGGGGCAACCGCCGTCACGCTCGACCACGTCGAGGCTGTGGTGGCCGACGCCTCGGCCCTGGCGGGCGACGCGCTGATCGACGCCGCCTTCGCGGGCGACCTGGCCGCCGTCGAGCGGCTCGGCCGCCGCGTCCTGGGGCCGGGCGGCACCGACCCGGGCGTGCTGCTCGGGGCGGCGCTCAGGCACGCGGTCTGGCTGCACCGCGCCAGGCTCGACGTCGAGGCGGGGACCGCCGTGGAGGCCGCGGTGGCCCGGGGCGGCATCCACTTCAAGCGCAAGCCCGCGGTGGAGCGGCAGCTCAAGGGCAGCCGCGCCGAGGCGCTGGGCCGCGTCGTGGTGCGCCTTGGCGAGGCGGTGGGTCAGGTGCGGCGCGAGCCCGCGCTGGCGCTGCCGATCGCGATGCGGGCGCTGTGGGTGGTGGCGCGCGGGGTGGGCGGCCGGGCGCCCGCGTGAGCGTCCCGCCGTGGGACTGGCGGCACCGGTCAGTCCTGCCCCGGGTCGCCCTTGAGGCCGGCCGCCGCGACGCCCGCCAGCAGCGCGGCCTCGTCGTTGTCGGACAGGTCGCCTGACGCGCCCGCCGCCCCGATCACGGCCCCGCCACCGTCGAGCAGCAGCACGCCGCCCGGCACGGGCACGAGGTCGCCGCCCACCGCGTGGGTCACGGCCGCCACGAAGCTCGGCTGCTCCTTGGCGCGCTTGGCGATGGACCGCGAGCCGATGCCGAGCGACAGGGCCCCGAACGCCTTGCCGCGCGCGATCTCGAAGCGCTTCAGCGAGGTGCCGTCCTCGGCCGCCGCGGCCTTCACCACCCCGCGCGCGTCCAGCACCACCACCGCGAGCGGCTTGAAGC
>CAXTDZ010000012.1:31800-49487 GCA_964243035.1 uncultured Lichenihabitans sp.
GTGACGAGGAAGTCGCGGAACACCTGCACGCGCGCGACCGTCTTCAGCTCCTCCGCGTAGACGAAGTAGCAGTCGAGCTCCGGCATCTCGGCGTGCGGCAGCAGCTGCACGAGGCCCGACTCCGGCACCACCGAGTGGTCGGGCAGCACGCCGATGCCCGCCCCGCTCTCCACCGCGGTGCGCAGGCCCACCATGTTGTTGACGGTGAGGGCGGAGGCGCGCGGGCTGCGGTTGTCGCGCCCCGCCCCCTGCAGCGAGTTCAGCGTGGGGGTCAGGAAGTTCGCGGCGCCGCCGCTGTAGCCGATCAGCCGGTGCCGGTCGAGGTCCTCGACCGACTTCGGCTGGCCGTTGCGCTTGAGGTACTCGGTCGACGCGTAGGCGTGGTAGCGCACGGTGAACAGCCGCCGCCGGATCAGGTCGGGCTGCACCGGCTCGCGCAGGCGCAGGCCCACGTCGGCCTCGCGCATGCCGAGGTCGAGCTCGTCGTCGGTCAGGATCACGGCCACGCGGATGTCGGGGTAGAGTTCCATGAACTCACCCAGGCGCGGCAGCAGCCAGAAGGTGCCGAGCGCGTAGTTGGTGGCGATGCGCAGCTCGCCGTTGGGCTTCTCGCGGCTGTCGGCGAGCCGCGTCTTGACGACGTCGAGCTTGGCCATGACGTCCTGCACGGTGCGCAGCAGCAGCTCGCCCTGCTCGGTCAGGATCAGCCCGCGGGCGTGGCGGTGGAACAGGGGAACTTCGAGGTCCGCCTCGAGCGCGCTGATCTGGCGGCTCACGGCCGACTGGCTGAGGTTGAGGCTCTGGCCGGCGTGCGTGAAGGAGCCAGCCTCGGCGGCGGCCTGGAACACGCGCAATCGATCCCAATCCACGGCCCCCGCCTCCGAACGTCCTATTCCCAGGCGCCGATCATCTGCGCTTCCCGGCGCTCGGCGCGCCGTTCGGCCGGGTCGGCCACGTGCTCGGCCAGGAACTTCTCGGCCTCCAGGGCCGCCATGCAGCCCATGCCGGCGGCGGTCACGGCCTGGCGGTAGACGCGGTCCTTGACGTCGCCCGCCGCGAACACGCCGGGCACGCTGGTGGCGGTGGAGTCGGGCGCGGTCAGCACGTAGCCGTCCGCGTCGAGGGGCAGGTGGCCCTTGAACACGCCGGTGGCGGGCGAATGCCCGATTGCCACGAACACGCCGTCCGCGGGCAGGTCCTCGGTCGCGCCCGTGCCGGTGTCGCGCAGCCGGACGCCCGTGACCTTGCGGGGAACGGCGGCCGTGCCCAGCACCTCCTCCACCACCGTGTTCCAGCGCAGCGTCACCTTGGGGCTGGCGAACAGGCGGTCCTGCATGACCTTCTCGGCCCTGAGCCGGTCGCGGCGGTGGACCAGCGTGACCGAGCGCACGTGCCGGGTGAGGTAGAGGGCGTCCTCCACCGCGGTGTTGCCGCCGCCCACCACCACCACGTGCTTGTTCTTGAAGAAGGCCGCGTCGCACACCGCGCAGCCGCTCACCCCCTGGCCGAGGTAGGCCTGCTCGGAGGGCAGGCCGAGCCAGCGCGCCTGGGCGCCGGTGGCCACGATCACGGTGTCGGCCACGAAGGTGTCGCCGCTGTCCGAGCGGCAGGTGAAGGGCCGCTCGGAAAAATCCACGTCGGAGATGATGTCGTAGACGAGCCGGGCGCCGGCGTGCTCGGCCTGCGCGGCCATCCGCTCCATCAGCGCGGGGCCCAGCACGGAGGTGTCGCCCGGCCAGTTCTCGACGTCGCTGGTGATGGTGAGCTGGCCGCCGGGCTGCAGGCCCTGCACCACGATCGGCTCCAGGTTGGCGCGCGCCGCGTAGACCGCGGCCGTGTAGCCCGCCGGGCCCGCGCCGATGATGAGGGCTTTGGTGCGATGCGTGGCCATGGTGCGGGGTGGTCCGGGCGGCAGGATGCGGGTGCGCCCCGTCAAGGTCGAGGTCGCACTCGCAGGTAATAGGAAGGGGCGTTGTCCCGTGCAAGCCGGGGCCGGCCGTCTTCATCCCCCGGGGACGGGACCACCTTGCGCACCCCGCGCGACCGGATCATGCTCCGACTCCGACGCCGAGGCGACACGAGATCGCCCGGACGCCGAAGGAGGATCCCATGCAGGTTTCGCACATCCTGGCCAGCAAGGGCCGCGCCGTCGTCACGGCGTCCCCGCACCGCACCCTGGGCGAGATCGTGGCGCTGCTCGATCAGAAGCGCATCGGCGCCGTGGTGATGACGGGCGCGGACGGGGCCGTGCTCGGCATCCTGTCGGAGCGCGACATCGTCCGGGCGCTGGCGCGCCACGGCGAAGCCGCGCTGGGCGACCCCGCGTCCCGCCACATGACGGGCCGGGTCGTCACCGCGACGGAGGACACGACCGTCGAGGAGGCGATGGAGCGCATGACGGAAGGCCGCTTCCGCCATATGCCCGTGGTGGCCGATGGCCGCCTCATGGGCCTTATCTCGATCGGCGACGTGGTCAAGCACCGGCTCGACGGGATCGAGGAGGAGCAGCGCTCGATCATCGACTACATCCGCGCGACCTGAGCCGGGGCCCGCGCTTCCAGGACGCAGCGCTCGAACTCCGCGGCGCGGTGCGCGGCCGTGTGGTGGGCGAGGACGCGGGCGCGGGCCTGGGCCGCCAGGGCGTCGCGGCGCCCGGGGACGCCTTCGCCCAGGATCGCCAGCACGTCGTCGGCCGTTTCGGCGAGCAGCACGTCGCGGCCGGGCCGGAGCACGGCCTCCAGCCCGTCCCAGCGATCCGAGATCAGGGGCGTGCCGCAGGCGGCCGCCTCGAACAGGCGCACGCTGGGGCTCCAGCCCGCCCGGACCATGTCGGCGCGCGTGACGTTCAGCGTCCAGCGGCTGACGCCGTAGAACTCCGGGTGGTCGGGCGGCGACACGTGCTCGAACCGCTCCACGTTGGCGGGCCAGGCGATGTCGGCGGGGTATTGCGGGCCCGCCACCGCGAAGCGCAGGTGCGGGGCGCGCTGGGCCGGCTCGATCAGCAGCCGGTCCAGCACGGGCTGCCGGTCGGCGCTGTAGGTGCCGAGATAGCTCAGGTCCCAGCGGACGGGATCGCGGCGCGGCGCGTACAGCGCGGGGTCCACGCAGCAGTGCAGCGCGCGGGCCATGGGCGCCCCGTACTGCCGTTCCAGCCGGAGCAGGGTCGGGCCGCCGGTGAAGGACAGGTAGAGGTCGTAGCCGGGGATCTGGTCGGCCGACAGGTAGGCGCAGTCGCCCCGGTCGAGGGCCGCCAGCGTCACGGGCGTGTCGATGTCGTAGAAGGCGCGCACGCCGGAGGCCACCCGCTGCACCAGCGCGCCCACGGCCCGGCCCTCGGGCACGTAGGAGCCCACCACCACGGCGTCCGCCGAGGCGATGGCCGGCAGGAAGCTCGCGAGCCCGTCGAGGTCGCGGTAGAAGCGGAGGCGGCAGTAGCCCGGATCGGTGACGTCGCGCTCGCTCGCGTACCAGGGCACGTCGCGTTCCAGGAAGGTGACGTCGTGGCCGCGCTCGGCCACGGCCTTCAGCAGGGAGCGGTAGGTGGTGGCGTGCCCGTTGCCCCAGGACGACGACAGGCTGAGCCCCAGGACGACGATGGTGAGCGGCGGGGCGCTCACGCGGCGCGCTCCGCCAGCCGCGCGCGCAGGATGGCGTCGACCTGCGTGCCGCGCCGGTCGTAGGTGTGGTGGGCCAGCACGCGGGCGCGGGCGGCCTCGCCGATCGCGCGGGCCCGCTCGGGCGTGAGCGCCGCCAGATGGGCCGCGACCTCGGCGCCGTCGCGCGCCACCAGAACCTCCTCGCCGTCCTTGAGGAACAGGTCCAGGCCCTCCCAGGCGTCGGTGATCAGGCAGGCCGCGGCGCCCGCCGCCTCGAACACGCGCGTCGCGGGCGAGAAGCCCACGTCCGCCATGGAGTCGCGCGCGATGTTGAGCACCGCGCGGGAGGACGCGTTGAAGCTGTTGTGGTCGCGCGTGTAGACGTGGCCGAGGTGGCGCACGTTGGGCGGCATCGGCTTGTCGTGCCAGCCGTTGCCGCCGATGAGGAAGCGCTTGTCCGGCAGCCGCGCCGCGGCGTCCAGGAAGAAGCGCTCCACGCGCGCCTCGCGGTCGGGCAGGCGGTTGCCCAGGAAGGACAGGTCGGCCGCGAAGCGCGGGTCCAGCTGGGCGGGGTGGTGCGTGTCGGGGTCGAGCGCGTTGTAGACGGGCACGCAGCGGCGCGCCCCGAACCCCTCGTAGGCCGCCACCACGGGCGGGCCGCCCCCGTAGGTGAACACGTCGTCGAGGCCCGGCAGGGCGGCGCGCAGCGGGTGGTCGGGCGCGCCGCGCATCTCGGCCAGGGTGGCGGGCGCGTCCACGTCCCAGAACACGCGCAGCGCGCCCGGCCGCGCCGCGGCCATGACGCCCTGCAGCAGTTCGGTGTCGAACACCCCGACCCCGCTCGCCTTCACGACCACGTCGGCCTCGGCGGCGCGGGCCACGACGGCGCGCAGGCCCGCCTCGGTCGCGGGATACACGACCGAGGCGGCCCAGGGCGGGGGCTCGATGTCGCGGTGGCTCTGCCGGTCGAAGGCGTCGGGCTCGAAGAAGGTGGTGCGGTGGCCGTGGCGGTGGAGCGCCGCCACGATGCCCCGGTAGTAGGTCGCGGCGCCGTTCCAGTAGGAGGACAGCAGGCTGGAGCCGTAGAAGGCGATGTTCACGCGAGCGCCCTCCGCGGCGGGGCGGCCTTGATGGCGCCCAGCGCGCCCAGCAGCTCGTCGACCCGGTGGCGGCAGGTGTGGCGCGCCTTGACCGTGGCGAGCCCATGCGCCGCGAGGCTGGCGCGCAGGCCCGGCTCGTGGGCGAGCGCGCGCAGGTGGAACACCATCTCGGCCCGGTCGCGCGCCAGGAGGAAGTCGCGGCCCGGCTCGAACAGGTGCTCGCTGTCCGACCACGGCGCGCACACGAGCGGGAGGCCGCAGGCCAGCGCCTCGAACACCCGGATGGTCGGGATGCCGGGCAGGCGCTCGACGTAGAAGCGGCGCGGCACGTGGACGGTCGCCAGCGCGCGGGCGAACAGGCCGGGCGCCGCCGCGTTCGGGGCCCAGCCGTGGTAGGTGGCGCCCGCGGCGCGCAGCGCGTCGAGGGCGTCGGCGGGATAGCGCACGCCGTAAACGTCGAGGGGCAGGCCCGCCTCCTTCGCGGGGCCGAACAGGAAGCCGTCGAGCTCGGCCGAGCGCTCGCCGTCGCCCCAGTTGCCGATCCACACGAGGCCGCTGCGCGCCTCCTCCCGCTCGGGCGGCCGGAACAGGCGCGTGTCGGCCGCCTCGTGCCACACCACGACGCGCTCGCCCCAGCCCCAGCGGCGGTACACGGCGGCGAGCGCCTCGCCGAAGGCCAGCACGCCGTCGTAGCCCGACAGGTCGAAGGCGCGGATCGCGTCGGGGTCGCTCACCGCGCGGTGGTGGGTGTCGTGGAACAGCAGCGTGAAGAGCGCGCCCTCGCGCTTGAGCGCGCCGACCGCGGCCACCAGCGCGGGCTCGTTCCACTCGTGGACGATCACCAGGTCGGCGTCCTGGCAGAAGGCGGCCAGGTCGGGCTCGGGGCCGTAGGTGAGCGGGTGCAGGTCCGGGTAGGCCTGCCGGAAGGCGTCGAGCCCCGCCTCGCCCGCGTCGCGGAGGAGGTTGGCGAGGCTCCAGGACCCCTGGGGCTCGTAGGACGCGACGTCGTGGCCGCGGTGCCCCAGCTCGCGCAGCACGCCGCGCAGGAAATGGGCGTTGCCGTGGTTCCAGCAGGATTGCAGCGAATGCGTGAAGTAGACGATTCTCATGCCGGCCGCGCTTCTGCCACGGTTTCGCCGCCGAGCACAGCCTCGTGAACCGCGGCCGTACCCGCCACGGCCGCGTCCAGGCCGTAGCGGCGCGCGCGGATCGCGGCCGCGCGGCCGAGGGCGTCGGCGCGGGCGGGGGCGTCCAGCAGGCCGCGGACCGCCCCGGCCAGCGCGGGGGCGTCGCGCACCGGCACGAACAGGGCCGCGCCGTCCCACAGCTCGCGGAAGGTCGGGATGTCGCTCAGCACGAGCGGGCAGCCCGCCTGGGCCGCCTCCGTCACCGCCAGGCCGAAGGGTTCGTAGAGCGCGGGCGCCGCGTAGACCGGCCGCGCCGCGAGGCGCGCCGCCACCTCGGCCTCCCCGAGCGTCCCGAGCGCGCGGGCGTGGCGGAGCGCAACCGCGGCGCCGTTCGGGCCGCGCGTGGCGCCGGCCAGCTCGACGGGGCAGGGCAGCAGAACCGCGGCCTCGTCGAGGATCGCGGCCCCCTTGCCCTCGTCCCACAGCCGCCCGGCCGAGAAGACCGTGCGGGCCGGGGTCGCGGCGAAGGCCGGCGAGGCGGGCGGAGCCGCGCGGCCGTTGCGGACCACGACCGGCGGGGCGGGGAGCGCGTAGGCGCGACGCGTCGCCTCCGCGAAGCTCCGGCTCGGCGCGATCAGGGCGTCGACCGCGCGGCAGCCCCGGCCCACCAGCGCGGCGCGCCAGGCGAAGTCGGCGGGCAGCGGCGTGCCGCGGACGGCCGCCCACCAGGTCGCGACGCAGGAATGGGCCACGCCCACCGCGGGGCAGGGCAGGGCCGCGAGCCCCGCCAGGACGGGATGGTTGAGGTGGACGAGGTCGGCCGCGCGCGCCAGGTCCGCGACCCGAGCGGCCGCGGCCTCGACCTCGGCCGGGGCGTCGGCCAGCCATTCGGGTTGGGCGCCGGTGTCGAGAACCGCGATGCCCGAGGCCTCCGCCTCGCGCCTGCGCGCGTCCTCCGCTCGGGGGCCGAGCACCGCGAGCGTCACGGACGCGCCGCGGCCCGTCAGCCCGCGGGCGAGGTCCAACGCGTAGGTCCAGACGCCGCCCACGGCGTCGGCGGTCATCAGCACGCGCGCGCCCCTCAGCATGAAGCGCAGCAGGCGGCCTCAAGCTCGGGCAGGGGCAGGGGGCGGCCGTCCTGGATGTCGCTCAGCGTGTCGAACTGGGCGAGGTAGTGGGCGTGGGCGCGCTCCCACGCGCGGGCGTCGGGCGCCCCCCACAGCTTCCGGTAGTCGGGCGAACTCGGGTAGGGGTAGAGGGGTACGGGGTCGTTGGCCCACACGCCGCGCGCCCGCAGCCCGTCGCGCCAGGACGCCACCAGCGCCTCGTCGTCGCCCGCGACCTCCAGGAGGTTGGCCTGGACGAAGGGCACGGAGCGCCGGGCGTGGACGAGCCGCTCGGCCAGGTCGTCGGTGGTCATCCGGCACTGCTTGTCGAGCGCCGCGCGGCCTTCCACGGTCAGGCTTTCCACGCCGGCCTCGATCGACACGCAGCCCGCGGCGCCCAGCAGGTCCAGCATGTCGGGCTTCCACAGGTCGATGCGGGTCTGGAGGCCGAACTCGATCGGGCGCGCCCGGAGCGCTTCCAGGAGCGGCCGCTGGGGCAGGAAGATCTCGTCGATGAAGTAGACGTACTCGACCCCCTGGGCGACCAGCCCGTCGATCTCCTCCAGCAGGGGGGCGAGGTCGCGCTTGCGGTATTTGTCGCGGAAATCGATCTTGGCGCAGAACGAGCAGTGGTAGGGGCAGCCGCGCGAGGCCTCCACCTCGGCGCCGGGCCGGCGGGGCTCGCGGTCGAAGCGGTGGTGGTGGTGGGTGTGGCGCGCGACCCATTCGTCGGGCCAGCGCAGGGCGGGCAGGTCCGTGAAGGCGGTCGCGTGCGGGCCGCCGGTGACGCGGACGCCCTCGCCCTCGCGGAAGGCCACCGACGGCACGGCCGCGAGCGGGCCGCCCGCGGCGAGGCGTGCCACGACCTCCTCGCACTCGCCCCGCACCACCACGTCGCAGCCGAGCTTGCGCAGCGCGGGTTCCGGCGTGGCCGAGCCGTGCGGCCCCACCGCCACCGTGCGGCCGCCGCGCCCGCCCAGGGCGGCCAGGAAGGCGCGCGGCACGCGCAGCTCGGGCTGGGCGCAGCGCCAGAACAGGTAGGTGGGGGCGGTGGTCACCACCGTTATGGCGGGGCCGAACGCCGCAACCGCGTCGGCCAGGCCATCGTTGGACGTCCCCGTGAGCGGGCCGTCGAGCATCAGCACCTCGTGGCCCGCGGCCTCCAGCAGCACGCGGCAGCAGCCGAGTTCGAGCGGCAGGTGGGGGGCGCGGCAGCCGAAGTAGATGCTGTTCGCGAAGTCCCAGGCGGGGTTGACCAGCGCGACCCTCACGACGCCGCCCTCAGCGCCTCGCCCGGCCGCGGGGCAGCCTCCAGTCCGCGCTCCGCCGTGAGCCAGGCGAGCAGGCCCGCGACCCCGTCCTGCCAGGGGCGCGGGCGCCGCAACCCGAGCGCCGCGGCGGCGGCGCGCGTGTCGGACACGTAGTACCTCTGGTCGCCGGGCCGCCAGTCCGCGCAGTCGACGCGGAGCGGGCGCCCAGTCAAAACCTCCAGGTGGCGGACGAGCTGGCGCAGGCTGACCGCATTGGCCGGGCCGCCGCCGATGTTGAAGGCGCGGCCCGCGACCCGGTCGATGTTGCGCCACGCCGCGAGGTAGGCCGACACCGCGTCCCCCACGTCCAGGATGTCGCGCACCTGGCAGCCGTCGCCGAACAGGCTGACGGGGCGGCCCTCCAGCGCCGAGATGGCGAAATGCGCCACCCAGCCCTGGTCCTCGGTGCCCATCTGGCGCGGCCCGTAGATGCAGCTCATCCGCATCACCGCGGTGGGCACGCCGAAGGAGCGCGCGTAGTCCAGCACGTACTGGTCGGCGGCGCCCTTGGAGCAGCCGTAGGGCGTGTGGAAGTCGAGCGGCCGATCCTCGCCGATCCCGCGCTCGCGGACCCCCGAATCCTCGGGCAGGTAGGCGTCGTTGGTGCGCAGGAGGGCCACGTCGTCGAGCGCGCCGTAGACCTTGTTGGTCGAGGCGAACACCAGCGGCACGGGCCGGGCGCTCCCCCGCAGGGCGTCGAGCAGGGTCACGGTCGCGCGCACGTTGGTGTCGAAGTCCGCCAGGGGGTCCGCGAAGCTGGTCGTGACCGCGACCTGGGCCGCGAGGTGGAACACGGCGTCGGCGTCGCGCGCGGCCTCGGCCAGGCGGCCTGCGTCGCGCACGTCGGCCTCCACCACCTCGATCCCCTCGCGGTGCCGGTCCCTCAGCCAGCGGAGGTTGCGCTCCACGCCCGGGCGCAGCAGCGCGTCGTAGACCACCACCGTGTGACCGGCCCCCGCGAGCCGGTCCGCGAGGTTGGAGCCGATGAAGCCCGCCCCGCCCGTGACCAGCACCCGCCGGCCGCGGGGCGGGCCCGCGCCCTCCGCCTCCGTCATGCCACGAGGCCCCGCGCTTCCAGCTCGCGCCGGGCGTCGGCCACGCGGTCGACCGCCTCCTGCTCGGCCACCCAGCGGGCGAGCTCCTCCAGGCCCGCGCGGAAGTCGGCCCGGGGCGCGAAGCCCAGCTCGGACTGGATCTTCGAGATGTCGGGGATGCAGTGGCGGATGTCGCCCGCGCGCGCCTTGCCCGCGATCTCGGGCGGGAGGTCCGGCCGGCCCATGGCCTCCGCGAGCAGGGTCGCGACCTCGTCCACCGTGCGGGCCGTCCCGCTGCCGACGTTGTACACCTGACCGGCGGCGCCGGGATGGTCGAGCGCGAGCAGGAAGGCCTGCGCCACGTCCTCGACGTGGACGAAGTCGCGCATCTGCCGCCCGTCCTCGAAGATCACCGGCGGCTTGCCGTTGTGCAGGCGCGAGGCGAAGATCGCCAGCACGCCCGTGTAGGGGTTGGACAGCGCCTGGCCCGGCCCGTAGGCGTTCCACAGCCGCAGCGCCACGCCCTCCATGCCGTAGGCGGGGCTGAGCGTCAGCGTCAGGCGCTCCTGGACGTATTTGGTGATGGCGTAAACGGAGGCGAGCGTGGGCCGCTTCCATTCCGGCGTGGGGGCGGGGACCAGCGGGCGGCCCCGCGCGTCGAGCGGGTCCCAGCCGCCCTCCGGCCCGCGGGGGCCGCGCAGCACGTCCTGGTGCAGGCCGCCGTCGCCGTCCCGGTACAAACCCTCCCCGTAGATGCTCATGGAGGAGGCCACCACCACGCGCTTGACGGGCTGGTCGATCAGGCACTGGAACAGGGTGGCGGTGCCGAGGTCGTTGACCCCCACGTAGCGATCCACCGCGTACATGCTCTGGCCCACGCCGACCTCGGCCGCGAGGTGGACCACCTTGTCGACCCCGCGCAGAGCCTTGGCGACCGCGCCCGCGTCGCGCACGTCCCCGCGCTCGAACTCGGTGCCGTCCGCCTGCGCCCCGGGCTCGCCGCCCCGGCCGTGGACCTGCTCGATGAGGCTGTCGAGGATGCGGACGCGATGGCCCTTCCGGAGGGCGGCCCGGGCGACGTAGCGCCCGATGAAGCCGGCCCCGCCCGTGATCAGTATCGTGTCCGCCATCCCCTCGGAATCCCGCTCCCGGTGCGCGACCTGCGGGTGCGATCTCCGGCGCAACCCTGGGCAATCGTAGCCCCCAAGCCCCCGCGTGACAACTTACCTTGTGGATGGCGGCCCCGTCGCGGTTTCCCAACCGCGTTGCCCGGGTCGGCGGCGCCCGTGCCAGCTCGGGAGGGCCGACGAGGCCCGCTCAGGCGACGTCCGATCGGCAAGGCCCTCGGGGACGGGCCGGCTGCGGTTGTCGAGAACCGACGCAGCCGGGTCGGGCCGCCGCGACGCGGGCCAGCACCGCGGCGGCTCATCCGTTGCGGTTATTCGGTCTTCGCCACAGCACAGGTGCGTCGGTGACGTGGAAATCGAGATGGAACAGGACAAGGCCCTGGTCGTCCGTCACCTCCACGAATCAGTCCTGCCCCAGGGCGAGGCGATGCGCATCGTCGTCGAGAGCCTTGCCCGCCACCCGGATCACTTTCCGCCGGGCCGTGATCGGGAAGGTCCACGCCGTCCCGATCGACGGTGGCTTGACCGTCAAAGACGTTGGAGTGCCAGCGAGGCATCCGCCGCTCCTGAAACCGCAAAATGGCGCGCGGCTCGACGCTCGCGGGCGGGACCGTTTCCCGCTTACGAAGCGGGTCTCACCCACATCCTCGTCAGCAGACCTCCACCTGCGGCATAGATGAACGATCGTGATCGCCGTCGGTGTGGGAGACGCTGCGACGTGATCGACACGGAAGCGGTTGTTGGCTTGCGACAAGGCAGGGAAGGCCGCCCTGCTGTATCGGAGGGGCGACGCCCTTTCCCCCGAGGGGCGCCGCCACGGCCGGGAGAAAGACACCGCACCCGGGTTCGGTTTTCTCGGCTGTTCGCAGGCTCGACGGCCGACTTCCGCGTCCCGGAGCGACACGGCCGGGTAACCGGCAGCCTGCGCGGCGGGCTGGCCGGCACCTCCGCCGTGCCGCGAAGGCTCGCCGCCCGGGACAGGCGAGCGGTCGGGGTTCCATCTCCGGTGCCGGCCTTCCTGCGCGAGCGGGGCGCGACGGCGTGGACCGCCCGGGCTGTCTCCGGTCGCCTGCGGCGACCCGGTCAGCCGTGGTCCTTGCCGGTGTGCCTGTGGACGAACTTGGAGAAGCGGCTTTCCTTGCCGTCGTGCGTCTTGTCCTGATGGAGGAAGGCGAGCTCGCTCTCGTCGAAGATCTTGAAGAACTCGTCCCAGGTCACCTCGTCGAGCTTGTCCTCCTTGGGGCCGAAATCGAGCCGCAGGATGCCGCCGCTCTTGCCCTTGGTGCGGACGATCGAGGGACGGTCGCCGCGCTTCTCGGCCCACTGCCGGATCACCTTGTGGTCGGTGGTGGTGTTGGCGTCCGACATGGGCCCTCCCGTGGACTCGGTTAAAACGACCTGTTCAACGTGCACGGGTCGGTTTGGTGCCGCATGCGTCAGCCCGTCCAGCCCGATGCAGGCGGTTGCTCAATCGTTGTGGGCCGTTCCGCGGCGCCAGCTGGTCGGACCGTAGCCGAGGCGGCGAGCAGCATCGGCCCATCCCGTGAGCGTGGGCAGCGCCCGCCCCGCGACCCACGCAGAGGGGACGATCACGGGCGCCCACCGTGCCGACGGCCGCGCGTGGGACGCCCGCGGTGGCGCGACCCGGGTCAGGACGGCGGCGGGGCATCGCCGGGAAGCTGTTCGGGGAGGGGGCGGACCGTCACGCCCCGTCGGCGTCGTCCAGCACCGCCCTGAGCTTGGCGGCCAGGCTCGCCGAGGTGAAGGGTTTGCTGATCAGCTTCACGCCCTCGTCCAGCCGGCCGTGGTGGATGATGGCGTTGCGCGTGTAGCCCGTGGTGAACAGCAGTTTCAGGTCCGGCCTGCGCCGCAGCGCCTCGTCCGCGACCTTGCGGCCGTTCATGGGCCCGGTCAGCACCACGTCGGTGAACAGCACGCGCACCTCGGGGTGGGCGTCGAGGATCGCGAGCCCGCTCGGGCCGTCGCCCGCCGACAGCACGCGGTAGCCCGCCTCCTCCAGGGCCGCGACCGAGAAGGCGCGCACCATGGGCTCGTCCTCCACCACCAGCACGGTTTCGGCGGCGGTGGCCGGGACGAGCGGGGCCACGGGCTCGCGCCGGACCTCGACGACCCTGTCGACCGCCGCGGCCTCGCCCACCTGGCGGAAGCGCGGCAGGTAGAGCTTGATCGTGGTGCCGTGCCCGGCCTCCGAATAGACCGCGACGTGGCCGCCCGACTGCTTGGCGAAGCCGTACACCTGGCTGAGCCCGAGGCCGGTCCCCTTGCCCACCGGCTTGGTGGTGAAGAACGGCTCGAAGATGCGGGCCACGACCTCCGGCGCCATGCCCGTGCCGGTGTCGCTCACCGCGACCATGACGTACTGCCCCGCCGCCACCTCCTCGCGGGAGGCCGCGTAGCTTTCGTCGAGATGGGTGTTGGCGGTCTCGATGGTGAGCTGGCCCCCGTCGGGCATGGCGTCGCGCGCGTTGACGGCGAGGTTGAGCAGCGCGCTTTCGAGCTGGTTGGGGTCGGCGTGCGTGCGCCACAGCCCGCCCGCCAGCACGGTCTCGATCGCGACCGTCTCGCCCAGCGTCCGGCCGAGCAGGTCCGACATGCCGCCCACCAGCCTGTTGGCGTCCACCGGCTCGGGGGCGAGCGGGTGCTGGCGCGAGAAGGCGAGCAGGCGGTAGGTCAGGGCCGCGGCGCGGTCGGCGCCTTCCGCGGCCTGGCCGAGCAGGGTCTCGGCGCGAACCGCGTCGCCCCGCCCCAGGCGCCGCCGCGCCATGTCGAGCGACCCGCTGATGATGGTGAGCAGGTTGTTGAAGTCGTGCGCGATGCCGCCCGTGAGCCGGCCCACGGCCTCCATCTTCTGCGCCTGGCGCAGCTGCTCCTCGGCCTGCTGGCGGCTCGCGGCCTCCGCGACCAGGCGCTCGTTGGCGGCCTCCAGCCCCCGGGTCCGCTCCGCGACGAGCCGTTCCAGCGTCGCGTTCAGGCTCCGCCGGGCTTCGTCCGCCTCGTGTTCCCGCGTCCGGTCGCGCAGGATCTTCAGGAAGCCGGTCGGCGCCCCGTCCGGGCCCCGCATGGGGACCAGGGCGCCCGTCGCGAAGAAGCGGGAGCCGTCCCGGCGCGTCTGCCAGCGGTCGTCGGCGGCGCGGCCCTCGGTCAGCGCCTTGCCGAGCTCGGCTTCCAGCACGCCCGCGGCCTGGTCCTCGGGCGTGAAGATCAGGCGCGCGCTGCGCCCGACGGCGTCCGCGGGCTCCCAGCCGAACACGTTGCGGGCGCCGGTGCTCCAGTGGGTGACGGTTCCGGCGAGGTCGGTCGCGATGATCGCGAACTCGGTGGCGGATTCCAGGATGAGGCGGAGCCGGCCCTCGCTCGCCCGCGCTTCCGCCGTGCGCGCCTCGACCGTGCGTTCCAGCCGCGCGTTGGCCTCCGACAGGTCGACCTGCGCGCGCTTGAGCGCCGCGGTCGCCAGCGCGTCGCGGCCTGCCTGCCGGAAGCCGAACGCGCTCAAGCCGGCCAGCCCCAGCATGGCCGCGAGCGCGAGGGGCGCGTAGCCGGCGAGCCGGCCGCGCCAGGCCGCGGCCACGGCCGCCTCCGGAACCCCCACCGCGAGGTAGACGGGCAGGTCGCCCACGCGCCGGTAGGCGATGATCCGGTCGCCCGCCCCCCCGGCCGCCGCGGGATCCACGAGCCCCGCCTCGCGCGACGCCCCGATCGCGGCCCGCAGCGCCCCGGTCGGGTCCGGGGCGTCGCCCGGGCCCGCGTCGGGGTGCCGGGCCAGCACGTCGAAGGTTTGGGCGCGGAACAGGGTGACCTCCGCCCTCGGCGGCAGCCGCACCTTGCCCCAGAAGTCGGTGAAGTAGGACAGGTCGGCCGTGACCGACGCCATGCCGCGGAACGCCCCGGTCCCGTCCTGGAGGCGCCGGGCCAGCAGGAAGGTGGGCGTCCCCGTCACGCGCCCGATGATCCGGCCGTCGACGTACATCCGGTCGGTCGGCCGCACCTGCGCCTTGAAGGCGTCGCGGTCGGCCGCGTTGGAGGCGGGGGCCGGAAAGGCGAAGCTGGTGGAGCGCAGCGCCCCGGTGGCGTCGTTGAGCCAGACGTCCTCCACGTAGGGCAGCGTCGAGGCCATCGTCTTGAGCTCGCGCTGCAGCTCGGCGGAGCGCGCGGCCGCGTCCCAGTCGAGCCCGGTGCTCAGCCCGGCCGCGCCCCTCAACGCCACGTCCGCCACCTCGAACAGGCGGCTCGCGTGGTCGGCCAGCAGCGAGGCGCTCGCCTCGACGTCGCGGATCGCGTCGCGCCGCCCCTGGGCGCGCATGTCGAGGGCGAGCAGGGTCAGGACGCCGGCCACGACGAGCAGGCCCGCGAGCCCCAGGAAGCCCGCCACGGGCCCCGCGGTCCGTCCCGCGATGCGGCGCTCGCCCCCGTGCGGCGCGGGGGCGGATGGGCGCAGGGTCAAAGGGGGCTCCTCGGGGCGGGGCTGCTCGTGTTGGTGCGGATGGTAGGCCGGCGGGGCGGGAGCGAGGCTTGAGGCCGCGGCTTCAAATCAGCCGCGTCGTCCCGCTGTCAAGGGTCCGGCGGCCTGTCTCCGGCGGCCTCCGTCGAGGTCGGGAAGGCGGTGAGCCGCGGCCGCCCCGGTTGCCATCCGCCCCGGCGCGGTGCGAGCTAGCCCCCATGCGCGTCACCTTCCGCTGCGACCCCGCCCTGATCGACCGCCTGGAGCGGCCCGTGCCCGCCCGCGCGGCCCTGCCCGACTGGCTGCGGGCCATGCCGGCCACGAGCTTCTCCGCGCTGCACGGCGGCGAGGTCCGCACCGTCAAGCAGTGCCCGCCCTTCGTGGACGCCATGGGCCACGGCTTCGTGATCCCGCTGCCCTGCGACGTGACCGTCGCGGCGGGCCGGCTGGCCTGGGACTGGGACCTGCCGCCCCTCACGGTGGCCGCGCACCCGCGCTCGCCCGTGTCGTTCCACGTGCCCGCCCAGGTGTCGGGCACGCCCTGGCACCGCGAGGACCGCGCGATCGTCAAGTTCAACAGCTTCTGGACCGTGGAGCTGGAGCCCGGCTTCTCCCTGTTCGCGACCCACCCCGTGAACCGCGACGACCTGCCGTTCCGCCTGCTGACGGGCCTGGTGGACGCCGACCGCTACACGGACGTGGGCATCCTGTTCCCCGCCGTGTGGACCGACCCCGGCTTCGAGGGCGTGCTGCCCCGCGGCACGCCGGTGGCGCAGTGCTTCCCCGTGGCCCGCGCGGCGCTGGAGCTCGCCTGCGAGCCGTTCGACCCCGCCCGCGCGGCCCGCTACGCCGACACCGCCAACGCGCTGCTCGGCACGCCGGGCACGTACCGGAAGCGGTTCCGCGCCGCGCGGGTCAAGGGGTGAGCGGTGAAGCCGCTTGCGACCCGTGCCGCGACTGGTGATGGGATGCGTGGGGGGGAGGGCACGGCGTTCTCTGCCGTTCCGGTCCGGCCACCGTCATGGGAGCGAAGCGGACTACGGCTCGGCGGCCGCAAGCGAACCCGCGATCTCAGCGGAGCGCCTTGACCATCGGCAACGTCTCGGACCGAGACGTTCATGTCACATTCTTCATTGCAAATCACGAAACCGCGATACAAACTCACGCGATAGTTGATGTGATCGGAATTGCAATCAGCAGAAGAGTTCGTCCAATGCCGGATGAATTAGGTCATACGACGGGAGCGGCAACCGAAGCGTCTCCTGACGGCACCAGCGCCACCAAAGATAGTAGCACCGACAGCCCCGATGGCAAGCACCCCGACACTGAGAAGTATGGGTTTGGAAAAGGACTGAGAAGTTTAATTAACGAAGAGAATGTACAGAAGTCGGCGAATGTTCTTTATAGTATTATTGCTGGTAGCAAGCAGAGTGAGGCTGCTTCTAAAGACGAGAGCGAATACGATGATGCCGGTCATCCCTCGGGTGAGCAGGCTGCATCTGCCTCCAGCTGGTTTAGAGCAGCAAAAGCAGGAGTAGATGAGTCGGAAGCCAGATCAGTCGTCAACGGGATAAGAGAGTCAATCGCCGCGATTATTTCAGTGCAGCAGTTGGAAGAAAATCAGGCCGAACTTGCAAGGATTGCAAATTTACTTCCAAATTACCTTTCTTTGTTCTCCGAGAACAGATTGCGAAATCTCGCACTTGCCGTCTCGGCGCTTGCCTCCGGAACACCAAATACCTCCTTTGCAGCCTCAGTTCGTAGCGACTGCGAGCTATCTATACTGCGCTCTCAGCGTGGATTATTCAGATTTGTATACCGTCTTGCTGGAAGCAGCTCAATAAGCGCAACGATATCTGGTCTAATATTTTCCGCGTTGGGCATGTTATCCGTTGCTGCTGGCATTACAGGAATGATTTTGCTGCTGAAAGCAAAGCTCGGCGTGTTCGATCAATTGAAGTTCGATTGGAGCCTCGTGTCGTTTATGGCAGTGATGGCGGCGGCCGGTTCATTTGTCAGCGTCCTTTCGCGTCTCAGCACGTTCGTGACCACGAGAGGGTATGACGCGTTCTTGGTGTTCTGCACTGGGTTTTTCAAGCCATGGATTGGCGTCACATTTGGGATATTCATTTTCTTCGTGCTAGACTCCCATTTGATCAACATAGCGGCCCTCACTGGAACCACAGCCACAGCCACAAACACAGCCACCCAAAGTATTTATGTCGTCCTCGGCTTTATAAGCGGCTTTAGCGAGCGCCTCGTGTCTGACTTCATCGGGAAAGCAGAAACACGCATTCTGGGGGCGACGCCGGATTCAAAAATGCTTGAGAACCCTCAGGCGAAAACCATCCCATAGAAGAAGGAGAAGTGATGCACCGCTGACACCTTTGTTCTGTTCCTACGGACATCTCTGGTAAGTATCGTGGGTCGGCGCTGTACACCAGGATCCGGCTTACCCATCCAGGTTGCGCCGGAAGGCCCCGAGGTCGAGCCACAGCTCGCCCTTTGGCGCGGCGGTCACGGCCTGGGCGATCCGGCCGAAGCTTCCGGGGCGGCTCGCCACCGCGCGGGCGTAGGCGGCCTTGGCGCCGTCGAGGTCGCCCGCTTCCTGGAGCGCGGTGCCGAGGTTGACGTGCGCCTCGGCCAGCGCGGGGTCGAGGGCCAGCGCGGCCCGGTAGGCCTCGGATGCTCCCGGGAGGTCGCGCCGGTCCTGGCGGCAGGCGCCCAGCAGGAACCAGCCGCGCACGGAGGCGGGGTCGAGCGCCACCGCGGCCGCGAGGGCGGCCTCGGCCTCGGCCGCGCGGCCCAGGTCGCGCAGCAGGCCGCCC
>CAXTDZ010000013.1:0-46263 GCA_964243035.1 uncultured Lichenihabitans sp.
CTTAAACCCTGCGTCCCCGACGCTCCGCCCGCAAGCGGCTTGCAACGGCCGCCGGACGTGGTGTTGAAGCGGCGGAACCGGAACGGGAGGGATCGGCATGGGCGCGAGGCTGGACGGCAAGACCGCGATCGTCACGGGGGCCGCGCGCGGCATCGGGCTCGCCTGCGCCAGGCGCTTCGCGGCCGACGGCGCCCGCGTTGTGCTGGCCGACGTCCTTGAGCCCGAGGGCGAGGCCGCGGCCGCGGCCCTGCGCGCGGCCGGGCACGAGGCGGCCTTCGTCGCGGGCGACCTCACGGAGCGCGCCGCGATCGACGCCACGGTGGCGTTCGCGGTCCAGAAGTTCGGCGGCGTCGACGTGCTGGTCAGCAACGCCGGCGTCGCCAAGCCCGTGCCCTTCCTGGAGATCACCGACGCGGACTTCGACCGCGTGCTCGCCATCAACCTGCACGCGGCCTTCGCGGGCGGGCAGGCCGTGGCGCGGCAGATGGTGGCCCAGGGCCGCGGCGGCGTCATCATCAACATGTCGTCGGTGAACGCGCTGCTCGCGATTCCCGGGCTCGTCGCCTACGCCTGCTCCAAGGGCGCCCTCAACCAGCTCACCAAGGTGATGGCCGTGGAGCTCGCGCCCCACAACATCCGCGTGGTGGCGATCGGGCCGGGCACCATCCTGACCGAGCTCGCCCGCGCGGCGGTGCTGTCCGACCCCGCGGCCCGCGACAAGGTGCTGTCGCGCACGCCGCTCGGCCGGGCGGGCGAGCCGGAGGAGGTGGCCTCCGTGGCGTCCTTCCTGGCCTCGTCGGACGCGTCCTACATGACGGGGCAGACGGTCTACCCCGACGGGGGGCGGCTGGCGCTGAACTACTCGGTGCCGGTGGCGGGGTAGCGGGCCGGGCTCGACCATCCACGCCCCGAGTTGCCCGACCGCCTGCCTAACCCTTACAACAGGGCTCGGAGACGACCGGGGGGCACGGGGACGGATGCGGCCATCGAAGCGAAGTGCGGACGCGCTGCGTCCGGTGTCGATGGAGCGGGGCGTCGCGCGCTACGCCGAGGGCTCGTGCCTGGTCAAGTTCGGCGACACGCACGTACTGTGCACCGCCTCGCTGGAGGAGAAGCCGCCGCCGTGGCTGCGCGGCCAGGGGCGCGGCTGGATCACGGCGGAATACGCCATGCTGCCGCGCGCGACCTCCACCCGCACGCGCCGCGAGTCGGCCGCGGGCCGCCCGTCCGGCCGCACCCAGGAGATCCAGCGGCTGATCGGCCGCAGCCTGCGCGCCGTGGTGGACCTCCCCGGGCTCGGGGAACGGCAGGTCACGCTCGACTGCGACGTGATCCAGGCCGACGGGGGCACCCGCACCGCCGCCATCACGGGCGCCTGGGTGGCGCTGCACGACTGCCTCGCCTGGATGCGCGGCCGCTCCATCGTCAAGGAGAGCCCCCTGCGCGACCACGTGGCCGCCGTGTCCTGCGGCATCGTCAAGGGCGAGGCCGTGCTCGACCTCGACTACGCCGAGGACTCGGCCGCCGAGACCGACGCCAACTTCGTCCTCACCGGCTCGGGCGGCCTGGTCGAAGTGCAGGGTACGGCCGAGGGCGCGCCCTTCTCCAAGGCGCAGCTCCTGACCCTGCTGGGGCTCGCGGAGGGCGGCGTCGCCCAGCTCGTGGCGCTGCAGAAGCAGGCCGTAGGCAAGGCGTGACGGGGGCGGGCGAGCGCGACTACCTCGACCTGCTCGCCCGCGTGGCCGAGCACGGCGACCCGCGCCTGGACCGCACGGGGGTGGGGACCCGCTCGCTGTTCGGCGCCCTGCTGCGCTTCGATGCCGCGGCGGGCGCCCCCATCCTCACCACCAAGCGGGTGTCCTGGAAGACGGCCGTCAAGGAAATGCTGTGGTTCCTGACCGGGGACACCAACATCCGCGCGCTGCTGCGCGATAACGTGCGCATCTGGACCGACTGGCCGCTCGCCCGCTTCCGCCGCGAGACCGGCGAGGCCGTCACGCAGGAGGCCTTCGAGGCCCGCATCCTCGACGACGAGGGTTTCGCGGCCCGCTGGGGCGACCTCGGCCCCGTCTACGGCAAGCAGTGGCGCCGGTGGCTCGGGCCCGACGGGCGCGAGCACGACCAGATCGCGGCCCTGGTCCGCACGCTCAGGTCCGACCCGGCCAGCCGCCGCATGCTGTTCCACGGCTGGAACGTCGCCGAGCTCGGGCAGATGGCGCTGCCGCCCTGCCACCTGCTCTACCAGGTCCACGTCGCGGGCGACCGCCTGTCGCTGATGATGACCCAGCGCAGCGTCGACCTGTTCCTGGGGATGCCCTTCAACCTCGTGGGCGCGGTGGCGCTCCAGGCCATGCTGGCGCAGCAGTGCGATATGGCGATGGGCGACTTCGTCTGGGTGGGCGGCGACGTCCACGTCTACAACAACCACGCCGACGCGGTCCGCACCCAGCTCGCGCGCGAGCCGCGCCCCTGGCCCCGCCTCCGGCTCACGCGGCGTCCGGACTCGATCGACGGCTACCGCATCGAGGACTTCGCGGTCGACGGCTACGACCCGCACCCGGCGATCCACGCCGAGGTCGCGGTGTGACGGCGGGTCTCGCGATCCGCCCCGCGGTCCCGGGCGACGCGGCGCTGATCCACGCCCTCGTGTGCGAGCTGGCCGATTACGAGCGCCTGTCGCACGCGGTCCGCTCCACCCCGGAGGAGCTGGCCGCGGCGCTGTTCGGCGAAGCCCCGCGCGTCTTCTGCGCGGTCGCCGAACGGGACGGCGCGCCCGCGGGCTTCGCGCTGTGGTTCTACGACTTCTCGACCTTCGAGGGGCGGCACGGGATCTACCTGGAGGACCTGTTCGTGCGCCCCGCGTTCCGCGGCTGCGGGATCGGCCGCGCGCTCCTCGCCCACCTCGCGGCGCGCTGCGCGGCCGAGGGGCTGCCGCGCCTGAGCTGGTCGGTGCTCGACTGGAACGAGCCCGCGATCGCCTTCTACCGGGCGCGCGGCGCCGAGCTCATGGACGGCTGGACCACCTGCCGGGTGAGCGGGGACGCGCTGGCCCGGCTCGCGCGGCCGGGTTCGTGAGCACGCCGCTGGCGCTGATCGCCGCGGTCGCGCGCAACCGCGTGATCGGCGCGGGCAACGCGCTGCCGTGGCGCCTCGCCGGCGACATGGCGCATTTCCGCGCCGTGACCATGGGCAAGCCGGTGCTGATGGGACGGCGGACCTGGGACTCGATCGGCCGCCCGCTTCCCGGACGGCCGGTGGTGGTGGTGTCGCGCGACCCCGCCTTCCACCCGATGGGCGCGGATGTCGCGCCCACGCTGGAGGACGCGCTCGACCGCGCCGAGGCGCTGGCGCGCGAGCGTGGCGCCCCCGAGGTCATGGTGGCGGGTGGCGGCACGCTCTACGCGGCGCTGATCAACCGCGCCGCGAGCCTCTACCTGACGGAGGTCGACCTCGCGCCCGCGGGCGACACGCTGTTCCCGCCCGTCGACCCCGCGCTCTGGGAGGAGGTCGCGCGCCGGGCCCACCCGCGGGGCGAGCGCGACGACGCCGGGTTCGCGACCGTCACCTACGTGCGACGCCCGTAGTCTAAGCATCGGCGTCGGTGAGGCGCGCCTCGCCCCCGCACCCCGACCAGGAGCGTCCCTTGCCCGACGACCCGCCCCCCACCGGCCCTACCCTGCTCGACACGGTTGAAGGCCTGCGCCTGCGGGCCGCCGACCAGGGCTGGCAGCGCTGGGGACCCTACCTCAGCGAGCGCCAGTGGGGCACCGTGCGCGAGGACTACAGCGCGGAGGGCGATGCCTGGGCCTACCTGCCCCACGACCACGCGCGCTCCCGCGCCTACCGCTGGGGCGAGGACGGCATCGCGGGTTTTTGCGACGACCACCAGCTCTGGTGCCTGGCGCTCGCGCTGTGGAACGGGCGCGACCCGATCCTCAAGGAACGGATGTTCGGCCTTACCAACGGCGAGGGCAACCACGGCGAGGACGTCAAGGAGCTGTGGTGGTACCTCGACGGCACCCCCACCCACTCCTACATGCGGATGCTCTACAAGTACCCGCAGGGGGCCTTCCCCTACGCGGACCTCCTGGCCGAGAACGCGCGCCGCAAGGGCCGCAACCTTCCCGAATACGAGCTCGCCGACACGGGCGCCTTCGACGGCGGCCGCTACTTCGACGTGGCCGTGGACTACGCCAAGCCCGAGCCCGACGACGTGCTGATGCGCGTCACCGCCACCAACCGCGGGCCGGAGGCGGCGGTGCTTCACGTGCTGCCGCAGCTCTGGGCGCGCAACACCTGGAGCTGGAACGAGGACGCGCCGCGCCCATGCCTGCGGCTGGAGGCGGACGGCACGGTCTCGGCCACGCGGCCGCACGGCCCCGCCCGGCGCTTCGCGGCGCTGCAGGGGGCCGAGGTCCTGTTCTGCGACAACATCACCAACGCGCGCCGCCTGTTCGGCACGGGCCCCGACGGCTTCTTCAAGGACGGGATCAACGACTACGTCGTGGACGGCCGGCGGGAGGCCGTGAACCCGGCGCGCGAGGGCACCAAGTGCGCGGCCCGCGCCATCCTCCACCTCGGCCCCGGCGAGACCGCGACCCTGCGCTTCCGCTTCGCGCCCGCCGAGGCCGCGCCGCTCGACGAGGCGGGGTTCGAGGCGTGCTTCGCGGCGCGGGTCGCCGAGGCCGACAGCTTCTACGCCGCCCTCCAGAAGGACCTCGCCTGTCCCGACGCGCGCGCCGTGCAGCGCCAGGCGCTCGCCGGCATGCTGTGGTCCAAGCAGGTCTACCGCTTCAACGTGCGCCGCTGGCTCGACGGCGACCCGGCCCAGCCCGCCCCGCCGCCCGAGCGCCGCCGCGGCCGCGACAGCGACTGGACCCACCTCGACAACGCCGACGTGATCTCCATGCCGGACAAGTGGGAGTACCCCTGGTACGCGGCCTGGGACCTCGCCTTCCACTGCGTGACCTTCGCGCTGATCGACCCCGCCTTCGCCAAGGGGCAGCTCATCCTGCTCACCCGCGAGTGGTACATGAACCCCAACGGCCAGCTCCCCGCCTACGAGTGGGAGTTCGGCGACGTGAACCCGCCCGTCCACGCCTGGGCGGCCTGGCGCGTCTACGAGATGGAGCGCGCGCTCACGGGGCAGGGGGACCGCGCCTTCCTGGAGCGCGTGTTCCACAAGCTGATGCTGAACTTCACCTGGTGGGTCAACCGCAAGGACCCGTCGGGGCGCAACGTGTTCCAGGGCGGCTTCCTGGGGCTCGACAACATCGGCGTGTTCGACCGCTCGAAGCCGCTGCCCACCGGCGGCACGCTGACCCAGGCCGACGGCACCGCCTGGATGGCGATGTACACGCTCGACCTCCTGCGCATCGCCCTGGAGCTCGCGCGCGACGACCACGTCTACGAGGACATCGCGACCAAGTTCTTCGAGCATTTTCTCGCCATCGCCCAGGCCATGACGGGCCGCGACGACGGCAGCGCGGCCGGCCTGTGGGACGAGCGGGACGGGTTCTACTACGACATGCTGGACCTGCCCGACGGCGATGCCGTGCCGCTCCGGGTGCGCTCGCTGGTGGGGCTGATCCCGCTCTGTGCCGTGGAGGTGCTCCCGAGCGACACCGCCGTGGCCTTCCCGGGCTTCGCGGGGCGGATGCGCTGGGTGCTCAACCACCGGCCGGAGCTGGCGGCGCTCGTGTCGCGCTGGGGCGAGACGGGCAAGGACGACCGCTTCCTCCTGTCGCTGCTGCGGCGCCAGCGCATGACGGCCCTGCTCCGGCGGATGCTGGACGAGACCGAGTTCCTGTCCCCCTACGGGGTGCGCTCGGTGTCCAAGGTCCACGCGGCTTCGCCCTTCACCTACGAGGCGAACGGGACGGCCTTCTCGGTCGACTACGAGCCCGGCGAGTCGACGACCTTCCTGTTCGGCGGCAACTCGAACTGGCGCGGCCCCGTGTGGATGCCCGTCAACTTCCTGCTCGTGGAAGCGCTCTACGAGTTCGAGAAGTTCTACGAGCCGGACTTCACGGTCGAGTGCCCGACGGGATCGGGCCGCCACCTGCCCCTGCCGGAGGTCGCGGCCGAGCTGACGCGGCGCCTCACCGCCCTGGTTCTGCGGGGCCCGGACGGCCGCCGCCCCGTGCTGGGCTCCCGCGCGCTGTTCCAGGACGATCCCGGCTTCCGCGACCACGTGCCGTTCCACGAATACTTCCACGGCGACACCGGCGAGGGCCTGGGCGCCGCCCACCAGACGGGCTGGACGGGGCTCCTGGCGCTGCTGCTCCAGCCCCGCGTGCGCGACCGCGGGCGGCTCGTGGCGGCCGCCAAGCCCGCCCCGGTGAGCCCCGCGCAAGCCAGCCCCGGTTAACGTCCGGTCGGGCGGTCATCCGAGGGCCGCCGACCCGATTCGCTGCCGCCCTCATGACGAGGGCGCCGAGGACCCGTGATGGCTGCCCTTCTCCGCCGCGCCCTGACGCTCGCCCTCGCCCTGGCCCCGTTCGGCCCGGCCCGAGCCGCCGGCGCGGACGGGGCCCCGGCGCCCGCCACCGCCCCGCAGCTCTACTGCCGCAACATCGCGCCGGCCGCGGCCGACGCGCGCTTCGCCTGGCAGGCCCGCCAGCTCAAGGACCTCGAAGCCGAGCTCGACCAGCGCGTCCGCGACCTCGACGCCCGCATCGCGGCCTTCAAGGACGCCGCGGACAGGCACGACGCGATCCTGAAGCGCGCGGCCGACGCCCTGCTCGGCATCTACGCCAAGATGAAGCCCGACGCCGCCGCGGCCCAGCTCTCCCAGCTCGACGACGACATGGCCGCGGCCGTCCTGGCCCAGCTCAACCCGCGGCAGTCGAGCGCCATCCTGAACGAGATCGCCCCCGACCGCGCCGCCCACCTCGTCAACGCGATCGCCAACCCGCTGTCGCCCGACGGGAAGAAGTCGTGATCCGGGCCGCGACCGCCTCGTCGCTGGTCGTGCTGCTGCTCGCGGGCTGCGCGGGGGCGCCCGACTTCCACGCCGAGCCGCGCATGACGCCGGTGGGCGCGGGATTGCAGGCCGACGTCGCGGCCTACAGCGCCGAGGGGTTCCCGGCCTCCGCGCGGGCCAGCGCCGGCTCGCTGTGGGACGACAACCGCGCCAACCTGTTCCGCGACCCCCGGGCGGTCCGGGTGGGCGACGTGCTGACCGTCAACATCGACATGGACGACAAGGCGACGCTGGGCAACACGTCGGGCCGCACCACCACCTCGACGGTCGGCAATTCCAGCGACTTCTTCGTCGGCACCGGCTCCTCGCCCACCAAGAACACGATCGGGCTCGACGTGAACTCGACCTCGGCCGCCACCGGCCAGGGCAACGTCGACCGGTCCGAGAAGGTCCACCTGTCGGTCGCGGCCGTGGTGACGGGCCTGCTGCCCGACGGCAACATGCTGATCAGCGGCTCGCAGGAGGTGCGCGTCAACTACGAGCTGCGGCTGCTCAACGTGGCGGGCATCGTGCGCCCGCGCGACATCTCCAAGGAGAACACCATCCCCTACCAGAAGATCGCCGAGGCCCGCATCTCCTACGGCGGCCAGGGCCGGCTGAGCTCCGTCCAGCAGCCCGGCTGGGGCCAGGAGCTCTACGACGCCGTGAAACCCTTCTGAGGGACGGGAACGCCGATGGCAGACGCGGGGAAGAGTTCGCTCCTGGGCCTCGCCGTGCCCGTGCTGCTGCTCACG
Source organism: uncultured Lichenihabitans sp. (assembly GCA_964243035.1). Classification (GTDB taxonomy): domain Bacteria; phylum Pseudomonadota; class Alphaproteobacteria; order Rhizobiales; family Beijerinckiaceae; genus Lichenihabitans. The sequence continues at coordinate 7,720 of CAXTDZ010000013.1, forward strand.
CTGGCGGCGGGGGGCGGCGGCTTCGCGGTGGCGGGGCAGGTGATGGCGATCGCCAAGGCCACTGCTGCCGGGGCGCCGCCCGAGCCCGCCAAGCAGGCCCCGTCCGCCATGCCCGAGGCGCTGCCGGCCAGCCAGACGGCGGTCAAGGAACTGGCGCCCGTGCTCACCAACCTGTCGGCGCCCGAGGGCGCCGTGGTCCGGCTCCAGGCCGCCATCGTCTACGACAAGGCCTTCGCGCCCCAGGTCGACGTGATGGCCGCCACCATCGGGGACGACACGCTGGCCTACCTCAAGTCCCTGACGGTGAGCCAGCTCGAAGGAGCGGAAGGCTTGCAGCACCTGCGCGAAGACTTGGGCGAGCGCGCCGCCATGCGCTCGGACGGGCACGTGCGCGACGTGCTCATCGAAGCGCTGGTGGTCCAGTGAGCCGCCGGACGGCCGCGGTCGCGGCGCTCGCCGGCCTGGTGCTCCTCGCGGGCGCGACGGGCGCGGGGGCGCAGTCGCTCGACCTGGGCGGCCTGGTGCCGCAGCCCGGCTCCAGCGTGAGCGGGCGCGTGGTCCAGCTCGTGGGCCTGCTCACCGTGCTGTCGGTGGCGCCCGGCCTGCTCGTCATGGTGACGAGCTTCACGCGGTTCGCGATCGCCTTCTCGTTCCTGCGCTCGGGGCTGGGGCTGCAAACCACGCCCGCCAACATCATCATGGTCAGCTTGTCGCTGTTCATGACCTTCTACGTCATGGCGCCGACCTTCGACCAGGCCTGGACGGAGGGGCTGAAGCCGCTCGTCGACACCCAGATCACCGAGGGCGAGGCCTACGGCAAGATCACCGGGCCCTTCCGCGCCTTCATGCTGGGGCAGGTCCGCGACAAGGACCTGAAGCTGTTCGACGACCTCGCCAAGGACTCGATCCGCACCGCGGACCGTTCGGCCGTCGACCTGCGCATCCTGATCCCGGCCTTCATGATCTCCGAGATCCGGCGCGGCTTCGAGATCGGCTTCCTGATCGCGCTGCCGTTCCTGGTGATCGACATGATCGTGTCGACGCTGACCATGTCCATGGGCATGATGATGCTGCCCCCTTCCGTGATCGCGCTGCCCATGAAGGTCTTGTTCTTCATCCTGATCGACGGGTGGAACATGCTGGTGGGCAGCCTGATCCGGTCCTACGCCTGAGCCCGGCGCCGTTAACCCCACGGCAAGGTTACCCCCTTACCTTAAAAGCAACGCGGGATTGGGGGCTTCGAAGCGAACCCCTCGAAGGCATCATGCCGCTCCCCGCGATCCGGACCAAACCGGGATGTCCCTCCGACCACGCCGTTCAGAGTTCAACGGGAACACCCGCCCATGACCAGCCTGCTGACCAACATGAGCGCGATGAGCGCGCTCCAGAACCTCGCCATGACGCAGAAGGACCTGTCGACCACGCAGAGCCAGATCTCGTCGGGCCTGAAGGTCGCCACCGCCTCCGACAACGCCGCCTACTGGTCCATCGCCACCACCATGAAGTCCGACACCAGCGCCATGTCGGCCGTGTCCGACGCGCTGAACCTGGGCTCCTCGGTGGTCAGCACCGCCACCTCGGCGGTGAGCAGCGTGCTCACCATCCTGAACAAGATGAAGGCCGACATCGTCACGGCGCAGACGCCCAACGCCGACAAGGCGCAGGTGCAGACCGACATCTCGGCCCAGCAGGCGAGCCTGAAGAGCATCATCTCCTCGGCGTCGTTCAACGGCGTGAACCTGCTCGACGGCTCGTCGGGCGCCTCGGTCAGCTTCGTGTCGGGCTTCACGCGCTCGTCCACGGGCTCGACCAGCGTCAACATGATCGCGCTCGACACCTCGTCGGCGGGCACGGGCACGCAGCTCAGCGGCGCGGCCGGCTTCCTGGGCACGGACCTGGCCGCCACCAGCGCCGACGGCACGGCCGGCACGGCGGGCACGGCGGGCGGCGACTACACGGCGGGCTCGGTTCTGGGCTTCACGCTGACGGCCTCCACAACGCAGGCGGACCTGACGACGCTGCAGACCGGGCTCGACACGGCGATCAAGAACGTCACCGCGGTGGGCGCGCGGATCGGCAACACGCAGACCACGATCAACAACCAGTCCACCTTCGTGCAGGCGCTGTCGGACGCGGTCACGGCGGGCGTTGGCTCGCTGGAGGACACGGACATGAACGTGGCCTCGACCAAGCTGCAGGCGCTGCAGACGCAGCAGCAGCTCGGCATCCAGGCGCTCTCCATCGCCAACCAGAACAGCCAGCTCATCCTGAAGCTGTTCAACGGCTAACCGCCGCCCGGGCCCGGGTGGCCCCGCAGCTCCGTGAGCCACGCCGGACGGCGTGGCTCTTTTCGTAAGCGGGAGGCTGGCAGGAAACCTTTAAGCATGGCAGCGGACGGCGCGGGTCCGGACGATCGGGAGCGCCGGCGATTCAGCGTTCGGAAAGGCCGCGGCCCCAATCTTGGCCCCACACGAGATTGACCGCCTTCCCGGTCAAAGGCATCAAGCCGCGCTCGCGTACCGGTCAAACCCGGGATGTCCTCCGTTGCGTTTCCAGCAGGATATCCGCCCATGAGCAGCATTCTCACCAACATGAGCGCGATGAGCGCGCTCCAGAACCTCGCCATGACGCAGAAGGACCTGTCGACCACGCAGAGCCAGATCTCGTCGGGCCTGAAGGTCGCCACCGCCTCCGACAACGCCGCCTACTGGTCCATCGCCACCACCATGAAGTCCGACACCAGCGCCATGTCGGCCGTGTCCGACGCGCTGAACCTGGGCTCCTCGGTGGTCAGCACCGCCACCTCGGCGGTGAGCAGCGTGCTCACCATCCTGAACAAGATGAAGGCCGACATCGTCACGGCGCAGACGCCCAACGCCGACAAGGCGCAGGTGCAGACCGACATCTCGGCCCAGCAGGCGAGCCTGAAGAGCATCATCTCCTCGGCGTCGTTCAACGGCGTGAACCTGCTCGACGGCTCGTCGGGCGCCTCGGTCAGCTTCGTGTCGGGCTTCACGCGCTCGTCCACGGGCTCGACCAGCGTCAACATGATCGCGCTCGACACCTCGTCGGCGGGCACGGGCACGCAGCTCAGCGGCGCGGCCGGCTTCCTGGGCACGGACCTGGCCGCCACCAGCGCCGACGGCACGGCCGGCACGGCGGGCACGGCGGGCGGCGACTACACGGCGGGCTCGGTTCTGGGCTTCACGCTGACGGCCTCCACAACGCAGGCGGACCTGACGACGCTGCAGACCGGGCTCGACACGGCGATCAAGAACGTCACCGCGGTGGGCGCGCGGATCGGCAACACGCAGACCACGATCAACAACCAGTCCACCTTCGTGCAGGCGCTGTCGGACGCGGTCACGGCGGGCGTTGGCTCGCTGGAGGACACGGACATGAACGTGGCCTCGACCAAGCTGCAGGCGCTGCAGACGCAGCAGCAGCTCGGCATCCAGGCGCTCTCCATCGCCAACCAGAACAGCCAGCTCATCCTGAAGCTGTTCGGCTGATGAACCGTGAGGGGCCGCGCCGCGCGGCCCCTTCGCCGGCCGGCGCTCAGCTCCCCCGGGTGGCGAGGGCGGCCGCGACCCGGGTGGTGATCAGGTCCGCGATCGTCTTGGCGTCGCGGATCTCCGCGTCGCGGGCGGCGCGGATGTTGGCGTAGCGCTGTTCCGAACGGTCGTAGGTGGCGGCGCTCGTCACCGTGCCCTTGGCGACCGGCGCCTCGACGCCCGTCGCGGTCAGCACGTAGTCGGTATCGATCACAACGGTTGCGGCCTGGGCGCGTCCGGTCTGCACGTCGACCAGGGCGGACTGCACCCGCTCGTGCGGCTTGACCGCCAGGCGGTATCTTGGCGCCGGGCTGGAGCCTGTGCCGTTCAGGTCGGTGATGAGGCTGTCGCGCAGGTAGTGGCCGAGCTGGTCGGGAATGGGGTCCACGGCGACCGCCTCCAGCTCGGGTCCCAAACCCCCGTTCAGGCTGCCGTAGAGCGGCGTGAAACAGCCCGAAAGCGCGAGCGAGGCCGCGAGCGCCGCCCCCGCGCCGTATCCGCGGCGCTCACACCACCACATTGACGATCCTCGCCGGCACCACGATCACCTTCTTGGGCGTCCGGCCCTCCAGGACCCGCCGCACGTCCTCGGAAGCGAGCACCGCGGCCTCCACCGCGGCGGCGGCGGCCTCGCGCGGCACCGTCACCTCGGCGCGCTTGCGGCCGTTCACCTGCACGGGCAGCGTGATCGCGCCCTCCACCACCAGCGCGCGGTCGGCGACCGGCCAGGGCGTGGTGGACACGAGCTCCGCGTGGCCCAGCGCCGCCCAGGCGGACTCGGCGAGGTGCGGCATGAAGGGCGCCGTGATCTGCACCAGGATGACGGCCGCCTCGCGGAAGGCCGCGGGCAGGCCGGGGGCGAGGCCTGCGTCCTCGATCGCGCCGACCGCCGCCGAGAGCTGGTTGGTCAGGTCGTAGATGTGGGCCAGGCAGCGGTTGAAGCGCAATCGCTCGACGTCGTCCTCGACGCGGATCAGCGCCCGGTGCGCGGCCTTGCGCACGGCGAGCGCGGCCTCGCTCGGGACCTCGGCGGCGCCGTTCGCCGACCCGCCGAGCTCGCGCAGCTCGCCCACCAGCCGCCACAGCCGCTGCACGAACTTGGAGACGCCCCGCACGCCCTCCTCGGTCCAGATCACGTCGCCGTCGGGCGGGCTGTCGGACAGCATGAACCAGCGCGCCGTGTCGGCCCCGTAGGTCGCGATGATGTCGTCCGGGTCGACGATGTTGCGCCTGGACTTCGACATCTTCTCGATCGGGCCGATCGTGACCGGCGCGCCGTCGCTCGCGCGCACCGCGCGCCGCTCGTCGCCGACGCCCTCAATGCGGACCTCGTCGGGCGACGCCCAGGCCCCGTCCGGCGCCCGGTAGGTCTCGTGCACCACCATGCCCTGGGTGAACAGCCCCGTGAAAGGCTCGTCCAGGTCGACCAGGCCCACGGCCCGCATGGCGCGGGTGAAGAAGCGCGAGTAGAGCAGGTGCAGGATCGCGTGCTCGATGCCGCCGATGTACTGGTCCACGGGCATCAGCCGGTCGACCACGCCGGGCGTGGTGGGGCTGTCCTCGTTCCACGGGTCGGTGAAGCGCGCGAAGTACCAGGACGAGTCCACGAAGGTGTCCATGGTGTCGGTTTCCCGCCGGGCGGGGGCGCCGCAGGCGGGACAGGGGACGGCCCGCCAGGTCGGGTGACGGTCGAGCGGGTTGCCGGGGGCGTCCAGCGTCACGTCGTCGGGCAGCGTCACGGGGAGGTCGGCGGCCGGCACCGGCACGACCCCGCAGGCCTCGCAATGGATCACGGGGATCGGGCAGCCCCAGTAGCGCTGCCGCGAGATGCCCCAGTCGCGCAGGCGGTACTGCGTCCGGGCCTCGCCCCAGCCGTTCCCGACGAAGGCGGCAAGCGTCTGCGCCATCGCGTCCTTGCACGACAGCACGGCGCCCGGCTCGCCGAGCCAGCGGACGTAGCGCACCACCTGCTCCTTGGGCGGCACGAAGGCCGTGTCCGTGACGGTCGCGCCGTCGTCGAGGGGCACGAACACGTCGAGCACCGGCAGGCCGTACTTGCGCGCGAAGTCGAGGTCGCGCTGGTCATGGGCCGGGCAGCCGATCACGGCGCCGGAGCCGTAGCTCATCAGCACGAAGTTCGCGATGAAGAGCGGCAGGCGCCAGGAGGGGTCGGCCGGGTGGGTGACCTGGATGCCGGTGTCGAGCCCGAGCTTCTCGGCCCGCTCGACCGCGCTCTCGGACGTGCCCGTCCTGAGGCACTCCTCGCAGAAACCCGCGACGGCGGGGTCGCGGGCCGCGAGCGCCTTGGCGAGCGGGTGGTCGGGCGCGATTGCCGCGAAGGTCGGTCCGAACATCGTGTCGGGCCGCGTGGTGAACACGTCGAGGTGGTCGAAGCCCTCGGGGGCGCCCACGAGGCCGAAGCGGAACTGCAGCCCTTCCGACCGGCCGATCCAGTTGCGCTGCATGAGGCGCACCTTCTCGGGCCAGCCGGGCAGCCGGTCGAGCGCGTCCAGCAGGTCGGGCGCGAAAGCCGTGATCCTGAAGAACCACTGGGTCAGCTCGCGCTGCTCGACGAGCGCGCCCGAGCGCCAGCCGCGCCCCTCGATCACCTGCTCGTTGGCGAGCACGGTGCCGTCCGCCGGGTCCCAGTTCACCTTGGACTGGCGGCGATCCACCAGCCCCGCCTCCAGCATCCGGAGGAACATGCGCTGCTGGTGCTTGTAGTAGGAGGGATCGCAGGTCGCGAGCTCGCGCGCCCAGTCGAGCGACAGCCCCATGCTCTTGAGCTGGCCGCGCATGGTCGCGATGTTGCCGTAGGTCCAGGCCGCGGGATGCGACCTGTTCTGCACGGCCGCGTTCTCGGCCGGCAGGCCGAAGGCGTCCCACCCCATCGGGTGGATGACGTTGAAGCCCTTCGCGCGCTTGTAGCGCGCCACCACGTCACCCATCGCGTAGTTGCGCACGTGCCCCATGTGGATGCGCCCCGAGGGATAGGGGAACATCTCCAGCACGTAGTATTTCGCCCGCGGGTCGTCGTTGCGGGCCCGGAAGATCTCGCGCGCCTCCCACACCGCCTGCCAGTGCGGTTCAGCCTCGCGGGCGTTGTAGCGTTCGGTCAAGGGTTGGCTCGGGGATGGGGGGACGCGCGGGCCGCATCGAAGCTCCGAGCAGTGACCATGAAAGGCCGGGCGGGTCAAATCCGGGCGGCGGGCCCGACAGGGTTGCGAAGTTGGGTCAACGCCACGGTCGCCGCCCGCTGCCCTTCGCCCCGCCCCGCGGGGAGAAGGTGCCCGACAGGGCGGATGAGGGGCGCGTCCGGCAGCTCCGAAGACCCCTCATCCGGCCTGTCGGCCACCTTCTCCCCAAAGGGGCGAAGGGCAGAACCGGCAAGCGTTAATCCGAGTTCGCAGCCCTGGGCGGGCACCCTTGATCGCAACCGTGTGCGACGGTGTCGTTGCGCGGTGCCGGGGATCCCCGCCCGTCATTGCGAGGCGGCGCAGCCGCCGCGGCAATCCAGTCGGCGTCGAAGGGCTGGATTGCTTCGCTTCGCCCGCAACGACGATTTGGAGACCGACGACGCAGAGGACCCGCGGCCGCGAACGCGGCACGTTCAGGACGTCTGGTGCGCGCGGACAGCCAAGCCCCGGATCAGTTGCCCGCAACCCCGCGCAGGAAGGCGGCGCGCGCCGCGAAGCCGGTGTTGCTGAAGTCCGTGAAGACGCCGTCCACCCCCAGCCCGAAGAACTTCTGGTACTCGGCCTCCGGGTCGCCGCCGTAGTCGGCCGCGAGATATTTCTTCTCGTTCCGGAAGGTGAAGACGTGGACGAACAGCCCGGCCCGGTGGGCGTCGGCCACGAGGCTCGTGGGGGCCTGGGTCCGCGCCTGGGCGGTCGCGCCCGCGAACGGCGTGCCGTCCGCGTTCCTGTCGTGCCAGGGTTCGATCTTCAGCGGCACGATCTGCGGCTTCCACGGGCCGATGCCGTCCGCGTAGGTCCTGATCTCCCGGAGGCCCGCCGGGGTCAGCATGGCGTCGAACCAGCGCGGGTCGCCCGCCACCGTCCAGTCGAAGGGGCGGCTGTCGGTGATCTCGTTGTAGACCACCGTGCCGGTCCTGAAGTCGGTGTCGTAGCCGTCGATGAGCTGGACAACCTTGGTCTTCAGCCCGTGCGCGACCATGTATTTCAGGCTCGTCGGCTCGAAGCTCTGCACGAAGATCGGCGCCGTCTTGGTGTTCAGCCCGTTGCTCTCGATGATCCTGATCATCGCGTCTTCGAGCGGGTGGCTGCCCGGGACCCCGCAGCCATTGGCGATGGCCTGCTCGTCGTTCCAGGTCGGGTTCTTGCTCTCGGGGTAGACGGCGATCACCCGGCCGGTCTGGGCGCTCTTGGCCTTGGCGAGGTCGACGATCTCCTGGAAGGCCAGGATCGGGAACTTGCCGTTGAAGACCTTCGGGCGTTCGGCCGCCGCGTCGTAGGTCGTGCCGCCGAACCAGCGCTTCAGTTCCGCAAGCGTGAAGTCGTTGATGGACCAGTCGCCCACGTGCTCCTCGCCGTCGACCACCAGCGACTTCAGGACCGACTTGGGGTCGTTCGGGTCCGTCAGATCGGTCAGGTACTCGGACGGGCCGGAGCCGGGGGTCGCGGGCCAAGACACCTTGACGGTCCGGCCCGGCACGGTGCGCTTGCGCGCGGCGACCGCCGGGTTGGCCTTGGCGACCTCGGCCACGTTCGTGTTGTCGCTGAGCCAGGGGTTGTGGCGCGCCACCAGCACGCAGTCCTTGGTCAGGTGCAGGTCTTCCTCGAAGGCGTCGGTGCCGAGGTCGGCCGCCAGTTCGTAGGAGGCCTCGGTCTCCTCCGGCATCAGGCCAGGCAGCCCGCGGTGGCCGATGACGAGCGGCGGCTTGCCGTCCAGCGTGGGCAGGGTCCCGGCGGCCTGGGCCGCGGACGCGAGCAACGCCGCCGCGAGCGCCGCGAGGCGGAATGTGGCCGACGGGCGTGGGACAGGTGCGAACGGCAAGGCTGGCCTCTCCGGGCTGGATGTCGAGGCGCCCGAGCTACGGGAAACCCGTGACGCCCGGGTGACGGCGGCCCGGCGCGGTGCCCGTGGCCCCTGGATTTCACCCCGGTCCGCGACCACCTGGGCGGGGACGGCTTGCAAATTCCGCCCCGTCGTCTAGGACATCTCGCACCTGCGAGATCGAGCATCGGGCCTGATCCGCCCGGCGTTCCGGCTTTCTTAACGTCGCGTCCCGCTCCCTTTTTCCCCGAGGGCGCGCGCTTTGCCGCGCCTGCCACCAAGACTCAAGCCCCATGAAGCTGCGCAACATCGCCATCATCGCCCACGTCGACCATGGCAAGACCACGCTGGTCGACAAGCTCCTGCAACAGTCGGGCTCGTTCCGCGAGAACCAGCGCGTGGCCGAACGCGTGATGGACTCGAACGACCTCGAAAAGGAGCGCGGCATCACCATCCTGGCCAAGTGCACCTCCGTGGTCTGGCAGGGCACCCGCGTCAACATCGTCGACACGCCCGGCCACGCCGACTTCGGCGGCGAGGTCGAGCGCATCCTGTCCATGGTGGACGGCGTGATCGTGCTGGTGGACGCCGCCGAAGGCCCCATGCCGCAGACCAAGTTCGTGGTCGGCAAGGCGCTCAAGCTCGGCCTCCGGCCGATCGTCGCCATCAACAAGGTGGACCGGCCCGACGCGCGGGTCACCGAGGTCGTCAACGACGTGTTCGACCTGTTCGCGGCGCTCGACGCCACCGACGACCAGCTCGACTTCCCCATCCTCTACGGGTCGGGCAAGAACGGCTGGATGGCCGACAGCCCCGACGGCCCCAAGGACGGCATGGCGCCGCTGTTCGACCTCGTGCTGCGCCACGTGCCCGAGCCCAGGATCGAGGACGGCGCGTTCCGGATGCTCGGCACGCTGCTCGAAGCCAACCCCTACCTCGGGCGCCTGATCACGGGCCGGGTGTTCGCGGGCTCGGTCAAGCCCAACCAGACCGTCAAGGTGCTGGACGCCTCGGGCAAGGTCGTGGAGACGGGCCGCGTGTCCAAGATCCTGGCCTTCCGCGGCATCGAGCGCGCGCCCATCGACGTGGCGGAGGCGGGCGACATCGTGGCCATCGCGGGGCTGCCGAAGTTCAACGTGGCCGACACGGTCTGCGCGCCCGAGGTGACCGAGGCCCTGCACGCCCAGCCGATCGACCCGCCGACGCTGTCCATGACCTTCCTGGTCAACGACAGCCCGCTCGCGGGCACCGAGGGCGACAAGGTGACGAGCCGCGTCATCCGCGACCGGCTCTACCGCGAGGCCGAGGGCAACGTGGCGCTGCAGATCTCCGACTCGCCGCTGACCGACAGCTACGTGGTGTCGGGCCGGGGCGAGCTGCAGCTCGCCATCCTGATCGAGACCATGCGGCGCGAGGGGTTCGAGCTCGGCGTATCGCGCCCCAAGGTGGTGTTCCGCACCGACGAGGCCTCCGGCGAGCGGCTGGAGCCCGTCGAGGAGGTCGTCATCGACGTGGACGAGGACTATTCCGGCGTGGTCGTCCAGAAGATGAGCGAGCGCAAGGCCGAGATGGTGGAGATGCGCCCCTCGGGCGGCAACCGCCTGCGCCTGGTGTTCCACGCCCCCACGCGCGGGCTGATCGGCTACCAGGGCGAGCTGATGACCGACACCAAGGGCACGGCCATCATGAACCGGCTGTTCCACAGCTACGCGCCCTGGAAGGGCGAGGTCAGCGGCCGGCGCAACGGCGTGCTGCTCTCCACCGACGCGGGCGAGGCGGTCGCCTACGCGATGTGGAACCTGGAGGACCGCGGCCCCATGATGATCGAGCCCGGCTGGAAGGTGTACCAGGGCATGATCATCGGCGAGCACACCCGCGAGAACGACCTCGAGGTGAACGTGCTCAAGGGCAAGAAGCTCACCAACATCCGCGCGGCCGGCAAGGACGAGGCCGTGCGCCTCACCCCGCCGATCCGCATGACGCTGGAAAAGGCGCTGGCCTACATCGAGGACGACGAGCTGGTGGAGGTGACGCCCAAGTCGATCCGCCTGCGCAAGACCAGGCTCGACCCCAACGAGCGCAAGCGCGCCGAGCGCACCAAGGAGAACGCGGCCTGATCGGCCGTTGAGCCCGTTTCCCGCTCAAGCGGGCAGCGGGACTCGGCGGGGCGGGTAGGACCTTACCCGCCGCGTTCTCCCGGCACGTCACGCTCATCCCGAGCAGGCGGTTATCGACCCACCGTCCGCGTTGCCGGGCCATCCGTGCCCTTCTCCCCCGCCCGGCGGGGAGAAGGGCGCAACCGCTCCATGCCCGGGTTGCGTGGGTATCGTAGTCGCGGAGCGGGGGGAGGTGGCTGCTTAAGAGATGCTTTCCTGCCGCGCCGCCTCGAGCCGCTCCGCGAAGTCGGGAAAAGCTTCCGCGATGCCGCCGCGCAGGTCGGCGTCGATGTGGCGCAGCGCCAGATCCTCGGCGGTCTGGTCGCCGCGCCCGGCCCCGCCGCCCAGCCCCACCACGTGGTCCGCCAGCTCGTTGATGGTCATGGCGCTGACGGAGGTCGACAGCGGCGCGTCCAGCGTGAAGCGCTGTTCGAGCCCCATGCCGAGTTCCACCGCCATCAGCGAGTCGAGCCCCACTTCGAGCAGCGGCTTGTTGCGGCTCACGTCCTCGCGGGGAAGCCGCAGGATGCGGGCGATCTCCTCCTGAACGGCCTCGGCGACCGTGCGCGTCGCGTTCTCGACCCCCTGCTGCTCCACCAGGTCGCGGACCACGATCTTGGCCTGGCTCGTCGCTTCCGCGGCCTGCGCGCCGTGCATCAGCGACGAGAACACGTCGCCGCGCAGCACGGGCAGGTGCTCGCGCGCGGCCGACCAGTTCACGGACGCGATCGCGAGGCTCGACCGGCCGGGCACGGCCATCGCCTCGGCGAGCCGGTCCAGCGCGGTTCGGGCCGCCATGCCCTGCACGCCGGTGCGGTTGAGCAGCGTGGTGGCGGTCGCGGTCGAGCGGGCCAGCACGCCCACGTCGCCGATCGCGCCCCAGGCCGCCGCGAAGCCGGGCAGCCCTTCCGCCCGCCGGCGCCGCGCGAGCCCCTCCAGATAGGCGTTGGCCGCCACATAGGCGCCCTGGCCCGGGTTGCCGATCAGCGTCGTGGCCGAGGAATACAGGATGAAGTAGACGAGCGGCCTTCCCCGCGTGAGCCGGTCCAGGTTGTCGGCGCCCGCGACCTTGGCGCGGAGCACCGCGCCGAGCTTCTCGGGCGTGAGGTTGGCCACGATGGCGTCGTCGTACACGGTGGCGGCATGGACCACGCCGCCCAGGGGGGGCATGGAGCGGTCGAGGCGGGCGAGCAGCGCGTCCATCGCCCCGGCGTCCGTCACGTCGACGGCTTCCGCGCGCGCCTCGACCCCCGCCGCCGCGAAATCCGCCATCGCCTCGGCGGCCTCGGGTTCGGAGGCGCCCGAGCGGCCCAGCAGCACCAGGTGGCGCGCCCCGCGCGCGACCAGCCAGCGCGCGGTTTCCAGGCCGAAGCCGCGGAGGCCGCCGGTCACGAGGTGCGTGCGGTCTGGGGCGACCGCGAAGGGTTCGACCACGGCCGCGGACCGGTCGCCCGCGGGCAGGGGCGGGGGCAGGATGACGATCTTGCCCACGTGGCCGGAGCGCTGCATCACCCGGAACGCGTCCACCGTGTCGCGGGCGGGGAACACGCGGTAGGGCAGGGGCGACAGCGCGCCGTCGGCGAACAACCGCATGACGTCGGCGAACAGGGCCTCGCCCGTGCCGTCCCCCTTGAGGATCAACTGGTCCAGGTCGACGCCGAAGTAGGACAGGTTGCGCCGGAACGGCTTCAGCCCGATGTGGGTGTTGGCGACGTAGTCGCGCTTGCCGAGCTCCACGAAGCGGCCGAACGGCTTCAGCACCGCGATGGAGCGCTCCATCGCCTCGCCCGACAGGCTGTTCAGCACCACGTCCACGCCGCTGCCCGTGACGCGGCGGATGTCGTCCACGAACGCGCTGGACCGCGAGTCGAAGACGTGGTCGGCGCCGAGCGCGGTGAGCAGGTCGCGCCGCTCGTCCGAACCCGCGGTGGCGATCACGCGCGCGCCGCGCCACAGCGCGATCTGCAGGGCCGCGAGGCCCACGCCGCCTGCGCCGCCGTGGATCAGCACCCACTCGTCCTCGGCCAGCCGCGCGCAGCGGATCAGGCCGTAGAAGGCGGTCAGGAAGGCGACCGGAACCGTGGCGGCGGCCTCGACGGGTAGGCCGTCCGGGATGGGGGCCGCCACGGCCGCGTCCACGGTGACGTGGGTCGCGAGCGCGGCCTTGGCGAAGGCCAACACGGGGTCGCCGACCTTGAGACGCGTGACGCCCTCGCCCACGCGCACGACCCGGCCCGCGCATTCGAGCCCGAGCGTCGCGCCCGCGTAGCCGTCCTCCAGGATCTCCTCCGGCAGGATCGACAGGCCCCACATCACGTCGCGGAAGTTGAGGCCCGCGGCGTCCACCGCGAGCTCGACCTCGCCGGGACCGGGCGCGCGGCGGGCTTCGGGCGCCCAGATCATCCGGTCCAACCCGCCGTGCTCGCCCTTGGCGAGCCGCAGCACGGTGTCGGCCGGGCCGGCGGTGGCGGGCGCGGGAGGCGACACCCGCTCGAACCGCAGCACGGCCGTGCCCGAGGCGTCGAGCACGATCTCGGTTTCGGTCGTGTCCGACAGCACGACGTCGCGCAGGCGGCGCGCCGCCACGTCCGCCGACAGGTCCGGCACGAGGTCGATCAGCCGGACCTCCAGCGTCTGCACCTCGTTGGCGAGCGTCCGCGCGAAGGCCCAGACCGCGGCTTCCACGGGATCGCCGTCGCGCGGGCCGGAGCGCGTCGCGCCCGGGCACACCAGCCACAGCCGCGCCTTGCGGGTGCCCAGCGCCAGGGCGAGCCGCTGCAACCCGAGGCAGCGCCGGGCGATGCGGTCCGCGGGGGCCGCACCGGCCGCTTCCTGAGCCAGCAGGATGATCGTGTCCCGCCCGTCCAGAATGGCGGCGTCGACCTCCGCGGGCGCGGCGCTCGCGACCTTGAGGCCCGAGAACTTCAGCATGGTGGCGAGCGCGGCCGCGGCCCCGCCGAGCGGTCCGTCCGCGGCGACCACCAGCGCGTCGCCCCCGAACGTGCGGGCCGCGCGCTCGGCGGGCTTCTGCGCCGTGACGAGCAGGCCCAGGCTCGCGTCGGCCGCGGGGAGCACGGTCGCGTCCGCGAGCCCGAGGGCTTCGACCGCGCGGCGCCAGTCGGCGTCCGACCGGACGGGCGGCGCGTCCGGCTCGCCGTCCGCGGCAGTCTCCGCCAGCCCGAAGACGAGGTCGCGGAACAGCGAGACCTCGGGCTCGACCGCCAGGAGCGTCGCGCCCGGCGCGAGCACGGCGGCGAGGGCGGCGCGGTCCGCCGGGGTCCGTACGGCGCGGTGCAACGTGTGGGCCGCCACCACGAGGTCGACCGAACCGGCCGCCACCCCGTCGAGGCCGGCCAGCACGGTCACGCGCTCGTAGCCGTCAAGCGCGAGCCGGGCGCGCTCCAGGCGGCGGCGGTCGGGTTCCACGATCGTCAGCTCGGCCGACCGGGTCGCCGCCAGGGCCGCGACCACGGCCGAAAGCGGGCCGTCGCCGACCTGCAGCACGCGCAGGGCGCGGTCCCTGGGCCAGTCGTCGTCGAGGCGGTCCAGCACGGCCCCGACCATGTCGGCGGCCTCCACCGCGGTGCGGCCGCCGTAGTCGAAGGCGTCCACCGCCGAGACCGTGTAGGGCGACCCCTCCGGCACGGCCCCGGACCCGTCCGCGAGCGCGTCGATCACGGCGCCCGCGCGGGCCGCGAGCAGCAGCTCGGCGGACCGCTCCGGGTGCTCGGCGGCCAGCGTCCGCAGGACGTCGCGCGGGTCGGGCAGGTCGACGCCCGCCGACACGCGGTAGACGCCCGGCTCCGTCCTCGACACGAGGCCGCTGCCGCCGAGCGCCGCCACAAGGCGCGCGCACCAGTCGCGCAAGCCGGCGGGCAGGCGGCCGGTCTCAACCGCGGCCCCGAGGTCGAGCTGCCCGTCCACGGCCAGCACCTCCGCCAGGCCGAAGCCCGCCGCCGTGGCCCAGCCTTCGAGCAGAACGTAGTCGGGTCCCGGGGCGGCCTCGCCCCGCACCGCGCGCCCGAGCGACAGGGCGGCCTCCGCGACCCTGGCCGCGGTCGGGCCCGGCTCCTCGTGGACGGCCAGGGGCTCGGCGGCCAGCAGCGTCTTGGCACCGATGAACTCGATCGTCCGGTCCGCCGCCCTGAAGGCGTTCATGGCCTGAAACCGCGCGCCGTAGAGCCGGGCCACGGGCTCGCCGCCCGCGTCCACGAGGGTGAAGTCCACCACGATCACGCGCTCGTCGGCGCGGCGCACGTCGACGAACGCCCGCGCGATCCTGGCGCCCGGCCGGAACAGCTTGGCTTCCGCGACCGCCACGGGGACGTAGGGTTTCAGGTGCCCGCGCACGGCCAGGTCCGCGAACAGCACGACGAGGCCGTGGAAGCAGGCGTCCACGCGGGCCGGGTCGAGCCCGTAGCGCGCGTCGGTGGCACTGTCGAGGAGGTCCACCGCGAACGACCGCGGCCCGGTCCGGCGGACGGCGTCGAGCAGCCGGAAGGCCGGGCCGTACTGGAGGCCCGAGGCCGCGGCGGCCGGGTACAGGTCGGCGCCCGTCATGGCCGGCGCGCCCGCGGGAACCGGCCCGGGCCCGTCGGGCTTGCCCACGTAGCGGAGGACCTTGGCGGTCACGTGAACCTGCCAGGCGCCCGCCGCGAGGCGCGGCCGGCTCATGATCTCCAGCGTGCCGGTCACGGGCTGGATGCGGCAGCGGGTTTCCCGCGACGTGGTCCCGTCCAGGATCAGGGGCGCATGGATCTCGAAATCCGCCACGCCCGCCGCGTCCGACCCGAGCCAGTCGCGCGCCACCGCGAGCGCCATCTCGGCGAAGCCCGCGCCCGGCAGCAGCACGTGGCCGTCCACGACGTGGTCGGCGAGCGCGGGCACGAGGCTCGTGTCGAGCGTGCCGTGCCATTCGAGCTGGTCGAGGCCCGTTCGCGCGCCCGTGAGCGGGTGCCACGCGCGGGGGGACAGCAGCGCCGCGGACTCGGCCGTTTCGCCCAGGCGGTAGGGCTTCTTCTGCCAGGGGTAGGCCGGCAGGTCGCGGGCGGAGGCCGTCCCCAGCACCGCCTCGGCCTCGACCGCGGCGCCGCGCGAGAGCGCGACGGCCAGGGCGCGGCGGAAGGGATCGCCGTCGCCGTCCCTGCGCTCAAGGGTTGGCAGGGTCGCGAAGGGGAGGTCGCGGGCGCCCAGGGTGTCGTTGACGAGCGACAGGAGGATGGGGCTGGGCCCGATCTCGACGAAGACGCGCGCGCCGGCCTGGGCGGCTGCCTCGACGGCGTCGGCGAACAGCACCGGCTCGCGGATGTTGCGCCACCAGTAGGTGCTGTCGAGCGCCGAGCCCGGAAGCGCCGCGCCGGTGACGGTGGACACGAAGGTGACGGCGCCGTCCCGGGCCGGGACCGCGCCCAGGTCGTTGAGCAGCGGGTCCCGGATGGGTTCGATCAGGGCGCTGTGGAACGGGTAGGGGATGTCGAGGCGCTGGACCTTGACCTTCAGGCCTCGGGCTTCCCCGGCGAAGGCGTCGAGCGCCGCGGCCGAGCCCGAGACCGTGGTGGTGCGCGGGCTGTTGTAGGCCGCGACCGACAGGTTGGGAATGCGCGCGACGAGCGTTTCGGCCGCCTCCCGCGAGCCGATCAGCACCGCCATGCCGCCGTGGCCCGCGACCTGCTCCTGGTGGTGGCTGCGGTGGTAGATCACCTTGACGGCCGCGGCGAGGTCGAGCGCCCCCGCGGCCTCCGCGGCCGCGACCTCACCCACGCTGTGACCCAGCACGACGTCCGGCTTGAGGCCCAGTCCCTTCAGGACGCGGGTCGCGGCGGCCTGGATGGCGAAGATGAGCGGCTGCGCGACGCTGGTCTTGCCGAGCTGGTCGGCGAGGTCGTCGGCGTTGAGCGTGGCTTCGAGCGACCAGCCCGCCAGCGCCTGGAACAGCGCGTCCACGGCGCCGAACGCGTCGCGGAAGGCTTCGCTCGACCGGAAGGCGGCGCGGCCCATGCCGACCCACTGGCTCCCGTTGCCGGAGAAGACGAAGGCGACCTTGGCGTGGCGCGCCACCGCGGTCCCCGCCGCGACGCCGGGGCCCGCCTCGCCCCCCTCGGCGAAGGCGCGCAGGGCGGCCGGCAGGTCGGGGGTCCCGTCCAGGGGAATGGCGAGGCGCTCGGGGAGCGCGTCGCGGCGCCGGTTGGCGGCCGCGGCGAGCGGCATCGCGTCGTCGGGAGCCGCTTCGAACCGGTCCGCGTAGTCGCGCGCGAGCGCGGCCAGGGCCCCGCGGGTGTGGGCCGACAGCATCAGCAGCGCGGGCGGGTCGGCGGCGGGGGACGTGGCCGCGGCCGGCGCGTCGGCCACCACGACGTGGGTGTTGGTGCCGCCGAAGCCGTACGAGCTCACGCCCGCGAGGCGCGGCCCGTCCGTCCGCGCGAGCGGCACCGCGTCGCGCGCCACCCGGAGGTTCAGGCGCTCGAAATCGATGTTGGGGTTGAGGTCGTCGCAGTGCAGCGTGGGCGGCAGCAGGTCGTGTTGGAGGGCCAGGGTGGCCTTGATCAGGCCCGCGAGCCCGGCCGCCGCCTCCGTGTGGCCGATGTTGGACTTGACCGAGCCGATCAACAGCGGCGCGGCCCGCTTCCGGCCCAAAACCTCGCCCAGCGCCGTGGCCTCGACGGGGTCGCCCACCGGCGTGCCGGTCCCGTGCGCTTCCACGAAGGCGAGCCGGTTGGCGTCCGGCCCGCCCTCACCGTAGATCTGGTCGAGCAGTTGCGCTTGGCGCAGCTTCGAGGGCAGCGCGATGCCGTTGGTGCGGCCGTCCGAGTTGACGCGGGAGGCCTGGATCACGGCGTGCGCGCGGTCGCGGCCCGGTTGCATCGCCTGCGCCCGGCGCAGCACCACGACGGCCCCGCCCTCCGAACGCACGTAGCCGTCGGCCCTCGCCGAGAACGCCTGGCACAGCCCGACGCGCGACAGCATGGAAGCCTGCGAGAAGCTGACGAACTGGAAGGGGGCCAGCAGGATGCTGACGCCGCCCACCACCGCGGTGTCGATGCGCCCGCTTTGGAGCGCCTGCACCGCGGCGTCGAGCGCCACCAGCGACGACGAGCAGGCCGTGTCCACCGTGAAGCTCGGCCCGTTCAGGTCGAACACGTAGGACACCCGGTTGGCCAGGATCGAGGCCGCGTTGCCCGTCGCGAAGTAGGCGTCGGTGGCGGCGAAGTCGAACAGCTTCGAGTTGCCGTGGTCGAGGGTGGAGGCGCCCACGAAGACGCCCGTTTCCGTCCCGGCGAGGCTGGAGGGCGGGATGCCGGCATCCTCCAGCGCCTCCCAGGTCAGTTCGAGCAGCAGGCGCTGCTGGGGGTCCATCTGCTCGGCTTCGCGGGGCGACAGGCCGAAGGCGCCGGGGTCGAACCCCCACACGTCGTCGAGGATCCCCGCGGCCCAGGTGTAGCTGCGCCCGCGCTCGCTGTGCCGCGGATGGGAGAAGCGTTCGAGGGACCAGCGGTCGGCCGGGATGCGCGTGATCGCGCACTTGCGGTTGCTGAGAAGGTCCCAAAGGCCCGAAACCGAATTCGCACCGGGAAGACGGCACGCCCGTCCGACGATGGCTATTTCAGACTTCTTTTCCAAAGGACCTCTTCGCCAACGCTGCGCAACTTAACGTCCCGGGTGGCCCGCCACCCGCCGTCCTGCCGGTTCGGCGAGACCGGGGCGTCAAGGTCCCTCGCCCGTGGGCCTGCCGCCGCGCGGGCCCGCTTCGATCCGCGCCCCCCTGGGACAAGGGCGACAAGGTCCGTAGCTGACAAAACGAGCCCACGCCTGATTAGACTTGCCCGTCGCGCCTTGTCCAGCCCGCCCGGCCGGCTTTCGGGCGACCGGGTGCCGCGCACCACCGGTGCGACCCGGTCCCGCGGGACTGGCGCGGACGCTCGGCCGGCGCCGGCCGGCGTGCCGTCAGATCAGGGCGCCGTGGCAGTGCTTGTACTTGCGGCCCGTCCCGCACGGGCAAAGCTCGTTGCGGCCGACCCGGCCCCAGGTCGAGGGGTCCTGCGGGTCGCGGCGCGCCTCCCCTTCGGGCGAGGCCAGCGCGGTCGCGGCACCCCCCGCCGCGAAGGCGAACTCCGCGCCCGCGATCGCCCGGTTGCTGTCGGCCACCGCGAACTCGTCGTCGCCGGTCAGGGGATCGGCGTGGGACGCGAACATGGGCGGCAGCTCGCCGCCCTGGGGCGGGGGTTCGAACGCCACCTCGACGCGCATGAGCTGGGCGGTGGTGGCCTCGCGCAGCCGGGCGATCAGCCCGTTGAACAGGTCGAAGGCTTCCGACTTGTACTCGTTCAGGGGGTCGCGCTGCGCCATGCCGCGCCAGCCGATCACTTGCCGGAGGTGATCCAGCACCACCAGGTGGTCGCGCCACAGGTGGTCGAGCATCTGCAGGACGACCTGCTTCTCGACGTAGCGCATGAGGTCGGGGCCGTTCCCCTCGACGCGGGCCGCGTAGGCCGCGTCCGCGGCCTTCTGGAGGCGCTCGGCCATCTCCTCCTCACCGATGCCCTCCTCGCGCGCCCAGTCCTCCACGGGGGCGTCGAGGTTGAGCACCTCCCGCGCGGCCCCCTTCAGCCCGGCCGTGTCCCAGGCCTCCGCGTAGGCGTCCTTGGGGATGAAGCGGGCCACCAGGTCGTCCACCACGCCCTGGCGCATCTCGCCGATCTGCTCCTCCAGCGAGTCCTGCGCCATCATCTCGCGGCGCTGCTCGAACACGACCTTGCGCTGGTCGTTCATGACGTTGTCGTATTTCAGCACGTTCTTGCGCATGTCGAAGTTGCGCGCCTCGACCTTCTGCTGCGCCTTCTCCAGGGCCTTGTTGATCCAGGGGTGGACGATGGCCTCGTCCTCCTTGAGCCCGAGCCTGCGCAGCACGGCGTCCATGCGCTCGGAGCCGAAGATGCGCATCAGGTCGTCCTGGAGCGACAGGAAGAATTTCGAGCGCCCCGGGTCGCCCTGCCGGCCCGAGCGGCCGCGGAGCTGGTTGTCGATGCGGCGGCTCTCGTGCCGCTCGGTGCCGATGATGTAGAGGCCGCCCGCCGCGATCGCCTTGGCCTTGAAGCTCTCGATCTCGGCCCGGATCGCGGCTTCCTTGGCGGCCCGTTCCGGACCCTCCGGCAGGGTCGCGCATTCGGTGGCGACCCGCATGTCCTCGCTGCCGCCGAGCTTGATGTCGGTGCCGCGGCCCGCCATGTTGGTGGCGATCGTGATGGCGCCCGGCACGCCGGCTTCCGCCACGATGTAGGCTTCCTGCTCGTGGAAGCGCGCGTTCAGGATCGCGAAGCTCTTGGACGGCGTGCCGCTCCGCGCCCCCGCGTAGAGCCGGTCCAGCGCGTCGGGCTTGGCGAAGTCGATCCGCGCGTAGCCCTGCCCGGACAGCAGCTCGCCCAGCTGCTCGGACCGCTCGATGGACGTGGTGCCCACCAGCAGCGGCTGCCCGGTCGCGTTGGCGGCCTCGATCTCGGCCACGATGGCGCGCAGCTTCTCCGTGCCGGTGCGGTACACCTCGTCGTCGGCGTCCGCCCGCGCCACGGGACGGTTGGTGGGGATCTCCACCACGTCGAGGCTGTAGATCTCGGCGAACTCGTCGGCTTCCGTCGCGGCGGTGCCGGTCATGCCCGCGAGCTTCTTGTAGAGCCTGAAGTAGTTCTGGAACGTGATGGAGGCGAGCGTCACGTTCTCGGGCTGGACGGTCACGCGCTCCTTGGCCTCCAGCGCCTGGTGGAGCCCTTCCGAGTAGCGCCGGCCGGGCATCATGCGGCCGGAGAACTCGTCGATGATCACCACCTCGTCGTTGCGGACGATGTAGTCCTTGTCGCGCCCGAACAGCTTGTGGGCGCGCAGGGCCTGCTGGACGTGGTGGACCAGGGTGGCGTTGCTGGCGTCGTAGAGCGTGCCCTCCAGCACGCCCGCCTCCCCCAGCAGCGCCTCGATGCGGGTGTTGCCCGCGTCCGTCAGGTTGGTGGTGCGCTGCTTCTCGTCGAGGTCATAGTCCTCGCGCGCGAGGTGGGGGATGACGCGGTCGATCTGGTTGTAAAGGTCCGACTTGTCGTCCGAGGGCCCCGAGATGATGAGCGGCGTGCGCGCTTCATCGATCAGGATGGAGTCGACCTCGTCCACGATCGCGAAGGCGTGGCCGCGCTGAACCATCTGGCTCAGCTCGTATTTCATGTTGTCGCGCAGGTAGTCGAAGCCGTACTCGTTGTTGGTGCCGTAGGTGATGTCGGCCCCGTAGGCAGCCTTGCGCTCGCCGTCGTCCAGCCCGTGGACGATGACCCCCACCGTCAGCCCCAGGAACGTGTAGATGCGGCCCATCCACTCGGCGTCTCTCCGGGCCAGGTAGTCGTTCACGGTGACGACGTGGACGCCGGTGCCGGGCAGGGCGTTGAGGTAGGTGGCGAGGGTGGCCACCAGCGTCTTGCCCTCGCCGGTGCGCATCTCGGCGATGGCGCCCTCGTGCAGCACCATGCCGCCCACGAGCTGCACGTCGAAGTGGCGCTGGCCCAGCACGCGCTTGGCGGCCTCGCGCACGGTCGCGAAGGCCGGCACCAGGAGGTCGTCCAGCGTCTTGCCCGCCGCGAGCTCGGCGCGGAACTGGGCCGTGCGGCCCGCGAGCGCCTCGTCGCTCAGCGCCGCCACCTCGGCTTCCAGCGCGTTCACGGCCGCGACGCGGGGGACGTAGCGCTTCAGGCGCCGGTCGTTGGAGGAGCCGAAAACCTTGCGAGCGAGCGAGCCGAGCATCGAGAAACCTTGGGATCCGTTGCGGCGCGCGACCGACCCGCCGGAAACGCGGGTCTCCCGCGTGGGGCGAGGCCGCCCGCGAAACCGGCCCTGCCGCGCCGTTGTCCCGACCCCGGGGCCCGCGCGAGAAAGCCGTGGCAAAAAGCCGTGAAGGCAGATATGAGCGCCCCGAAACCTTGTCAATGCAACGGGGACCGCCCCCGCCGCGGCGCCCCGGCGTTTCCCCGCCGCCCTCCAACCGCCACAGACCGGAGTGCCAGTTCCATGTCCACACCCATCAAGGCGGGCCTGCTCGCGGCCGCGGCGCTGGCGGCCGTGCTGTCGGGCGCCCCGGCGAGCGCCAAGGTGCTCGCCAAGGTGAACGGCGCCGAGATCACCGACGACGACGTCCGCGTCGCGACCCAGGACCTGGGCCCCACCCTGCCCCAGCAGCTCAAGGGGCCCGAGCGCGAATCCTACGTGCTGGACTACCTGATCGACCTCAGGCTCGCGGCGGCCGAGGGCGCCAAGCAGGGCGTGGCCGACACGGCCGACTTCGCCCGCCAGATGACCTACTACCGCGACAAGACCCTGATGGAGTCCGTGCTGGGCGGCATCGCCAAGACGGCCGCGACCGAGGACGCGGAACGCAAGGTCTACGACGACGTCGCCAAGCAGCAGAAGCCCGAAACGGAGTACCACGCCCGCCACATCCTGGTGCCGACCGAGGCCGAGGCCAAGGCCGCGGAGGCCCGCGTCAAGGGCGGCGAGGACTTCGCCAAGGTCGCGGACGAGCTGTCCAAGGACCCGGGCTCGCAGGGCGGCGACCTCGGCTGGTTCACCAAGGACAAGATGGTGCCCGAGTTCGCGGACGCGACCGCCAAGCTCGCGAAGGGCCAGATCTCCGACCCCGTGAAGAGCGAGTTCGGCTGGCACGTCATCCAGCTCGAAGACACGCGCCAGAAGGCCTTTCCCGCGTTCGACGCGGTGCGCGACCAGGTGGCCCGCTACGTGGTCCAGAAGGCCCAGAGCGACGCCATCATGAAGCTGCGCGAGGCCGCCAAGATCGAGCGCACCGAGCCCGCCCCGTCCCCCGCTCCCGCGGCCCCGGACGCCGCCGCCGCCCCGGCTCCCGCCCCGGACGCCGCCGCCCCAAAACCCTGAGCCTCAAAGCAGCACCATGGCGCCGCCCGTCCCCGTTTCGCCGCTGGCCCCCAAGAGCCTGCCCGACGTCCCGCCCGTCGCGGGCGTGCGCTTCGCGGTGGGCGAGGCGGGCATCCGCTACCGCGGCCGCACGGACGTGATGCTCGCCCTCCTGGACGAAGGCACGGCGGCGGCGGGCGTGCTGACCCGCTCCAAATGCCCGTCCGCCCCCGTGGACTGGTGCCGGGCGCGGCTTCCTGGCGGCCGCGCCCGGGCGCTGGTGGTCAACAGCGGCAACGCCAACGCCTTCACGGGGCGCGCGGGCGCGGCCGCCGCGGCGCGCACGGCGGCGCTCGCGGCCCGGGCCTGCGGGGTCGACGAAGGGCATGTGTTCCTGGCCTCCACGGGGGTGATCGGCGAGCCGCTGGACGCGTCCCGCTTCGAGGGCGTGCTGGAGCGCCTGGCCGCGGCGGCCCATCCCGGCGGCATGGCCGAGGCGGCCCGCGCCATCATGACCACCGACACCTTTCCCAAGCTCGCCACCGCCACCGCGACGCTGGGCGGCGTGCCGGTGACGCTCGCCGGCATGGCCAAGGGCGCGGGCATGATCGCGCCCGACATGGCCACCATGCTGGCCTTCGTGTTCACCGACGCCCCCGTCGCGGCGCCCGCGCTGCAGGCCATGCTGGCCGAGGCGGTCGAGGGGTCGTTCAACGCCATCACGGTGGACAGCGACACCTCCACCTCCGACACGCTGCTCCTGTTCGCGACCGGGGCCGCGCGGGAGCGTGGTGCCCCGACGGTGGAGGACGCCGGCGACCCCCGCCTGGCGGCGTTCAGGCGCGCGCTCGCCGCCGTCACGCTGGACCTCGCCCACCAGGTGGTGCGCGACGGCGAGGGCGCCCGCAAGTTCGTGGAGGTGACCGTCACGGGCGCCGAGTCGGACGGGGCCGCCAAGCGCGTCGCCCGCGCGATCGCCGACTCGCCGCTCGTCAAGACCGCGGTCGCGGGCGAGGACGCCAACTGGGGCCGCGTCGTGATGGCGGTGGGCAAGGCGGGCGAGCGCGCCGACCGCGACCTCCTGGAGATCTGGTTCGGCGACATCCGGGTCGCGGCCGACGGGCTGCGCGACCCCGGCTACGACGAGGCCGCGGTGTCGGCCTACATGAAGGGCGAGCGGATCGCGGTGCGCGCCGACCTCGGGCTCGGCCCGGGCCGCGCAACGGTCTGGACCTGCGATCTCACCAAGGGCTACGTCGAGATCAACGGCGACTACCGCTCGTGAGTCTGCTTTCTTATTATCACAGGACCGTGAAGGCTGAGCCTTAAAAGCCACACCCGGGCCGATAGCTGCCACGCCTCGGCCGCAAACGTTCCAACGGTCAAGCCCCCGGTGTATGCTCTGCACCGAAACAATCTCGCGGCAGACCGGGCAAAAGAATGCGTCAAACGATCGTAAAAGGCTTGGGCGCGCTCGCCGGAGCCGCGGGCTGCGCCACCCTGGCGCACGCCGCCGACCTCCCGTCGCGCACCGCGCCCCCGGTCTTCACGGCCGCCCCGATCGCGCTCGACGACTGGTCCGGCCCCTACGTGGGCAGCACCTACGGCTACGGCTTCGACTCGTTCCGCAACCGGCAGATCCAGAACCTGCCCCCGGTCGCGGGCAACGCGGGTGCTGCCGCCTCCCATGACGTCAACGGGCAGTCGGGCGGCGCGGTCGCGGGCTACCGCTTCCAGACCGGTCACTTCGTCTACGGCGCGGAAGGCTCGATCGACCTCAACGTGATCCGCGGCACGGTGGCGGGCAACGGCGTCTCGCCCGCGCAGGACGACTCGCTCTACGACATCCGCTTCCGCGGGTTGCTCGGCTACGAGTTCGGCCATTTTATGCCCTTCGTGGCGGGCGGCGCGGTGCTCAACGAAACCTACGTGCACGGCGTCGACGCGCCCGGCGGCGTGCCGAACTTCTTTGGCCAGAACCAGAAGTCGGTCGGCTGGACGGTCGGCGGCGGTCTCGAATACAAGTTCAACCCGCACGACTACTTCAGCTTCCTGCCCGCCTTCGTCGCGGGCCCGCTGATCCTGCGCGCCGAATACATCTACCAGAACCTGCCCGAGCAGACCTACGCCTACGCGGGGCAGGCCTACCGCGTGAAGCAGGAGGACAACTTCGTCCGCGCCGCGATCATCTACCGCCTGGGCGACAACCCGGCGCGCTCCGACATGGACGCGATGGGCAACGTGAACTGGGCGGGCGGCTACGGCGGTCTCCTGGGCGGCTACGGGAGCGCCTCGGTGCGCACCACGGCGCCGGGCGGCGCCCGCACCAACAGCATCGGCGGCGACGGCGGCCTGGGTGGCATCTACGCGGGTACGAACTTCATGTTCAACCGCTTCATGGTGGGCTTCGACGGCTCGACGTCCTTCTCCGACCTCACGGGCCGCGGCAGGCTGCCGAACTCCGGCGACACCGTGGACTACCGCAGCTACATCCAGGCCGACCTCCGCGGCCGCGCGGGCTACGCGTTCGGCCGCTTCCTGCCCTTCGTGGCGGCCGGCATCGCGTTCTCGCGCAGCGAGCAGGTGGACCTCAACACCACCTCGCAGCGCGGTCGCATCCCCCCGGACGCCTTCACGCTGGGCGGCGGTCTCGATTACCGCGTGGCCGAACACGTGTCCGTCCGTCTGGAAGACCTGTACGAGTTCCGCTCCGGCAGCAACATCGCCGATCTCAACGGCATCGCCTACAGCGAGAAGCGCGATGCCAACATCGTGCGGGGCGGCGTCGCCTACCACTTCGAGTAGCGGACCCGCGTTTCACCTGGGATCGTCCAGGCGAGGCGGCCTACCGGAACGGGTAGGCCGCCTCGACCACGTAGGGGCCCCCGCCGACCGAGTCGCGGGACGAGAACAGCACGAAGCGCTCGGCCGTGAAGCGCCGCGTCAGGAAGCCCCGCGCGCCCAGGTAGTCCGCGACCGCCAGGGTGGAGGCGTTGCGCAGCCGCGCCAGCGTGACGTGGGGCGTGAACTTGCGGGGCTCGGGCGGCACGCCGGCGCGCCGGACCAGCCGCTCGTGCTCGGCGTGCAGTTCGGCCAGCGGCGCCGACGGCTGGACCCTGCTCACGATGGCGCGCGGCTTGTCGCCGCCGAACCAGCTCAGCCCTTCCAGCGTCACGGCGAAGGGCTGCCGCCGGATGCGTCCCAACTCCAGGTCGATGTCGCTCGCGGTGGCCTCGTCGATGTCGCCGATGAAGCGCAGCGTCAGGTGGTAGTCCTCGGGCTCCACCCAGCGCGCGGCCGACAACCCGCCCCGCAGGATCGCCAGTTCGGAGGCCAGGTCGGCGGGGATTTCAAGTCCCGTGAACAGGCGGGGCATGGCGAACCTCCCGGTCTGGCTGGCATCCCCCCCGAGTCTAGCGACGGGGACCCCGCCCGCAAAGCCCGCGCGGGCGGCCGGTCCGGTTCTCAACACTCAATCGCCGGCAGGCGGGTAAAGGTGACGGGCGCCCCGAAAGTCCTCGAAGCGGACGCGGCCCTCGCCCGCGTCCTCGTAGGAGGGCCGCGCCGCCGCCACCTTGCCGTGGCCGCCGGGCAGGTCGAGCACGTAGGTCGGCTGGCACAGGCCCGACACCCGGCCCCGCAGCGCCGCCACCAGCGCCTGGCCCTCGGCGAGCGGCACCCGGAAATGGGCGGTGCCGGGCGCCAGGTCGCCGTGGTGGAGGTAGTAGGGCTTCACCCGCGCTTCCACGAAGGCGCGCATCAGGGCCGCGAGGGTGTCCGGGTCGTCGTTGACGCCGCGCAGCAGCACCGTCTGGCTGACCAGGGTCGCGCCGCCCGCGACGAGGCGCGCGAGAGCCCCGCGCGCGGCCGCCGTCAGTTCCCGCGGGTGGTTGGCGTGGACCGCCACGTAGACGGCCCGGCCGAACCGGCCGAGCGCGTCGACCAGCGCGTCCGTGACGCGGCCCGGGTCGACCACGGGCACGCGGGTGTGCAGGCGCGCGACCCGCACGTGACCCATGCCGGCGAGCCGCGTCATCACCTCCCCCAGACGGCGCGGCGACAGCATGAGCGGGTCGCCGCCGGTCAGGATGACCTCCCAGATGTCCGGGTGGTCCGCCACGTAGTCGAGCGCGCGCGCCACCGCCGCGGGCGGCAGCACGGCGTCCTCGCCCGGCCCCACCACCGCGCGGCGGAAGCAGAAGCGGCAGTAGACCGGGCACACGTGCAGGAGTTTCAGCAGCACCCGGTCGGGGTAGCGGTGCACCACGCCCGGCACGGGGCTGTGCGCCCCATCGCCGATCGGGTCGGCGCGCTCGCCGGGCGCGGCGTCCAGTTCGGCGGGGGTGGGTATGAACTGCCGGGCGATGGGGTCGGCCGGGTCGGCGCGGTCGATCAGGGCCGTCACGGCGGGGGTGAGCGCCACCGCGTAGCGCGCCGCCACGGGGGCGAGCGCGGCGGCCTCGTCCGCGCCGATCAGGCCCGCGCGGGCGAGGTCCGCCGGGCCGCGCAGGGTGGCGCCGGGCGGGCTCACGGCTCCGCCACCGGGGTCCACAGCACCTGGTCGACGCGGGTCGCGCCCGCGGCCAGCATCGCGAGCCGGTCGAAGCCGAGCGCGATGCCGCTCGCCCGCGGCATGCGGGCGAGCGCGGCCAGGAAGTCCTCGTCGAGCGGGTAGGGGGCGCCGTAGCGCCGGTCCCGCTCCGCCATGGCGGCCTCGAACCGCCGGCGCTGCTCGGCCGCGTCCGTCAGCTCCCCGAATCCGTTGGCGAGTTCCACGCCGCAGACGTAGAGCTCGAAGCGCTCGGCGAAGCGGGGGTCGTCCGGGCAAGGCCGGGCCAGCGCGGCCTCGGGCGCGGGATAGCGGTCGAGCAGGGTGGGCCGCCCCAGCCCGAGGTGGGGCTCCACGCGCTCGACCAGCACGCGGCTGAACACGTCCGACCAGTCGTCGTCGGGCGCGACCGCGACGCCGGCCCGCGCCGCTCCCGCCGCGAGCGCGTCCCGGTCCGGTCCGCGCTCGCCCAGGGTGGCGGCGAGGTCGATGCCCGCGAAGCGCGCGAAGGCGTCCGCCACGGGGAGGCGCTCGGGCGCCGCGCGGGGGTCGGCGCTCCGGCCGCGCCAAGCCCACGCCTCCGCCCCGCCCGCCTCGGCCGCGAGGCGCAGCAGGGCCGCGCAGTCCTCCATCAGCTGCGCGTAGGGCGCCGCCGCCCGGTACCATTCCAGCATGGTGAACTCGGGGTGGTGCAGCGGTCCCCGTTCCCGGTCGCGGAAGCAGCGCGCCAGGGTGAACAGCAGCGGTTCGCCCGCCGCCAGCAGCTTCTTCATGGCGAACTCGGGCGAGGTGTGCAGGTGCATCGGCGCGGCCGCGCCGTCCGCCCCGTGCAGGCTCGTCGCGAGCGCGTGCAGGTGCACCTCGTTGCCGGGCGAGACCTGCAGGATCGCGGTCTCGGCCTCCAAGAAGCCGTGGCGTCCGAACCAGGCGCGCACCGCCGCGGTCAGGCGCGCGCGCGTCCGGAGGAAGGGCCTGCGGTCCGCGAAGGCGGTCGGGTCCCAGAAGGGAGACGCTCGGGTCAAGGCGCGGTCCGGGGGCGGCGCGGGGCGGGCGGCGCACTGGTCAAGAGGGGGAAAATCGCTATGGTGCCGGCCGCCGCGCCCGGCTTCGGCCCGGGCGCCTTTTTCCGTTCACACCATCCGTAGACCAAGGACGCGCCCCGTGAAAGTCATCGCCAGTTCGCTCCGCAAGGGCAACGTCGTGGAGAAGGACAACCAGCTCTACATCGTGCTCAGCGCCGAAAGCTTCCACCCCGGCAAGGGCACGCCCACCACCCAGATCGACATGCGCCGCATCAGCGACGGCGTGAAGGTGACCGACCGCTACAAGACCACCGAGCAGGTCGAGCGCGCCTTCGTGGAGGACCGCGAGTTCTCCTTCCTGTTCGAGGACGGCGAAGGCTACACCTTCATGAACTCCGAAACCTACGACCAGGTCGTGGTGCCCAACGACGTGATCGGCGACCAGGCCCAGTACCTCCAGGAGGGCATGAAGGTGCTGCTCTCCATCTTCAACGAGCTGCCCGTGGCGATCCAGCTGCCCGCCCGCGTGACGCTGGAGATCACCGAAACCGAGCCCGCCATGAAGGGCCAGACGGCGTCCTCCTCCTACAAGCCCGCCAAGCTGTCGAACGGCGCCCGCACCATGGTGCCGCCCCACATTCAGCCCGGCACCCGCGTGGTGATCCTGACCGAGGACGGCTCCTACGTCGAGCGCGCCAAGGACTGACGGGAACCCCGTCGCCGGCCTCCCTGTTGAACGGGCAGCACCGAGGAGCCTTAGCATGGCCGACAAGAGTCTCACCCCCGGCGAACCGGACCGGGCGCCGATCGAGAGCCGCCGCGCCCCCGCGGCCCCCGCCGTGGACGGCACCGCACCGGCCGGCGCGGGCGGCGTGACGCCGGACGAGGACCTGGCGGACGGCGGCGAGGCCGCGGCGATGGACGTCCCCAACATGGGCGAGTTCTCGGCCGAGGCCGCGCGGCCCACGCCCCTCGACGACATCGCCGGCGCCGAGCGGTCCGCCCTGCCGGAGGACTGAGTTCAACCGTACGGCAGCGTACACACGTTCCGCGGGTTGAGCGCGTAAAGGATTCTTATAGATTAACCTGCAGCATAACCCCTACCGGGAGCAAGGATGGGGAAGGGCGATGCTGGCGTGGTTCATCAAAGACGTGCCCATCAAGCGCAAGCTGGCCCTCGCGTTCGGCTTCGTTTCCGTGATCTCGCTGGCCGTCACCGCGGTCGTCGCGGAGCGCATCGGGTCGGATTACGAGACCTGGGTCGGCGCCGCCGTCATCTTGGCTCAGGCGGGCGTGCTGGCCGCCTTCACCCTGTTCTGCATCCGCGCGATCGGGACGCCCTACGTCACGACCGTGCTGCGCATGGAGGCGATGGCGGCGGGCGACCTCCACAACCCCGTCCGCTTCACGGAGCATCGGGACTGCGTGGGCCGGATCGCCCGGGCGATGCAGCTCTTCAAGGACGGTGCCGTCGAGCGGCGCCGGCTGGAGGCCGCTGCCGCCGCCCACGGGGCCGACCTCGACGCCAAGCTGAACGAGGCGAGGCTGACGTTCGAGGCGAAGGGGCACAACCAGAAGGTCGTGCTCGACGCGCTCGCGGCGGCGCTCGCGGCGCTGGCGGCCAAGGACCTGTCGGCGCGCTTCGGCGTGGACGTGCCGGCCGACTACCGCAAGCTCCAGTCCGACTTCGACGAGGCCATCGGCGCCCTGCAGGCCGCCATGGGCGAGGTGGCGTCCGGGGTCGGCGGCATGGGCGAGAGCGTGTCCGAGATCGCGGGGGCGGCCGACGACCTCGCGCGGCGCACCGAGCAGCAGGCCGCGAGCCTCGAACAAACGGCTGCGGCGCTCGACGAGGTCACGAGCGCCGTGCGCCAGGCCGCGGAGAACGCCGGCCACGCCCGGACCGTGGTGGGCAACGCGAAAACCGGGGCGGAGCGCTCGGGCGAGGTGGTGCGCGCCGCGGTGGCGGCCATGGGCGAGATCGAGGCCTCGTCGCGGCAGATCGGCCGCATCATCTCCACCGTGGACGAGATCGCGTTCCAGACCAACCTGCTCGCGCTCAACGCGGGCGTGGAGGCCGCGCGGGCGGGGGAGGCGGGCCGCGGCTTCGCGGTTGTGGCCTCCGAGGTGCGGGCGCTGGCGCAGCGCTCGGCCGATGCCGCCAAGGAGATCAAGGGCCTGATCTCGGCCTCGGGCGAGCAGGTCGGGCGGGGCGTCGAGCTTGTCGGGCAGGCGGGCGAGGCGCTGGGCACGATCGCGGCCCAGGTCGCCGAGGTGAACGACATCGTGGGCGCGATCGCGGCCTCGGCGCAGGAACAGGCCACGGGGCTGAACCAGGTGAACACGGCCGTCAACCAGATGGATCAGGTCACCCAGCAGAACGCCGCCATGGTGGAGCAGTCCAACGCGGCCTGCCGGGCGCTGGTCCGCAAGGCCCACGACCTGGGAGAGTTGGTGGGCGGCTTCGGCGGCCTCGACCGATCCGCGTCGGTGGGGAGGCCGGCGGGCGGGCGGGGAACGGCGGTGACGGCCGCGGTTCGCCGCGGCGGCCCCGCGGTGGTCGTCGAACTCGGGCGCGCCCTCGCCAAGGCCCGGGGCTGACCCGCGCCCCGGTGCCGGGGGAGCTCGGAGCCGCTTGACTTTGGGCGGCAGATATGTTCTATATTTGTTCACTGAAGAACTGCGGTTGACGCCCGGGGCCCACGAGGCTCCCGGGCGTTTTTGCTTTGCGGGGTCCGGGATGGCGGCGCGGGCGTCACGCAGGCGCGGGGCGCCGCCGGACGAGGCCGCGGCGCTGATCCGCGACGCGATCCGGGCCCACGTGCCGGACGCCGTCGCCGAACTCGCGCGGCTCGCCCGCGAGGCATCAAGCGAGACCGCGCGCGTGGCCGCCATCAACGCGCTGATCGACCGCGGCTACGGCCGCCTCAAGGATCTGGCGGACGGGGACGATCGCGACCATGGCATCACGGTCCGGTTCGTCGCGCCCGCGCCAAAGCCTTGAGGTCGCGCTTCCCGAGGCGTTCCGGGAGCTGTTCCGGCCCTACCGCTACAAGGCCTTCTACGGCGGCCGGGGGTCGGGCAAGTCGCACGCGATCGCGACCGCGCTGCTGCTGATGGCGGCCCGCACGCCGCTGCGCGTGCTGGCCGCCCGCGAGATCCAGAAGTCGATCCGCGACTCGTCCAAGCGCCTCCTGGAGGACCGGATCAGCGCCCTGAAGCTCGGGGGGAGGTTCACGGCCACCGAGACGGAGATCAGGGCCGCCAACGGCTCGCTGATCCTGTTCGCCGGGCTCGGCGCCCATCCCGACGGCATCAAATCCATGGAAGGGCTCGACGTGGCTTGGGTGGAGGAAGCGGACGCGCTGTCCCAGCGCTCGCTGGACGTGCTGGTGCCCACCGTCCGCAGGCCGGGCTCGGAACTGTGGTTCTCCTGGAACCCGCGCGACCCCACCGATCCCGTGGACGCCCTGTTCCGTGCCGCCCCGCCCCGCCCCGACGCGCTGGTGCGTCGCGTGACCTACGCGGACAACCCGTGGTTCCCGGCCGTGCTGGAAGCCGAGCGGCGCTGGGACCTCGGCCGCGACCCGGACAAATACGCCCACGTCTGGGAAGGCGCCTACCGGGCGCGGTCGGAAGCCCGCGTGTTCCGCAACTGGCGCGTGGAGCGCCTGGAGGTGCCCGATGGCGCGCGCCCCTACCTCGGGGCTGACTGGGGCTTCGCGCAGGACCCCACCGTGCTGGTGCGCGCCTTTCTCCTGGACCGGCTGCTCTACGTGGATCGCGAGGCCTACCGGATCGGCTGCCCGATCGAGGAGACCGCGGCCCTGTTCGAGACCGTGGAGGGCGCGGGCGGCCCCGCGCCCTGGCCGATCGCGGCCGACAGCTCGCGCCCCGAGATGATCGCCCACCTCCGGGCGAAGGGTTACCGGGTCAAGCCCGCCCGCAAGGGCCGCGGCTCGGTGGAGGAGGGCGTGGCCTTCCTGCGCTCGCTCGACATCGTGGTCCACCCCGACTGCCGGCACGCGATCGACGAGCTGACCCACTATTCCTACGCGGTGGACCGGCTCACGGGCGAGGTGCTGCCCGTGCTTCAGGACCGCCACAACCACGTGATCGACGCCCTGCGCTACGCGCTCGAAGGCGTGCGCCGCGCCGACTACCGGCTGCTCAAGCTGATCTGAGTTCGGCGCGCCCACGGGCTGGCTCCGCCGTCCCGTGAGCGGCCTCGGCGCACGAGCGCCGGGATGACCGCCCGCCTCCCCGTCCGCAAACCCGAAGGCCCGCGATGCCCCGCAAGCCCCCGAAGACGCGGCTGGCCGCGCGGGACAGCCTGTCCAACCTCGCGGCCTCGCTGAACACGGGGCGCGACAAAGCCTCCGCCGACGCCTTCTTCGTGGCCGACCTCGGCCGCGCCCAGGTCGAGGCCATGTACCGGGGCGACTGGCTGGCCCGCAAGGTCGTGGACATCGTGCCCTACGACAGCGTGCGCGCCTGGCGCGAGTGGGCGGGCGACCGGGCCGCGGTGGAGGCCGTCGAGCGCGCCGAGCGGAGCTTGGGGCTGCGCCGGGCCGTGCAGCGCGCCATGGTGCTGGGCCGGCTCTACGGCGGCGGCGCCATCATCCTGGGCACCGACGAGGGGGACGCGGCCGCGCTCGCCGCCCCGCTCCACCCCGAGGCGGTGCGCCCCGGCTCGCTGCGCTTCCTCCACGTTGTGAGCCGCTGGCAGCTGGGCGTGGCGGACACGGTGCGCGACCCGCTCGACCCGCACTACGGCGAGCCGGACGGCTACCGTCTGGCGGCGCCGGGCCGGGCGGAGCTGGTTCTGCACCCCTCGCGGGTGGTGCGCTTCCTGGGCAACCCGTACCCCGACCCGCTGCTTTACGGCGCGCCGCTGTGGTCCGACAGCGTGCTGCAGGCGCTCTACGACGCGGTGCACGGCGTGGCGCTGGCCACCGCCGGGGCGACCAGCCTGGTTCACGAGGCCAAGGTTGACGTTGTCACGGTGCCGGGCCTGTCGGAGCACCTGAGCAACGCCGCGACCACCGCGCAGCTGTCGCAGCGCTTCGCCTACGCGGCGACGATGAAGTCGATCAACAACCTGCTGCTGCTGGGCGACGGGGAGACCTGGGCGCGCGAGCGGGTCGACTTCGGCGGTCTGCCCGAGCTGGTGCGGACCTTCCTGCAGGTGGCGGCGGGGGCGGCGGACGTTCCGGTGACGCGGCTCTTGGGCCAGTCGCCGGCGGGGCTGTCGTCCACGGGGGACAGCGACACGCGCAACTACTACGACATGATCGCGGCGCGGCAGGAGCTGGACCTGCGGCCGCAGCTGGAGCGCATCGACGCGCTGGTGCTGCGCTCGGCGGGGGTCGAGCCCGGGGCGCTGCGCTTTTCGTTCCGTCCGCTGTGGCAGTTGTCGGCGCAGGAGAAGGCGCAGGTTGCGCTGGCCAAGGCGCAGGCGACGCAGGTTTACGCTGGCGCGGGTCTGTGGCCTGCGGGTATTGTGGCGCGGCTGGCCGAAGGGCAGCTCTTGGAGGACGGGACGTATCCGACCGCGGGGGCGGTGTTCGGGGGTGGGTCGGACGACAGGCGGCTCGTGGCCGACTTCGATCCCGCCCAGCCGCGCGACCCGCAGGGGCGGTGGACGGCAGGCGGTTGGGGTGCGCGGTCGCCCTCATCCGAACAAGACCCGAGTTTCACCCGAAGTGAGTCGGCAGGTGTGCGTCAGTCCGCCGGTGGAACCGGCACTGGCACACCGTCGAGTATGCTGGGCAGCTTGTTGAGTGCCTTGAACCCGATCCGGACGGCACAAGCCCATGAGTTTGAACCGCAGGGCAGCCGAGGCTCCGTTAAGCCTACTGTTTCGATTTCGACCTCCGCAGTACCAAGTTTACCAACCTCAATAATGAGAGTGGCCCAAAGCGGTCCCGGGCCACTGCTGCCGGGAGGCATTGTACAGGAACCGATACAGGGAACCGACCCGCTCGATCCTGTTGGTTTAAATAAGGATGTCCCGAGCGCGCAGGAACAGCAAGCGCTAACTGCTACGCTCGATTCCATTCAAAAAGGCACAGCGTTAGACTTAACTCCGCATAGCTACGAGAATTACCCTCATCCGAAAACCGGCGCGGTCCTACCACCAAGCTCTGACGGATATACAACCTATGATGTGCCACTTGGTGGCCGGGGTAGAGGCGCGGCCCGGATCATTATTGATAATGGGTCAAAAAATATTTACTACACTAATAATCATTACAGAAGCTTTTTTTCAATTATTATTCAACCCACTCCTTGAGGTTATGTCATGTCTAGCAAAGTTGTTGAGATAGACGCAAATAAATGGAAGTGCGTCTTAGATTTTTACTCGGATGTCCTTAGGAGTGTCGGGGCACCCGATTGGCATGGGAGTAGTATCGCCGCTTTGGTTGACTCAATTGTTTACGGTGGAATTAATGAATTAGAGCCGCCGTACACACTTCGCTTCCAAGGAATAAACAATATTCCTGAAGATATCGCCAACGAGGTCCGACTCGCCGAGCAAGCTATTGGGAAGGCAAAAACAGAACGACATTCCTCCACCGGACTTGAAACCAGTGTATTATTCGAGATTGCGTAAGTTAGCCTAGGGCCTGTCAGGTCTTGAGCCAGTCGCAAGCTGCAGCGAGGTGGAGGACGCCCATGAAGGAACAGGCGGTCTTCTCATAGCGAGTTGCCACGGCGCGCCATTCCTTCAGCCTCGCCCAGAGCCGCTCGACCTGGTTCCTGTTGGTGTAGATGTAATCCGGGCAGGTGACCTGCTCC
This sequence comes from uncultured Lichenihabitans sp., assembly GCA_964243035.1. GTDB lineage: Bacteria > Pseudomonadota > Alphaproteobacteria > Rhizobiales > Beijerinckiaceae > Lichenihabitans. The sequence continues at coordinate 42,710 of CAXTDZ010000013.1, forward strand.
TCGTTGCGCTTGGACGGGACGGCGGGCCGGGCACCCTTGTCCCAAACGTGCTGGCGGAAAGCGTGGCTGGCATAGCCGCGGTCGGCCACGACCCACTTGGGCACGCGCGGCAGGGCGTCGAGCAAGGGAACGGCGTGGGGCAGTTCGTGTGCCTGACCGGGCGCGAGGTGGAACGCCATGGCCCGGCCCCGGCCGTCGGCGATCACACAGGCCTTGGTGCCGTAGCCGCCGCGCGAGCGACCAAGCGCTTCGCGCGTATCGCGCTGCGCCGCTGTGCCCCCTTTCGACGGGCGCCAGCGGCCTTGTGGTGAGCCCGCAAGTTGGTGCCGTCCAGGAACACCAAGCCGAGCGACACGGCGCGGCCCTGCGCCAGGGCGAACAGGCGATCCCATACGCCTAACCGCGACCAGCGAATGAAGGTCTGCGCCGCGCGCGACCACGGCCCATACTCGCTTGGCACCGCTCGCCATTTGGCCCCGTTCTGATGCCGCCACACGATCGCGCTCATTGTGCGGCGTAGGTCCTGCGGCGCCGTTTTGCCCTTCGGCCGGCACTGCTCCAGCAACGGCTCGAGCCCTGCCCATTGCGCGTCCGTCAGCATGGCAACCTCCGCTCGGAGGTGAAAACACCCCACCACACAATGCGCTCAAGAGCGAACAGGCCCTAATCGCCGACTTGTCGCGACAGCCCTATTGCACGAGGCCAAGGTTGACGTTGTCACGGTGCCGGGCCTGTCGGAGCACCTGAGCAACGCCGCGACCACCGCGCAGCTGTCGCAGCGCTTCGCCTACGCGGCGACGATGAAGTCGATCAACAACCTGCTGCTGCTGGGCGACGGGGAGACCTGGGCGCGCGAGCGGGTCGACTTCGGCGGTCTGCCCGAGCTGGTGCGGACCTTCCTGCAGGTGGCGGCGGGGGCGGCGGACGTTCCGGTGACGCGGCTCTTGGGCCAGTCGCCGGCGGGGCTGTCGTCCACGGGGGACAGCGACACGCGCAACTACTACGACATGATCGCGGCGCGGCAGGAGCTGGACCTGCGGCCGCAGCTGGAGCGCATCGACGCGCTGGTGCTGCGCTCGGCGGGGGTGGACGTCTTTGGCCTGCGGGCGTTGCGGGGCGGCGGGCCGAGAGGCAGCTGCGCGGGTGCCTTCGAACGGCGCAGGGAGCGGGTCTTGAGAGGCTGACCGGCTGCCGGCGGCCTTTCTACGGGTCTTTCCCCCTGTTTGCGAAGGGGAGGCAGTCCACCTCGTGGCAAGTCCAAGGCGCGTCGACGTCGTAGACGATCCACCTCGCGTCGGAGAGCCGGGTCTCGCCCCGCATCATCGCGAGCACGTCCTCCATGTCCTGCTCCTTCTCGCCGCCCCAAAGGTGCATGAAGCCGCGGGGCGCCAAGCCGCCGTGCAGGGCAGGTCGACCGCCCCAGCGGACGGCTTGGTTCAGGAGGTCGCCATCGACTTGGCCGAGCATGTTCAGGACGTAGTTGACGGTTGGCTGGTCGGACCACGGGACCTGCCTCGTTCCCTTGGCCTCGGCGAAGCGGTAGACGGCGTCCCTGACGAGGGCGAGCAACTCGGAACGTTCGGCGGGCAGCGGTATGCCCAAAATCCCGGTGTTGAAGGCGATCTTGCCGTCGATGCCGACCCCGGCATCCAGGTAGTGGTCGAGACCCGCGCCTTCCCCGCTGGACGCGACCTCGTCCTCGTTGCCTTGCGCGAAGATCTTGTCGCCGAGCGCGATCTTCTTGAGCCAGACGGCGATAGGCGCGTCGAAAGCGACGTCGTTGTCCACGTACAGGACCGGGTTGTAGGTCATGATGCCGGGCCACTCGGCGACCCGGTACCGCGCGCAGGTGTAATCGAGGACGTCCGTCGCGTCCCGTACGACCCACACCGTCGTCCTCGCCGAGAGCGCCTCGGGTATGAAGGCCGTCAGATCCTCCCGGTCGGTCATGAGGAGGACGTCCCCGTCGTACAGCCCGGCCTCGTGAAGGGAAGCGAGGCTCGACCGCAGCATCCTGAACTGCGCGTCGACACCGAACGCCGCGAAGAACACCAGCGGCTTGAAGGGCCGGAAGGCGGCCAGCTTCCAGCCGTCGAGGCGAGTGACCGTCAGCGCGGGGCTCGACCTCAGGACCTCGCCGGGAAGCTCGTCGTGCACGCTCAGGTCGTCGACCCTTATCCAACCCATCGTCGTCGCACCTGCCTGTGCCTTCACCGATCGTCGGGTCCCAGCATGTCACAATTCTTCATCGACGGGGGAGAGCGCCCCGCGCCACAGGCGGCACAGGTTGCGTTCGACTGACCCTGCCCCCCGGTGCCCCCGATCACAACCGGAGGTCGTTCCGGTTGCGGTCCTGTCTGGACCGGGTTGCGAACTCGTTCGAGGTAAGGCCGCCGAGGCTCGCATGCGGCCGGTGAAGGTCGTGGTCGATCCGCCAAGCCCCGGCGGACAGACCCGGCCGCGGGCCGGGTCTCCTCATTGTCCAAAGCTCAGATCGGACCCGCCGGTCTTGGAAGGTCTGCACCACCGTTGGACGAGGCCGGGATCCGTCAACTGAGCGTGCGGCTTGAAGATCGTGGGACGCAGTCCCGGTTGGATTGCTGACTTACGACCACCCGTGCGTCTCCAACCTGCGGCACCCGGGCCTGCAACACCCGGGAGGACCGTCGCGAGGAACAGCGGACCTCGCGCCGTGGCTGGCGACCGTGCCCGACCTGACCCGCCCGGAGGCCATCCCGGTCGACAGTGCAGGCCGGCGGATCTGGGCGGCGCTCCGGATCGTCGTGCGGCCCTGCCCGGGGTTTTTAGGCCGGCACATGCCCGCCCCACCCCGCGTCGCGAGCCCTCCCGACTCCCGGGGCCGCTCACCTCCGCCCCGCGCCCGATCCCTTCAAACCAAGGACATGTCATGTTCATCCGCGACGTCGCCGCCGCCACCTCGCGCGAGGTGACGCCGGAGGGGTTTTTGCGCGTCGGCGCGCGCATCGGCCGCTCGGGCCTGCACGATTACCGGGCCGCCGAACTCGGCAATCCTCCGGGTTTCGGCCCGGGCGACACCGTGCGGGTCTACCGGCCGCCCGCGGAAGTGTTCGACGCGGCCAGCATGGCCTCGTTCCGCCACAAGCCCGTCACCCTCGACCACCCGCCCGAGATGGTCGACGCGCGCAACTGGAAGCGCTACGCGGTGGGCCAGAGCGGCGCAACCGTCACGCGCGAGGGCGACCACCTCGTGACCGAGCTCACGATCGGCGACGCGGCCGGGGCTGAGCGGGCGCTCGGCGGCGCCCAGCTCTCCAACGGCTACCTGGCCGACTTCGTGTTCGAGCCCGGGCGGACGCCCGAAGGCGAACCCTACGACGCCCTCCAGCGCAACATCCGCGGCAACCACGTGGCCCTGGTGGAGGCCGGCCGCTGCGGCGACACCTGCCGGGTCGGCGACCGCGAGCCCCCGGCGGCCGAACCCGCCACGGCCGACGACCTGCGCCGCCTGCTGGCCGAGCGCGACCGCGCGCTGGAGGCCCGCGACGGCACCATCGCGGCGCTCCGGGCGGCCG
>CAXTDZ010000014.1:0-46129 GCA_964243035.1 uncultured Lichenihabitans sp.
GAACGCTTTCGATGCCTGCGTGTCGCTGGCCTTCAACATCGGCGCACCAGGTTTCACGGGGTCGACGGTCGTCCACCGAATCAACGCGGGCGATATGAACGGAGCGGCCGAAGCCTTCTTAATGTGGAACAAACCTCCGGAGCTCCTCGGGAGGCGAAAGGGAGAGCGCGCACAGTTTCTACGACCCGACTCCGCTTCTTCGGAAGCGTTGAAGACAGGTAATCCCGAGGCTCCCCTTGGCTCCATCGCGTGGGTACAGGAGCGTTTGAACAAATTCGGAGCATCGCCAGAACTGATTGTCGACGGAGATCTCGGACCAGCGACAATTGCAGCAGCGACAACGTTTCAGAGCGCGCACGGACTTCTTGTTGACGGTTTGATCGGTCCAAAGACCCTGGCCGCGTTGAACCAGCCGCCTTGAAGGGCGGAGGCGCCTCATTTTCACGGATCTTCGGAGAAAAAAAGACCCAGGTCAGTTGGCAACCGGATTGATCTTTGGAGATTTGTGTTTCTCGGAGGGCTGATCTTGTTTTGGGTCTACTTCGATCCTTTCACATCGACCTTCCATGAAGGATCGCTGCTTGTAACAATAATCCTTGTTATTATTTCAACCTATCCGGTCATATATTGGCTATGGGCCGGTTGGGCGTGGAAGGAAAACGATATTCTGGTCAGCCTGACAACGGACGCCAAGGATGAATATCTTTTTGTTTTCCAAAAACAAGACAAAAACTTTGCCACGGCAGACCTACGCTTCACAAAATTTTACAATAAATGGTACGGGAGGAGCACGTACGTTGTTCCTTTAGCTTGTTTTGTACTCGTACTTCTGTATTTATCTATTTCTCTTTCTGAAACAGCATTATATTACTTAATCATAGAACAGGGTGGCCCCAAACCGGATAGCTATGCCCGGTTGCCGGTGATAGCCGCATCAGCCTACGCGGGTGCCTATCTGTTCGCAGGAGGCGACCTCATCAGTAGATCAGCCAGGCGAGACATCACGGCGGACGATGTTCTAAACAACGCGTTGCGGCTGGCGGGGTCTGTTCCACTGGGTTATGCGTTCAGTCAACTGCTGTCTCCGTCGTTCGGACCGTTTATTGCGTTCGCGATCGGCGCCTTCCCGCTCTCCATCCTCGCGACGGTCCTCAGGCGAATCGCGAACAAGCAACTTAAGTTAGATATCGGAGCAGACACGGCTCCCGATCAAGTCGTTAAGTTATCCGGCGTGGACGCGAATACATCCGACCGCATTGCCGAATGCGACATCACGACAATCTCGCAGCTTGCGTACTGCGATCCCATACAGCTCGCCATGCGAAGCAATTTGAATTTTTCGTTCATCATAGACATAGTTAGTCAGGCATTGGCTTGGGTGTACTTTGGAGAGGACCTGCAGAAGGTGAGGTCGATGGGAGTAAGGGGAGCCCTGGAGGTTCTCAACATCGTCACGGACCTTGCGTCCACTGACGAGCCGAAGCAACAAACAGCAAGCCAGCTCCTGCAAGTGTTGGCAAAGTCGATCAATCTTGATGGTGCGGGATTTCTCAACGCTCTTCGTGAGATCGCCGGAGATCCACGAACGACGTTCCTCACAAAAGTCTGTTCGTAATCGTTGAAGCGAGCCGTTCGAGTGCGCCGGTGCGAAGCCCGGGAAAAAATGGCGCCTCGCCATCCAACCCGGTCGAGGTAGGGACGGCTTGGATTGATTGAGGCTCCTCACTCGTCCTGCGCGGCGATCACGAAGGTGCGGTCGCTGTCGGTCCAGATCAGGCCGAGGTCGAGCGCGTCGCCCTGGTGGTACTCGACCTTGCCGGACTGCACCGTGTCGCCGCGCTGGACGGAGGCGCGCAGGTACTCGGCCGCGTCGGTGGTCATGGCGGACACCACGATGTCCGTCTTGGCCCGGTCCCAGCCGAGGGCGGCGGCGAGCGCGGCCTGCTCGTAGACCTTCAGCGCGGCCGCGAGCTTGTCGCCCACGGGCGTCTTGGCGCCCACCTCGAAGCGGCGGAACGCGTCGCCCTCGCATTTCAGCGTGCCGTCCACCCCCTCGCCGGTGGCGAGCACCCGCACCTCCAGGTTGCCCTCGGTGCCCCCGAACCCCCGCGAGATGGTGAGCGGCCGCTCGAAGCCCGCGCGGTGGCCCGCCGCGGCCCTGGCGAAGGCCTCGATGAAGCCCGCGCAGCCTAGCGGCCCGGCCGAGGCCCCCCACGCGCCCGCGCCCCAGGCGCCCAGGCCGAGAAGGGCGAGCAGAGGCAAGGGCTTCATGGCGGCGGGCTCCAGGGGTGGAAAGGTCAGCCGTCCATCTTCAGGGCGGCGATGAAGGCTTCCTGGGGGATCTCGACGCGGCCGAACTGCCGCATCTTCTTCTTGCCCGCCTTCTGCTTCTCCAGCAGCTTGCGCTTGCGGGTGGCGTCGCCCCCGTAGCACTTGGCGGTGACGTCCTTGCGCAGGGCCCGGATGGTCTCGCGCGCGATGATCTTGCCCCCGATCGCGGCCTGCACGGGGATCTGGAACATGTGGGGCGGGATCAGGTCCTTCAGCTTCTCCACCATGGCGCGGCCGCGCATATCGGCCCGGTCGCGGTGGACCAGCATGGAAAGCGCGTCCACCGGCTCGGCGTTCACCAGGATGGACATCTTGACGAGGTCGCCCGCCCGGTAGTCGGTGATCGCGTAGTCGAAAGACGCGTAGCCCTTGGAGATGGACTTCAGCCGGTCGTAGAAGTCGAACACCACCTCGTTGAGCGGCAGCTCGTAGACCACCATGGCGCGCTTGCCGACGTAGTTGAGGTCGACCTGCACGCCCCGCCGGTCCTGGCACAGCTTCAGGATGGCGCCGAGGTAGTCGTCGGGCGTCAGCACCGTGGCCTTGATCCACGGCTCGCGGATCTCCTCGATCCGGGTGGGATCGGGCATGTCGGCGGGGTTGTGGAGGTCGATCGCGGTGCCGTCGCGCAGGCCCATCTGGTAGATCACGGAGGGCGCGGTCGCGATCAGGTCGAGGTTGAACTCGCGCTCCAGCCGCTCCTGGATGATCTCCAGGTGCAAGAGCCCCAGGAAGCCGCAGCGGAAGCCGAAGCCCAGCGCGGCCGAGCTCTCCATCTCGAAGGAGAAGCTCGCGTCGTTGAGGCGCAGGCGCCCCATGGCGGCGCGCAGGTCGTCGAAGGCCGCGGCGTCCACGGGGAACAGCCCGCAGAACACCACCGGCTGGGCGGGCTTGAAGCCCGTCAGGGCATTGGCGGTCGGCTTGCGCTCGTCCGTGATGGTGTCGCCCACCCGCGTGTCCGCGACCTCCTTGATCTGCGCCGTGATGAAGCCGACCTCGCCGGGGCCGAGGCTCGCCACGTCCTGCATCTTGGGCTTGAACACGCCGATGCGGTCCACCTCGTAATGAGCGCCCGTGCCCATGGTGGCGATGCGCGAGCCCTTCCTGAGCGTGCCGTCGATGACGCGCACGAGCACCACCACGCCCAGGTAGGCGTCGTACCAGCTGTCGACGAGCAGGGCCTTGAGCGGCGCCTCCCCGTCTCCCTTCGGGGGCGGAAGGCGGGTCACGATCGCCTCCAGCACGCCCTCGATGTTGAGGCCCGTCTTGGCCGAGATCAGCACCGCGTCGGACGCGTCCAGCCCGATCACGTCCTCGATCTGCTCCTTGATGCGGTCGGGCTCGGCCGCGGGCAGGTCGATCTTGTTGAGGACGGGCACGATCTCGTGGCCCGCGTCGAGCGCCTGGTAGACGTTGGCGAGCGTCTGGGCCTCCACGCCCTGGCTCGCGTCCACCACCAGCAGCGAGCCCTCGCAGGCCGCCAGCGACCGCGACACCTCGTAGGCGAAGTCCACGTGGCCGGGCGTGTCCATCAGGTTGAGCACGTAGGCCTTACCGTCCCTGGCCGTGTAGTCGAGGCGCACGGTCTGCGCCTTGATGGTGATGCCGCGCTCGCGCTCGATGTCCATGGAGTCGAGCACCTGCTCCACCATGTCGCGCGCGGCCAACGTGCCGGTGTGCTGGATCAGCCGGTCCGCGAGCGTCGACTTGCCGTGGTCGATGTGGGCGACGATCGAGAAGTTCCGGATCGCGTCGAGCGAGTGGGTGGTCATGGGGCGGCAATAGCAGCCGGCCGGCCCAAAACCAAGGCGGATGCGGGCGAGCGGGCGCTCAGGCCCCGTGCGCCCTGACGAAGCTGTCCGGCGTGCCGTCCGCGGGGTCGACGAACACCACGTCGCGCGGGTCGCGCCGCGGCGTGTCGACGGACAGGAACACCACGGGCTCCTCGGCGAGCGTGGGCATCGCGTGCACGGTGCCGCGCTTGAAGAACAGAAGCTCTCCGGGCGCGAAGGGCTTCTCGTCGGCCGGGCCGCCCATCCACACGGTGCCGCGGCCCGACAGGACGTAAAGGTACTCGTCGCAGGTCGCATGGTAGTGCGGCGGCGTCGGGCGGTAGACGCGGAACACGCGCGCGCTCGCGGCCTCCTCGTTCGTCAGGTAGGTGTCGAGCAGCAGCGTGTCGGCTTTGTCCGGGAAGCGCGCCGCCACCGCGGCGAGGTCGAAGCGGGCGAAGGGTTCGGCGCGGGCCATGGGTTCGGAGCCTCCGTGGGGAGGAGCTATGGCGCGCGCGGCCGACGGCGAGGCGGAGGCCAGCGCTTCCAGCGCTTACGGGTCAGAAGAAGCTCCACGTCACGCCCAGCATCCCGGACAGCACGGGCGCCTGGGCCTGGCCGTTGTTCAGCGCGGTGCTGGAGGCGACCTGCCCGTTGAAGAAGACGCTGACGGTGTCCTGCGTGTCGTCCGGCGTCACGGCGCCCGGCAGCTTCCGCTCGATGAGCTTCCAGGTGATCTGGTTGCCGATCGCGCCTCCCACGGTCGGGGCGGGGTTGTGCTTGAGCTTGTTGTTGAGGTTCTGCGCCACCATGGCCTGGAAGAACGGGCTCGCGATGTCCAGCGTCCGCCCGAACAGCTTGGTCTGCAGGTTGAAGTCGAACCCCATCTGGAGAAAGCCCTGCCCGCTCCAGCGTCCGTTGGCGTTGGGGTTGCCGTCGTTCATCGACGCCTGGATGCCCGCCGTCAGCAGGAAATCGGGCTTTCCCTCGTTCTTGACCAGGATCACGCCCTGAAACGTCAGCACGAGGGGCGACACCGCCCACGGATTCATGAAGCCCGCGGTTCCCTGCTGGAGCTGGATGAACTTGAACGAGCGGTTCGGCGGCGTGGGGGTGGGCGTGGGGGCCGGGGCGGGCGCGGGCGGGTCCCCCGTCGTCCCCGGCGCCACCCCGAACCTGGTGCCGACCGACCTGGCCCGGGACGCCCGCGATGCCTCGTCCCGCGGCGCCACCGAGGCGCCCGGCGCCGACCTGATCTTGCGAATGTCGACCAGGACGTGGAGCGTGTGCTGGCCCACGATCCCGTCGATGGCCAGCGCTTGGCGGAACTCGCTCGGGTAGTGCGACGGGTAGGGCAGCTTGGTCGGAAGTAGGTGGTTGCGCTTCTGGAAGTCGAGAACGCGCGCCTTGGTGGTCGGCCCGAACGTCCCGTCCTCCGCCAGCGGCGGGATCGGCAGCGACAGGTGGTGGTTGAGCAGCTTCTGAAGGGTCGCGACGTCGCTCCCCGTCATGCCCAAGCTCAGATCTCTCGGCATGGACCAAGCCCCTAAACGAATAAAGAAAATATCGGTTCTGTAACGGTGCGAGGGCACCCGGGGTTTGCGGCGTTTCTATGTCGGGCCGCGGGGCGTCGGGCGGCCGCCGGCCGGCCCGGTCAGGAGCCGCGGTTCCGTTCGACGCCCGAAGGTCTTATCTCCGGGTCTCCCGCCGCGCCGAGACCCGGAACCCGCCTCCTTGCTGCTCCCCGCCTTCATCGCCGCCACGCTCCTGTGGACGGCGTTCTCGCTCCACCTGTCGCGTCGCCAGACCGCGCACGTGAGCCGCCACCGCGACGCCGTGCCGGCCGACTTCGCCGCGACCGTGGCGCTCGACGATCATCGCAGGGCCGCCGACTACACGGTCGCGCGCGAGCGCCTCGCCCGCCTGGACGCGGTGCTCGACGCCGTTCTCTCGCTCGCCTGGGTGCTGGGGGGCATCGGCCTGCTGCACGGGGCGCTGGCCCGGCTGCTGCCGCCCTCGCTGACGCTCGGCGTGGCATTCCTGGTCGGCACGGGGGTGGTGGGCGCCGTGGTCGGACTGCCGCTGTCGCTCTACCGGACGTTCGGGCTGGAGGCGCGCTTCGGCTTCAACCGTGCCACGCCTCAAACCGTCCTGGTCGACCGGCTGAAGGGCTGGCTCATCAGCCTCGTCGTCGCGGTGCCGCTGCTCTACGCGGCGCTGTGGGTGATGGGGGCCGCCAGCGGGCTCTGGTGGCTGTGGGTGTGGGCGGGCGCGGTGGTCCTGGGCATGGTCGCGCCCACCGTCTACGTGCGGCTGGTGGCGCCCCGCTTCAACCGCTTCACGCCGCTGGCGGACGGCGCGCTGCGCGCCCGCATCGAGGGGCTGCTCGAAAAGTCCGGGTTCCGCGCGCAGGGCCTGTTCACGATGGACGCCTCGCGCCGGACCGCGCACGGCAACGCCTACTTCATCGGCTTCGGCCGGGCCAAGCGGATCGTGCTGTTCGACACGCTGCTCGCGCGCTCCACGCCCGAGGAGGTCGAGGCCGTGATCGCCCACGAGCTCGGGCATTTCCGCCACCGCCACGTGCTGTTCGGCCTGCTGCGCGGGGCGGTCATCGCCTTCGCGGTGCTGGCCGCGTTCGGCTGGCTGTGCCGCCAGCCCTGGCTGCTGCCCGCCTTCGGGCTCGGGGCGGGCGACGACGCGGTGCGGCTGTTCGTGTGCTCGCTGCTGCTGTCCGTGCTCGGGCCGCTGCTGGCCCCGGTGGGCAACTGGATCTCCCGCCGCAACGAGTTCCAGGCCGACGACTACGCGCGCCGGGCGGTCGGCGCGGGCCCCATGGTGAGCGCGCTGACGGGGCTCGCGCGCGACAACGCGTCCACGCTGACCCCCGACCCGGTCTACGCCCTGGTTCACTTCTCCCACCCGCCCGTGCCGATCCGCGTGCGCCACCTGCGCGACGCGGCCGCGACCGGGTGAGCGGCCCGCGGCGGCCGGGACGGAGACCTTCCCGGCGCCGCGGAAGCGCCCTCCCCGGCCCTGACGGGCCTCCCACCCCCGCGCTGGGCGGCCGAGTGGTCCGTTTGCCGGGAGGCTCGGGATGGCCGCTGACCCGTCCTTGCCCCGCGTCATGCGAGGCCTGCCGATGCGGGGCAGGCGGCTGCGGGCGCGCGCGTGCCTATCCGGGCGCCAACCCGGCCTTGCCGACAGCAGCGCGCCGGGCGAGCGCCACGCGGCGTGCCGGAGGTCGTCCGCGACGCCGCCGCGACCGTGCGGGACCTGGACGACGCGCGCAACGCCGCCGCGGAAACCGAGCCGGTCGGCGCGGCGGCCCGAGGCCCGCGGCTCAGGCCGGATGCGCGCGCGAGGTCGCCGCCCGCGGTCCCTCCCTCACGCGCCCGGCTCGCGCACGGGAAGGGCGGCGCGGGCGAGCGGCGTGTCGAACAAGGCGTCGACGTCGGGCTTGAGACGGCGCCGCCAGTTCGGCCGCTCCGCGCCGGTGCCGGGCAGGTTGATGGCGGTGGCTTCGCCCGCGAGGTCGTCGGCTTGCGCCATCACCAGCACCGAAGGGGCCGAGGCCGCGAAGCGGTGCACGGTGCCGACCAGGTCGGACGTGGCCTCCGCCTCGTCCGCGAGGTCGGGCCGGCCGATCGCCTCGGCGAGCTTGCGCCGCTCGACGGCGCGGTCGCGCGAGGCCCTGTCGGCCTCCGCCTCGGTGAAGGACCCGAGCGCCCGGCGTTCGGCGATCTCGGCGCCGCGCCACCAGCCCGAGAAGGTGGGCAGGTCGTGGGTCGCGACGCAGGCGACGGCCTTCTCCGGGTAGTCGGCGGCCGGCTTGAAGCCCAGAGCGTCGTCGCGCTCGAAGAACAGCACCCGGTAGCTCAGCACGTCCGCCTCGGCCAGGCGCTCGCGGAAGCCGGGCGCCACCGTGCCCAGGTCCTCGCCGATCACGAGGCAGCGGGCGCGCTGGCTTTCCAGCGCCAGCTCGCCGATCATCTGCTCGAAGGGGTAGTGGACGTAGGCGCCCGCCCCGCCCGGCATGCCCTCGGGGATCCAGAACAGCCGCGACAGGCCCATGGCGTGGTCGATGCGCAGCGCCCCCGCGTGGCGCATGTTGGCGGCGAGCAGCCCCGCGAAGGTGTCGAGCCAGGCGCGGCCGGGCGCCGTCGGGTTGGGAGGCGGCAGGCCCCAGGTCTGGCCGTCGGCCGAGAAGGCGTCGGGCGGCGCCCCCACCGAGATGCCGCCCGCGTAGACGCCCTGGTTGGCCCAGGCCTCGGCGCCACCGTGCGAGGTGCCGACCGCGAGGTCGCGGTAGAACCCGAACGCGAGCCCGGCGTCCTTCCCGGCCCCGGCCGCACCCGCGAGCTGCCGGTCGGCGAGCCACTGCAGGTAGAGCTGGAAGTCGACCCGCGCCCGGTGCGCGTCCCGGTAGGTCGCGGCGCCGGGGCCGTCCGGCCGGCGCAGCGCCTCGGGCCAGGTCCACCACACGTCGCCGCCGCGCTCGTCGGACACGGCCGAGAACAGCGCGAAGTCGGCGAGCGGCCCCGCGCCCTCGGTGACGAAGCGGTCGAAGTCGACCACGTCCGGGTCGTCGGGCAGCCGCGTCCGGCGGTCGTCGAAGGCCGCGAAGCTCGCCTCCAGGATGGGGCGCTTCAGCGCCCACACGCGCCCGTAGTCGACCGCGTCCAGCGCCCGCAGCTCCGCGATCTCCGGCGCCCGCGCCCGCAGGAGCTGCTCGACCTCCGCCGACTCGCCCGTGACCGACGGGTGGGTCACGTCGATGTAGAGCGGCTCCAGGAAGCGGCGCGCCGTGGGATAGTAGGGGCTCACCTGGTCCCTGTGCTCGGCCGAGAGCGTGTGGAGCGGGTTGAGGCCGACGATCTGCGCGCCCCGTCCGCCCGCCTCCTCCGCCAGGCGCGCCAGGGTCGAGAAGTCGCCGATGCCCTGGTCGCCCGCGCTGCGCAGCGTGTAGAGCTGCGCCGCGACCCCGAACGCCTTGCGCCCGGCCCGGATCTCGGGCGGCAGGTAGCACCGCCGCGGCGCCACCGTGAGCGCGCAGGCGGTGTCGGGCCGTCCGTCGAGCCACACGCGGTGGCGGCCGACGGGCAGCACGGGCAGGCGGACCTGCACGCGTTCCACGGGCTGGCCGTCGACCGCCACGGCCTGCTCGCGCGGGGCGTCGGACAGGTCGAGCCGGACCGGGTCGAGGGTGCCGTCCTCGCGCGCGACCGTGAGGGCCAGCGACGGGGACGGCGGCCCCGCGACGCGCAGCACGGGCGCCTCCCCCTCCCAGGCGAGCGCGGTCTCGGGCAGCGGGCGGTGGTCGCGGCGCGCGGCCAGCCGTTCCAGCCCGTCGCGCAGCTCGCCCGCCGAGCCGGTCGCGAAACCCATGGCGTTGAGGATCGCGATCTTGGTCGCGTCCGCAACCGCGTGGCGGGTGCCGTTCATCTCGAACCAGTCGGGCGCGACGCCCGCGGCCTCGGCCAGGCGGCCGAGCAGGTCGCCGGACGCGTCGTCATCTTGGGGGGTGTGCACGGTCTCGGGTTCCTCCACGGCGGCCACGACCGAACGCGCGGCGAGCACCATCGTGGCCCCGCCCGGCATGCGTCGCTCGGCCGCGCCGTCGTCGCGGGCGGTGTCCACCGCCACGCGCCAGCACAGGCCCGCCCGGGCCGGGGGGAGCACGAGGTCGACCGGTTCGGACCCGGCGTGGAAGGCGACAAGGACGCGGCTCACGGCGCCGTCGCGCCGGGCGCCGAGCACAGCCACCAGCGTGCCGGTCGCGGGGTGGTCCCAGTCGGAGGGTGTTGGGGCGCGGCCATCGGGCAGGCGCCAGGCGACGTCGGCCACGCCGTCGCCGTCGAGCGGCGCGCCCGTCAGGAAGTGGTCGTCGGTCAGCGCCGGCGCGGACAGGCGGAAGTCGATCAGGCGGCGGATGAAGCCGGTGAGGTCGACCTCGCCCTCCCAATCCGTCCAGGTGGAGGCGTTGTCCTGCGCGTAGGCGTTGTTGTTGCCGCCCTGCGTCAGCCCGCGCTCGGTGGAGGGGCCCAGCATGGGCGTGCCGCGCGACAGCAGCAGGGTCGCGAGCAGGGTCTTCTGGTCGCGCAGCCGGGCCGCGAGCACGGCGGGGTCGGCGGTCTCGCCCTCCACCCCGTTGTTCCAGGAGTGGTTGTCGTCGGTGCCGTCGCGGTTGTTCTCGCCGTTCGCGCCGTTGCGCTTGGCCGTGTAGGCCACGAGGTCGGCCAGGGTGAAGCCGTCGTGCGCCGAGGCGAAGTTGACGGAGCGCGAGGGCCGGCGCTTCCAGCCGAACAGGTCGGCCGAGCCCGACACGCGGCCCGCGAGTTCGGCGGGCGTGCCGGAGCCTCCCCAGAAGCGCCGGACGGCGTCGCGGTAGCGGTCGTTCCACTCGCCCCAGCGGGGGTTGAACTGGCCGAGCTGGTAGCCGCCCGGCCCGATGTCCCAGGGCTCGGCGATCAGCTTGAGGTCGCGCAGGAGCGGGTCCTGCTCGATGGCGGCGAGCAGCGGCCCCTCGCGCTCGAAGCCGCTCATGCGCCGCCCGAGCGTGGGGGCGAGGTCGAAGCGGAACCCGTTGATGCCGCCGTGGCTGACCCAGGCCCGCAGGCTGTCCAGCACCAGCCGCACCACGACGCCGCGGTCGCAGGCCAGGATGTTGCCGCAGCCCGCGTCGTTGACGTAGCGGGACGGGTCGTCGGGAAGCAGCCGGTAGTAGCTCGCGTTGTCGAGGCCGCGCAGCGACAGGGTGGGGCCGAGCTCGTCGCTCTCGCCCGTGTGGTTGTAGACCACGTCGAGCAGCACCGCGATGCCGCGGCCGTTCAGCGCGCGCGTCGCGGCCCGCACCTCCGCCCAGCCGCCCGGCGCCAGCCGCGGGTCGGGCGCGAGATAGGCCACGGGGTTGTAACCCCAGTAGTTCGTCAGCCCCAGCGGCGGCAGGTGGCGCTCGTCGACCCAGGCGGCCGCGGGCATCAGTTCCACCGCCGTGACGCCCAGGGCCGCGAGGTGGTCGAGCACGGCGGGCGTGCCGAGCGCCGCGAAGGTGCCGCGCAGGGGCTCCGGCACGCCGGGGTGGCGCATGGTGAAGCCGCGCACGTGCAGCTCGGAGATCACCGTGCGCGACCAGGGCTCGCCGCCGCGCCACGGCTCGGCGGGCGCGGGCGGCGCCGTGACCACGGCCTTGGGAACCAGCGCCGCGGTGTCGGTGCCGGCCGGCCGGTCGGGTGCGCCGGGGTCGAAGCCGCGCAGCGCCGGGTCGTAGACGAAGGGGCGGTCGAGCGCCAGCGCGTAGGGGTCGACGAGCAGCCTGCTCGGGTTGAAGCGGTGGCCCTCGCGCGGCGCGTAGGGGCCGTGCGCCCGCAGCCCGTAGCGCGTGCCGGGCGGCACGTCGCCGACCCGGGCGTGGAACACCGCGCCCGTGCGCTCGGGCAGCGCGACGCGCTCCACCTCGCGCTCGCCGGCCGCGTCGAACAGGCAGAAGTCGATCCGCTCCGCGTGGGCGGAGAACACCGCGACGTTGACGCCGTCCCCCTCGGGCGTGACGCCCAGGGCTTCCGGCGCCCCCTCCCCGACCCGCCGCCCGCCAGCCCTCACGTGACGACCGAGGGCTCGGCGCGGCCCGTGTGGCCGGGGATGTCGGCCAGCGAGCGCGACAGGGCCACGAGCGGCGCCAGGGCGTCGGTGGTCTGCAGGTCGAGCCGCTCGGGGCCGGGCTCGACCGTCTCGATGTAGACGCGCAGCGTCGCGCCCGCGGTGCCCGTGCCGGACAGGCGGTAGACGATGCGGGCGCCCCCCTCGAACAGCACGCGGACGCCCTGGTGCGCCGAGTCGGAGCCGTCCACGGGATCGTGGTAGGCGAAGTCGTCGGCCTGGGCCACCGTCAACCCGTCGAGGGTCTGACCCTTCAGGGTGTCGAGCCTGCCGCGCAGCGCGGCCATGAGCGCGTTGGCGCCCTCGCTCGGCACCTCCTCGTAGTCGTGGCGCGCGTAGTAGTTGCGGCCGTAGGTGGCCCAGTGGTCGACCATGACGGCGGCCACGCTCTCGCGCCGGGCCGCCAGGATGTTGAGCCACAGCAGCACGGCCCACAGCCCGTCCTTCTCGCGGACGTGGTCGGAGCCGGTGCCCGCGCTTTCCTCGCCGCAGATCGTGGCGCGGCCCGCGTCCAGCAGGTTGCCGAAGAACTTCCAGCCCGTGGGCGTCTCGTAGCAGGCGAGGCCTTTCTTGGCGGCCACGCGGTCGGCAGCCTGGCTGGTCGGCATGGAGCGCGCGATGCCCTTCAGCCCGCCCCGGTAGCCGGGCGCGAGGTGGGCGTTGGCGGCCAGCGCCGCCAGGCTGTCGGAGGGCGTCACGAAGATCCCGCGCCCGATGATCAGGTTGCGGTCGCCGTCGCCGTCGGAAGCCGCGCACAGGTCAGGGGCGTCCGGCCCCATGGCGCGGTCGTAGAGGTCCTTGGCGTGGACGAGGTTGGGGTCGGGGTGGTGGCCGCCGAAGTCGGGCAGCGGCGTCGCGTTGACCACCGTGCCGGGGGCCGCGCCCAGCGTGTCCTCCAGGATGGCCTTGGCGTAGGGGCCGGTCACGGCCGACATGGCGTCGAAGCTCATGGTGAAGCCGTTCTGGAACATCGCGCGGATCGCGGCGAAGTCGAACAGGCTCTCCATCAGCGCGAGATAATCGGCCACGGGGTCGATCACGTCGAGCGTCAGGCCCTCGACCGCGGTGGAGCCGATCCGGTCGAGGTCCACGTCGGGCGTGTCGGTGGTCCTGTAGGCGTCGATGGCCACCGTGCGGGCGAACACCGCGTCGGTGACCTTCTCGGGCGCGGGGCCTCCGTTGCCGGCGTTGTACTTGATGCCGAAGTCGGCGTCCGGGCCCCCGGGGTTGTGGCTGGCCGACAGGATGATGCCGCCGAACGCGCCCGTCCTGCGGATCAGGTTGGAGGCGGCGGGCGTGGACAGGATGCCGCCGCGGCCCGCGATGACCCGGCCGAAGCCGTTGGCGGCCGCCATGCGGATCACGGTCTGGATCGCCTCGCGGTTGAAGAAGCGCCCGTCGCCGCCCACCACCAGGGTCTTGCCCTCGAACCCGTCCAGGCTGTCGAAGACGCTCTGCACGAAGTTCTCGACGTAGTGCTCCTGCCGGAACACCGGCACCTTCTTGCGCAGGCCGGAGGTGCCGGGCTTCTGGTCGGGGAAGGGCGTGGTTGCGACGGTGCGGATCATGCGTGCGCTCCCGCGGAGGTCTCGGCGGCGCGCGGCGCCGCGGTCCGGGTCGATGAGGCGGGCGGGGCCCGCGGCGAGGGCTAGTGGTTGAGCTTGTCCAGCATGGACTGGGTGACGAGGCAGATGCCCCGGTCGGTACGGCGGAACCGCCGGGCGTCGAGCTCGGGGTCCTCGCCGATCACCATGCCCTCGGGGATGGTGACGCCGCGGTCGATCACCACGTTGCGCAGCCGCGCCGAGCGGCCCACGTCCACGCGGGGCATGATCACGGCGTTCTCGACGTTGGAGAAGGAGTTGACCCGCACGCCCGTGAACAGCAGCGAGCGCCGCAGGAACGCGCCCGACACCACGCAGCCGCCCGACACCAGCGAGGTGATGGCGTGGCCGCGCCGCCCTTCCAGGTCGTGCACGAACTTCGCGGGCGGGGTGATCTCGCCGTAGGTCCAGATCGGCCAGTCGTTGTCGTAGAGGTCGAGGTCGGGCACCACGTCGGTCAGGTCGATGTTGGCCTCCCAGTAGGCGTCCACCGTGCCCACGTCGCGCCAATAGGCGCCGGCCTCGTGGTTCGACTTGATGCAGGAGTCGGCGAAGTGGTGGGCCACCGCCTTGCCGTTCCTGACCAGCCAGGGGACGATATCCTTGCCGAAGTCGTGCGCCGAGTTGGGGTCGGCCGCGTCCCGGCGGAGCTGGTCGAAGAGCAGCCTGGTCTCGAAGACGTAGATGCCCATGCTGGCCAGCGCCATGTCCGGGTCGCCGGGCATGGCGGGCGGGTCCTTGGGCTTTTCCAGGAAGGCCACGATGCGGTCGTCCTCGTCGATGTGCATGACGCCGAAGCCCACGGCCTCCATGCGCGGCACGGCCAGGCAGCCCACCGTGACGTCGGCGCCCGAGTCGACGTGCTGCTGCAGCATCTTCTCGTAGTCCATCTTGTAGACGTGGTCGCCGGCGAGCAGGACGATGTATTTGGGGTCGTAGCTCGCGATGATGTCGATGTTCTGGTAGACGGCGTCGGCGGTGCCCAGGTACCACATGTCCTCCGACACGCGCTGGCTCGCGGGCAGGATGTCGAAGCTCTCGTTGCGCTCGGGGCGGAAGAAGTTCCAGCCGCGCTGGAGGTGGCGGATCAGGCTGTGGGCCTTGTACTGGGTCGCGACCGCGATGCGCCGGATGCCGGAGTTGAGCGCGTTCGACAGCGCGAAGTCGATGATGCGCGACTTGCCCCCGAAGTAGACCGCGGGCTTGGCGCGGAAGTCGGTCAGCTCCATGAGGCGGCTGCCGCGCCCCCCGGCCAGAACGTAAGCCATGGCGTGGCGCGCGAGCGGCCCCTGCATCACCGGCTTGCCGATCATCGCCCCATCTCCCCGTTAGACCGCGGCTCGTCCCACGGTTCGCCGTGTTTCGCCTGATTTTGGATCACGGAGCGCCGAATTCAAAGTAGACGGTGGCCAAAGGCGGCAGGAAAACCTCGGCCGAGGCGGGAAACCCGTTCCAGGGCACCGCGTGGGCGTCCACGCCCCCCATGTTGCCCGCCCCCGAGCCCGCGTAGGCCGCGGCGTCCGTGTTCAGCACCTCGCGCCACCGGCCCGCGCGAGGCAGGCCGACCCGGTAGCCGCCGCGGGGCACGGGCGTGAAGTTCGACAAGATCGCTAAGGGCGGGTCGTCCGGGCCGCCGAGCCTCAGGAAGCCCAGCACCGAATTCAACCGGTCGTCGACGACCAGCCAGCGGAAGCCCTCGGCCTCGCAGTCGCGCGCGTGCAGCGCGGGCGTGTCGCGGTACAGGTGGTTCAGGTCGCGCACCAGCGCCTGGAGGCCCGCGTGCTCGGGCTCGCCCGTCAGGTGCCAGTCGAGGCTGCGCGCCTCGCTCCATTCGGCGAGCTGGCCGAACTCGGCGCCCATGAACAGCAGCTTCTTGCCGGGGTGCGCCCACATGAAGCCGTAGTAGGCGCGCGCGTTGGCGAACTTCTGCCAGCGGTCGCCGGGCATCTTGCCCAGGATCGAGCGCTTGCCGTGAACCACCTCGTCGTGGCTGAGCGGCAGGACGAAGGTCTCGGAGAAGGCGTAAAGCAGGCCGAAGGTCAGCCGGTCGTGGTGCCACCGCCGGTGCAGGGGGTCGCTCGCCATGTAGTCGAGCGTGTCGTGCATCCAGCCCATGTTCCACTTGAAGCCGAAGCCCAGGCCGCCCGCCTGGGTGGGCGCCGACACGCCCGGCCAGGCGGTCGACTCCTCCGCCACCGTGACCGCGCCCGGGTGCAGCGCGTAGACCAGCTCGTTGACGCGGCGCAGGAAGGCTACCGCCTCGCGGTTGTCGTTGGAGCCGTCCCAATTGGGGATCCACTCGCCTTCCTTGCGGGAATAGTCGAGGTAGAGCATGGACGCGACCGCGTCGACGCGCAGCCCGTCGACGTGGAAGCGGTCCAGCCAGTAGAGCGCGTTGGCGGCGAGCCAGCTCACCACCTCGGCCCGGCCGAAGTTGAAGATGGCGGTGTTCCAGTCGGGGTGGAAGCCGCGGCGGGGGTCCTCGTGCTCGTAGAGCGCGGTGCCGTCGAAGCGGGCGAGGCCGTGCACGTCGGTGGGGAAATGGGCCGGCACCCAGTCGAGGATCACGCCCAGGCCCGCCGCGTGGGCGCGGTCGATCAGCCGCGCGAAGCCCTCGGGGCCGCCGAAGCGGCTGGTGGGCGCGAACAGCCCGATCGGCTGGTAGCCCCAGGACGGGTCGAAGGGGTGCTCGGACACCGGCATGAACTCGAGGTGGGTGAAGCCCATCCAGGCCGCGTAGGGCACGAGCTGGTCGGCCAGCTCGTCGTAGGACAGGAAGCGGTCGCCGTCCGCGCGGCGCCAGGACCCGAGGTGGACCTCGTAGATCGACATGGGGGCGCGGCGCCGGTCCACCATGCGGCGGCGCTCCAGGTAGTCGGCGTCCGTCCAGGGGTGGGCGGTGCCGCGCGCCACCACCGAGCCCGTGGCGGGCCTGAGCTCGCTCTGGAACCCGACGGGGTCGGCCTTCAGCGGCAGCTCGTGGCCCCAGCGGCCCAGGATCTCGTACTTGTAGACCGCCCCGGGGCCCACGCCGGGCAGGAAGATCTCCCACAGCCCGCTTTCCACGCGCTTGCGCATCGGGTGGCGGCGGCCGTCCCAGCCGTTGAAGTCGCCCACCACCGACACGCGGTCGGCGTTGGGCGCCCACACCGCGAAGCTCACGCCCGCCACGCCCTCGTGCATCATCTCGTGGGCGCCCAGCCGGGCGTAGACCTCGCGGTGCGTGCCTTCCACGAACAGGAAGTCGTCGATCGGTCCCAGCACGGGGCCGAACCCGTAGGGGTCGTCGAACTCCCAGGAGCCAGAACCGTTGCCGGCGCGCAGCCGGTAGCGGAAGCGGTCGGTCCGGCCGGGCGCGGCCAGCCCCTCGAAGAAGCCGCCGCCGCGCGCGTCGAGGTCGCCGACCACGGCGTTCCGCCCGTCCAGCACGGCGAGGGTCTCGGCCCCCGGCACGAAGGCGCGGACCACCGCGCCCGCGGGATGCGCGTGCAGGCCGAGGATGCGGAACGGGTCGCCGTGGCGCGCCGACAGCAGTGCCGCGACATCGCCCTCGTGCGCCCGCCAGTCTTCCGCCATCGGCTTCCCCGGTTGGTCCTAGTTCGCCCGGATGGGCACGTTCCAGATGTCCGCCGCGTACTCCGCGATGGTGCGGTCCGACGAGAACCAGCCGGTGCGGGCCGTGTTCAGGACGCTCGACCGCCACCAGGCCGCGCGGTCGTGCCAGTGCGCGTCGGCGCGGCGCTGCGCCGCGTAGTAGGTGTCGAAGTCGGGCGACACCAGGAAGTGGTCGTGGTGGGTGAGGATGTCGACGAGCCCGCGGTAGCGGGACGTGTCGTCGGGGGAGAACACGCCGGAGGCGACCGAGTCCAACACCTCGGCGAGCTTGGGCGACCCCTCGATCACGTCGCGCGAGCTGATCCCGTGCTTGCGGCGCTCCTCGACCTCGGCCGCCGTCATGCCGAAGATGAAGATGTTCTCGGGGCCGACGCGCTCCAGGATCTCGACATTCGCACCGTCCAGCGTGCCCATCGTCAGTGCGCCGTTCAACGCGAGCTTCATGTTGCCGGTTCCGGAGGCCTCCAGGCCCGCGGTCGAGATCTGCTCGGACAGGTCGGCGGCCGGGATGATGGCTTCCGCCAGGCTGACGTTGTAGTTGGGCAGGAAGGCGACCTTGAGGAGGCCGCGGACGGTCGGGTCGCCGTTGACCACGCGGGCCACGTCGTTGGCGAGCTTGATGATGAGCTTGGCCGTGTGATAGCTCGCGGCCGCCTTGCCGGCGAAGATCTTCACCCGCGGCGCCCATTCGCGCCAGGGCTCGGCGCGGATCGCGTTGTAGAGCGCGATCGTTTCCAGGATGTTCAGGTGCTGGCGCTTGTACTCGTGGATGCGCTTGACCTGCACGTCGAACATGGCGTCGGGGTCGACGCTCACGTTGAGGCGCGCCGCGATGATCTTGCCGAGCGCCACCTTGTTGTCGCGCCGCACGGCCCGCAGCTTCTCCTGGAACGAGGCGTCGGTGGCGAGCGGCTCAAGGGCGGTGAGCGCTCCGGGGTCGTCGAGCACGCGCTCGCCCACCGCCTCCACCAGCAGCCTGGTCAGGCCGGGGTTGGCCTCGAACAGCCAGCGCCGGAAGGTGATCCCGTTGGTCTTGTTGTTGATCTTGTCCGGGTAGAGCGCGTGCAGGTCCTTGAACACCGTCTTGCGCATCAGCTCCGTGTGCAGGGCCGACACGCCGTTGACCTTGCGGGCGCCCACGAAGGCCAGCGTGCCCATGCGCACGCGCCGTCCCCCGTCCTCGTCGATCAGCGACACGCTGGATAAAAGCCACGGCTCGGTGCGGCCCGCGGTGCGCAGGCCGTCGAGGTGGACGGCGTTGATCAGGTAGATGATCTGCATGTGGCGCGGCAGCAGCCGCTCCATCAGCGGCACGGGCCAGGTTTCCAGCGCCTCGGGCAGCAGCGTGTGGTTGGTGTAGTTGAAGGTCCCCTGCGTGATCTGCCAGGCTTCCGCCCAGGGCACGTCGTGGAGGTCAACCAGGATGCGCATCAGCTCCACGAGGCCGATCGTGGGGTGGGTGTCGTTGAGCTGGATCGCGGCCTTGTCGGGCAGGGTCGCCAGCGTGCCGTCGCCCTTGAGCTGGCGCCGCACCAGGTCCTGGAGCGAGGCGGACACGAAGAAGAACTCCTGCCGCAGGCGCAGCTCCTGGCCCGCCGCGGTGGCGTCGCTCGGGTAGAGCACCTTGGAGATGGACTCCTGGCGCACCCGGTCGGCCAGGGCCCCCACGTAGTCGCCCGCGTTGAAGGCGTCGAGCCGCAGCGGGTCGATGGCGCGGGCCGACCACAGCCGCAGCGTGTTGACGTGGCGCCCGCGCCAGCCCACCACGGGCGTGTCGTAGGCCACCGCCTCCACGGTCTCGGCCGGGTGCCAGGTGTGTCGCAGCGACCCGTCGGGCTCCGTCAGCGTTTCCACGCTGCCCCCGAAGCCGATGTCGTAGGCGATCTCGGGCCGCTCGAACTCCCACGGGTTGCCGTTGGCGAGCCAGTTCTCGGGATATTCCTGCTGCCAGCCGTCCCGGACGACCTGGCGGAACAGGCCGTTCTCGTAGCGGATGCCGTAGCCGTAGGCAGGCACGCCCAGGGTCGCCATGCTCTCCATGAAGCAGGCGGCCAGCCGCCCGAGGCCGCCGTTGCCCAGCGCCGCGTCGGGCTCGGTGGCGCGCAAGCGGTCGAGGTCGACGCCGAGCTCGGCCAGGGCCGCGCGCATCTCCTCCACCATGCCGAGGTTGGTGAGCCCGTCGACCAGCAGGCGGCCGATCAGGAACTCCAGCGACATGTAGTAGACGCGCTTGGTGCCGGCCTTCTTGGTCCGGTCGTAGGAGGCGCGCCAGCCGTCCACGACGCGGTCGCGGGTGGCGAGCGCCACCGCCAGAAACCAGTCGCGCTCGCTGGCGCCCCCCACCGTCTTGCCGACCGCGTAGTTCAGCTTGGCCACGATCGCGTTGCGCAGGCTGGTGACCGCCGAGCCCGGGGCGTCGGCCACGGCGGGCGTGTCGTCGATCGTCTCGCTGAGCATGGGTCGCGTCCTTCGGGCTTGAGGCCGGCCGCGGGCCGGGACGTTGAAACAGGATAGGCGCGTTCACCGAACCGGTGATTCGCCCGTTCGCCAAGAGACCTCGCGAGCATTGCGCGTCGCTGGTGCATAAAAGCCTCACCTGCCCTCGCCCGCCTCCCACAGGGCACGCAACCCCTCCCGGTAGGTGGGATAGCCGAGCGCCACGCCCAAATCCTCCTTGAGGGCGCGGTTGGAGACGCGCCGGTTGGCGCCGTAGAAGCTCCGCGCCATGGGCGACAGCTCGGCCTCGGCGAAGGGCACGGGCGGGGGCGGCTCGACCCCCATCAGCGCCGCAGCGTAAGCCACCACGTCGGGGGCCGGCGCGGGCTCGTCGTCGGCCACGTTCCACACGCCGCTTTCCCCGCGCGCGAGGGCCCGGTCGATCGCCCGGCCGATGTCGGCCACGTGGATGCGGTTGAACACCTGCCCGGGCTTGTCGATCCGCCGGGCTTCGCCCGCCGCCAGGTCCGCGAGCGCGTTGCGGCCCGGCCCGTAGATGCCGGCGAGCCGCAGCACCGCGACCCCGCGGGCCTCGCGGGCGAGCGACAGCCAGGCTTGCTCGGCCGCGACCCGGGCCCGGCCGCGCTCGTTGGCTGGCATGGGGGGCGCGGCCTCGTTGATCCAGGCGCCGCCGTGGTCGCCGTAGACCCCGATCGTCGACAGGTAGACGATCGCGCGCAGGTCCGGGGCGCGGGCGATCGCCCCGCCGAAGCGCCCGAGGACGGGGTCGCCCGCCCTGCCCGGCTGCACGCTGACGAGCAGGCCCGTCGCCCGCCCGAGCGCCGCCTCCAGCCCGGGATCGACCGTGCCGCCGTCGCCGTCGAACAGGTAGGCCTCGACGCCCTCGCGGCGCAGCGCGCCCGCCTTCTCGGCCGAGCGCACCGTGCCCGCCGCGGCGCCCTCGCGCGCCCGCAGGTACTGGCCCGCGGTGTAGCCGACCCCGAACACGAACAGGCTCACGCCGCGCCCTCCCACTCGGCCAGCACATCCCCGTCGCGCTCGGCCCGCGCCCCCGCGCCCGCGAGCGCGCGGAAGCGGTCGCGCCCGAGCAGCCTCCGCCCCGCCCACACGGCCGCGCCGCGCACCACGGGCGAGGGGTCGCCGAGGCGGGCGAGCGCGAGCCCCGCGAGCGCGGGCCGTCCCGAGTTGCCCACCGCGACCATGACGTTGCGCGAGAAGCGCGCCCAGCCGATCCGCTTGACGGGGCCACCCGAAAACAGCGCCCGGAAGCCCGCCTCGTCCAGGGCCGCCAGCCCCGACAACCGCGGGGCGCGCAGCGCGTCCCGCGCCGCGAGCTTGGCGTCCCGGCCAGCCCGCGCGAACTTGTTCCACGGGCAGGCCGCGAGGCAGTCGTCGCAGCCGTAGACGCGGTTGCCCATCAGCGGCCGCAACGCGCGGTCGATGGCGCCCGCGTGCTCGATCGTCAGGTAGGAGATGCAGCGCCGGGCGTCGAGCCGGTAGGGCGCGGGGAAGGCCCCCGTGGGGCAGGCGTCGAGGCACGCCCGGCAGGAGCCGCAGCGGTCGGGCTCGGCCTCGTCGGGGGCGAGCGGCAGCGTCGTGAACACCGAGCCCAGGAACAGCCACGAGCCGAACTCGCGCGCGACCAGGTTGGTGTGCTTGCCCGCCCAGCCCAGGCCCGCGGCCTGCGCCAGCGGCTTCTCCATCACGGGCGCGGTGTCCACGAAAACCTTGGCGTCGGCGGTCGCGGGCCGGGCGGCGCGCACCAGCCAGGCCGCGAGGTGCTTGAGCTTGCCCTTGACGACGTCGTGGTAGTCGC
This sequence comes from uncultured Lichenihabitans sp., assembly GCA_964243035.1. Classification (GTDB taxonomy): domain Bacteria; phylum Pseudomonadota; class Alphaproteobacteria; order Rhizobiales; family Beijerinckiaceae; genus Lichenihabitans. The sequence goes on from CAXTDZ010000014.1 coordinate 21,255, forward strand.
GGCCCCGCGCGTAGACCGACACGGTGCCCGCCTCGGGGTCGGCCAGGCTCGCGCGCGGGTCGGCGTCGGGCCCGTAGTTCAGGCCCAGCATGACCACGGCGCGGACGTCGGGCCACAGCGCGCGGGGGTGGGCGCGACGGTCCGCGGTGTCGGCCATCCAGCCCATGGTGCCGTGGTGGCCGTCCGCGAGCCACGCCCGCAGCCGCTCGCCCGCGAGCGGCACCGCGTCGGGGGAGGCCACGCGGCACAGGTCGAAGCCCAGCGCCCGCGCTTCCGCCGCGAGCCGGGCCTTCAGAAGTCCAGGTCGGCGTAGGTCGGGCTCGGCGTCATGCCGGGCAACCGGTCGGCGAGGATCGACCGGAAGGCGGGCCTCGACTTCACCCGCGCGTACCAGCTCCGTGCCGTCTCGTCTTCCGCCCATGGCACGTCGCCCAGGTAATCCACGCAGGACAGGTGCGCGGCCGCGGCCAGGTCCGCGTAGGTGAGTTGCGGCCCCGCCAGCCAGTTGCGGGCGCCGATCAGGTAGCCGATGTAGCGCAGGTGGTAGCGGATGTTGGCGCGGCCAACCCGCACGGCTCCCATGTCGGGCGCGCCGCCGCCCTGGCCGTGCGCCATGAAGCGCTTGTACACCTTCTCGGTGACGAGCAGGCTCGACACTTCGAGGAAGAACTTGCCGTTGAACCAGTCGAGCAGCCGGCGCGTCTCGATGCGGGCCGCGAGGGTGTCGGGCAGCAGGCGGGCCTCCCCCATCCCCAGGCCGCGCGTTTCGTCCAGGTACTCGCCGATGGGCGCCCAGCCGGGCACGGGGGGCACGTTGCTGTCCACCAGCACGGGGGTGGACCCGGCCGGGTTCATGCGGAGGAACTCGTCGCGGCGGTCGAAGGGGCGTTCCTCGACCAGGGTGGGATCGAGCCCCATCTCGCCCAGTGCGAGGCGGACGAAGCGCGAGTGCGGGCAAAGGGGGTAGTGGTGGAGAACCGTCATCTTGCCCCGGACCCGCGGCGGTGCCGACCCGCGCCCCGAGCGCCGCGGGCCTGGTCGTCCCGCCGAACCTTTAATCGCGATCGTTCGCCCGTATAGGCCGAGCCCCCCGGGGCATCAACCCTGCGCGGGCGCGCGCCCCGAGCTACGGCCGGCGCGGCGCAAGGGGAACCTTGTCGCGCGGTCGCGAGTCGCTCAACCGCGCGCCGCTTCTCACCGGAGACCGTTCCATGACGCAGGACTCGATGCTTGTTGCCGCTCTCCGAGCCAACCAGGCCGAGATGGTGGCGATCCGCCACGACCTTCACCGCCACCCCGAGGTGGGCTTCGCCGAGCACCGCACGTCCGGCGTGGTTGCGGAGCGCCTGCGGGCGTGGGGCCTTGACGTCGAGCCCATGGCCGGCACGGGCGTTGTAGGCACGTTGAAGGGGCGCCGCCCGGGCGCCCGGGCGGTCGGGCTGCGCGCCGACCTCGACGCGCTGAACCTCCGGGAGGTCGAAGGGCGCGAGCACGGCTCGATGGTGCCCGGCGTCATGCACGCCTGCGGCCACGACGGGCACACCGCCATGCTGCTGGGCGCCGCCCGACACCTCGCCCGACATCCCGACTTCGGCGGCACGGTGCAGTTCATCTTTCAGCCCGCCGAAGAGGGGATCGGGGGCGCTGCCCGGATGCTCGCCGAAGGGCTGTTCCGGCGGTTCCCCGTGGAGGCCGTCTACGGCATGCACAACTGGCCCGGCATTCCGACCGGCCGATTCGCGACCCGCACCGGGCCGTTCATGGCCGCTCCGCAGCTCTGGACCGCGACGTTCACGGGCGGGGGTGGCCACGCGGGGGCGGGCGGCGCGCGCGACCTGTCGCTGCCGCTCGCGCACTTCATCTTGTCCGCGCAGAGCATCGTGGGCCGCGAGGTGGCGGCGGACGCCAAAGCCGTGGTGAGCGTCGGCCCCATCCAGGCCGGCGGGATCGGCTCGGCCAACGTGGTCCCGTCCGTCGCCACCGTGCGCGGAACCGCGCGGGCCTACGACCCCGCCACGCACGACCTGTTGACACGGCGCCTGACCGAGCTGGCCCACACCCAGGCGCGCGCCTTCGGCTGCACCGCGGAGGTCGTCCACGAGCCCCGGACGCCGGTGCTCGTCACCCACACGGCCGAGACCCGCCTGTCGGTCGCGGCCGCGACGAGCCTCGTGGGCGCGGACGCGGTGGAGGCCGACGCCGCCCCGTCCATGGCGGGCGAGGACTTTGCGTTCATGCTGGCGGAACGGCCGGGCGGATTCATCTTCATCGGCAACGGCCCCGCCGAACGCGACGGGACGTCATGCGCCCTGCACACGCCCAACTACGACTTCAACGACGAGATTCTGGCGCTCGGCGCCGCCTACTGGGTCAGGGTCGTGCAGATGGAGCTTGGCGGAGCATGAGGAGCGAGGCCGCGCGAGCCTAGTGAAGCGGGCTCGCACCTCACGCGCCGGTCAGAACTCCTCCCAGCCGGCCTCCGTGGCGGCGTCCGGCTTCATGGCGGCCCCGCCCCGGCCGACGGGTTTGAGCATCGTGGTCGTCGGCTGCGGCCGCTTGGCGGGTCGGGCCGGCGGGGCACGCCGTGGCGCTGTCGCGGTGGCCGCGGCCTGACCGAGCTGGAAGCGGTCCACGACGAGCGCGAGCTGCTCGGCCTCCTTCACAAGCGTGTGGCTGGCCGCGGTCGACTGCTCCACCATGGCGGCGTTCCGCTGGGTGACCTGGTCCATCTGGTTCACGGCCGTGTTGACCTGGTTGAGACCGGTCGCCTGCTCCTGCGTGCAGGACGAGATCTCCGACATGATCGTGTTGATCTCCGCCACGTGCTTGACGATCCGGGACAGCGACGTGCCGGTCTCGTCGACGAGGCTCACCCCGGCGCTGACCTGCCCGGTCGAGGTGGAGATCAGGGCCTTGATCTCCTTCGCGGCCTCGGCCGAGCGCTGCGCCAGGGCGCGCACCTCGGACGCCACCACGGCGAAACCGCGCCCCGCCTCGCCGGCCCGGGCGGCCTCGACGCCGGCGTTGAGCGCCAGGAGGTTCGTTTGGAAGGCGATCTCGTCGATGACGCCGATGATCTGGCTGACCTGCTGCGACGACTTCTCGATCGCGGTCATCGCCTGAACGGCCTGGCTGACCACGTCCCCGGAGTGCTCGGCGTCGGTTTTGGCGCTCAGCACCACCTGGCGGGCGTGACCGGCCCCGTCGGCGGTCTTCTTCACCGTCGCGGTGATCTCGTCGAGCGCGGCCGCGGTCTCCTCCAGCGAGGCGGCCTGCTGCTCCGTGCGCCGCGACAGGTCGTCGGCCGCGGCGGAAATCTCCGTCGAGCCCGACCGGAGCGCCTGCGTCGAGGACGCGACGCTCTGGAGAACCTTGGCGAGCTCCGCCGCGGCGCTGTTGAAGTCGGCCTTCACCTGCTGGTACTCGGCCGAGACCTCGGCCTCGATGCGGACCATCAGGTTGCCGCCCGCGAGCTGCCGAAGCCCCGACGCGATGGCCTCGACCATGCAGGCCTGCTTGCGGGCGAGTTCCTCCTGGTGGAGCTGCGTCACCTTGCGGTCGTGGATGTCGACGATGCTGCCGCAGCAGCGGATCGCGATCCCGTCGGCTCCGCGGACGGAACCGCCGCGGCCGTTGAACCAGCGGTAGGAGCCGTCCTTCATGCGGTAGCGGTATTCCGCGTCGAAGGGCGTCCGTCCGGTCTTGTCCGTGACGTGGGCGGCAAAGGCGTCCAGCGTCGCGGCCTTGTCATCGGGGTGCAGCTTGTCGGCCCAGGCTTCGGCGGTGTTCGGGTAGTCGGCCTCATTGCTGTAGCCGAAGATTTTGCGCATGCCGTCCGACCAGCGCAGAACACTTTTCGGATGGGTGAGGTCGCCCTGATGGAGCTTACACTGCCAAAGCCCCACGCCCGACTCGGACTCGAAGAGCGAGAGAACCGCCTTCGACTCGGCGAAGTCTGCCTTGAGGCAGGCCAAATCTTTTCGTGCGCGCGTGTTGAACATTGCAGTATGGGCCGTCGTGACTGGGGCGATCCGCCACGGGCCATAGTTCCAGAAAGGATCTAAGGATCTATTAGCGATAAATTCCCGTCCTCGCCGTGGTTAACAAAGAGTTGAGGGGCGCCTCGGCTTCAGGGCGCGAGGCCCGGGAGGCCGACCCGCTGAACCACCTCGAACCGTCGGTCACGGCAAGCGGGCGCACGGCTGCCGGCGCGACGCACCGCCGAGGGTGCCTCCGTTCCCGACGGGGTTGGGCGGCCGCGACCCTCCTCAGGCCGCCTTCGGGCGCAGGGCGGCCGCGATGGCCTCGGTCACGTCGTCGATCGGGCGCATCCCGTCGATCCGACGGAGCAGGCCCTTGCCGCCGTAGTAGTCGGACAGGGGCGCGGTTTGCGACCGGTAGGCTTGCAGGCGCGTCGCGAAGCTGTCGGGGTTGTCGTCGGCCCGGACGGGCAAGCCGGCCGCGCGCGTGTCCTCCACGCGCCGCCGCAGCCGCTCCACCAGCGCCGCCTCGTCGACGTCGAGCTGGAGAACCGCGTCGAGCCCCATGCGCTTGCCGGCCAGCATGGCGTCGAGCGCCTCGGCCTGCGCGACCGTGCGGGGGAAGCCGTCGAGGATGAAGCCCGCGCCCGCGTCGCGCTGCTCGATGCGGTCGGCCACGATGCCCACCACGACCGCGTCGGACACGAGTTGCCCCGCCTCCATGACGGCCTTGGCCTCCAGGCCCACCGGCGTGCCGGCCGCGACCGCGGCGCGCAGCATGTCGCCGGTCGACAGCTGCGGGATGGCGTAGCGCGCCATCAGCCGCTGCGACTGCGTGCCCTTGCCCGCGCCGGGCGGCCCCAGGAACACCAACCTCATCGACGCTTCCCTCCGCGCAACCGGGACTTCTTGATGAGCCCCTCGTACTGGTGAGCTTGCAGGTGCCCGTGGATTTGCGCAACCGTGTCCATCGTCACGCTGACGATGATGAGCAGCGACGTGCCCCCGAAGTAGAAGGGAAGCCCCGTCCGCGAGATCAGGATCTCGGGCAGGATGCAGATCAGCGCGAGGTAGGCGGCGCCGATCACGGTGATCCGCGTCAGCACCGTGTCGATGAAGCGCGCGGTCCGCTCGCCCGGCGTGTAGCCGGGCAGGTAGCCGCCGTGCTTCTTGAGGTTGTCGGCGGTCTCCTGCGGGTTGAACACCACCGCGGTGTAGAAGAAGGCGAAGAAGGCGATCAGCGCCACGTAGGCGATCTCGTAGACGGGCCGCCCGCGCCCCAGGAAGGTCGTCAGCGTCGCGAGCACGCCCGTGCCGCCCTGGTTCTGGGTGAAGTTCGCCACCGTGGTGGGCAGCAGCAGCAGCGACGAGGCGAAGATGGGCGGGATCACGCCCGACGTGTTGAGCTTGAGCGGCAGGAACGAGGTCTGCTTGTCGAACATGCGGTTGCCGACCTGCCGCTTCGGGTAGGTGATGAGCAGCCGCCGCTGCGCGCGCTCCATGAACACGATCAGCGCGATTACCGCGATCGCCATGACCAGCACCATGAGGATCAGCCCGGTCGACAGCGCGCCCTGGCGCCCGAGGTCCAGGGTCTGCACGATCGCGGCCGGGAAGGCCGCCACGATGCCCGCGAAGATGATCAGCGACGAGCCGTTGCCGATGCCGCGCGAGGTGATCTGCTCGCCGAGCCACATCAGGAACATGGTGCCGCCCATCATGGTGATGACGGTGGAGATCCGGAAGAACAGGCCCGGCTCGGTCACGACGCCCTGCTGCCCTTCGAGGCCGACCGCCAGCCCGTAGGCCTGGAAGGCCGCCAGCACCACGGTGAGGTAGCGCGTGTACTGGTTGATCACCTTGCGCCCCGCCTCGCCCTCCTTCTTGAGCGTTTCCAGCGACGGGATCACCGAGGTGAGGAGCTGGATGATGATGGAGGCCGAGATGTAGGGCATGATGTTCAGGGCGAAGATGGCCATGCGCTGCACGGCCCCGCCCGAGAACATGTTGAAGAGTTCCAGGACGCCCTGGTTCTTGCCCGCGAAGTTCGCCGCGAAGGCGTTGGGGTCGATGCCCGGCAGCGGGATGTAGGTGCCGAGCCGGTAGATCACCAGCGCGCCCAGGGTGAACCAGATCCGCTTCTTCAGCTCCTCGGCCTTGCCGAAGGCCGAGAAGTTGATGTTCGCCGCAAGCTGTTCAGCTGCCGATGCCATTACCCGAAGCTCCTGGCGGGCGGGGTTGCGTCCCCGCGCCGGCCGCCCGCGTGGCGGACCGCAAAGAAAACGGGGCGAACGGTTTCAACCGCGCCCCGTCTGACATAACCGCTCCCGCGGCGGTTCGGAACCCCGAACCGCGCCGCGCTCACTCCGCCGCGGGCGGGGCGGGCTCGGCGGCCGCGAGCACGGTCACCCGCCCCCCCGCCTTCTCGACCGCCTCCACGGCGGACTTCGACGCCGCCGCAACCTCGAAGGTGAGCGCCGCCGTGATCTCGCCCATGCCGAGCAGCTTCACGCCGTCGCGCGCCCGGGTGCAGACGCCCGCCCCCACCAGGGCCTCGACCGTGATCGGGGCGCCCTGCCCGAGCTTGCCCGCGTCCACCGCGGCCTGGATGCGGCCGAGGTTGACCTCGTTGTACTCGACGGGCGAGAGCTTGTTGAAGCCGCGCTTGGGCAGACGGCGGTGGAGCGGCATCTGGCCGCCCTCGAACCCCTTGATGCGCACGCCCGTGCGGGCCTTCTGGCCCTTGACGCCGCGCCCGCCGGTCTTGCCCTTGCCCGACCCGATGCCGCGGCCGACCCGCATGCGCTTCTTGGCGGAGCCCGGGTTGTCGGAAATCTCGTTCAGTCTCATGGTCCGGCGCTCCTTAACCGCCGTCCACGATCCGGACGAGGTGCGCCACCTTGGCCACCATGCCCCGGACGGCGGGCGTGTCTTCGAGGGTGGAGCGGCGGCCGATCTTGTTGAGCCGGAGCCCGATCAGGGTCTGCCGCTGGTCGGCCGGGCGGCCGATTGGGCTGCGGGTCTGCTCGACCACCAGGGTCTTGCCGTCGGGAGAAGCCATGGATCGTCCTCCCTTCAGGCGTCGACGGCGTCGGCGTCCACGCCCTGGCGGCGGGACTGCAGGGTCGACACCTTCAGGTTGCGGCGCGCCGCGACCTGTCGGGGCGAGTCCTCCGACTTGAGGGCGTCGAAGGTGGCGCGGACCATGTTGTAGGGGTTGGACGACCCCTGGCTCTTGGCCACCACGTCGTGCATGCCGAGCGTCTCGAAGACCGCGCGCATCGGGCCGCCCGCGATGATGCCCGTGCCCGCGGGCGCCGAGCGCAGGATCACCTTGCCGGCGCCGTGCCGACCCAGCACGTCGTGGTGCAGGGTGCGGCCGTCGCGCAGCGGCACGCGGATCAGCCCGCGCTTGGCGGCTTCCGTCGCCTTGCGGATGGCTTCCGGCACCTCGCGCGCCTTGCCGTGGCCGAAACCCACCCGACCCTTCTGGTCCCCCACGACGACGAGGGCCGCGAAGCCGAAGCGCCGGCCGCCCTTCACCACCTTGGCGACGCGGTTGATGTGGACCAGGCGGTCCACGAACTCGTTGTCGCGCTCCTCGCGGTCGCGTTCCCGTTCACGTGCCATACGATTGTCTCGTCACTTGCGCGGACCCCCGGAAGGCCGCTCGCTTCGATGATCGGTAATGCCCTTCACCCGCCCCCGAGGGAGAAGGTGGCCGAAGGCCGGATGAGGGCTTAGTTCAAGCCGCCGAGCGGTGGCCCCTCATCCGCCCTGTCGGGCACCTTCTCCCCGCAAGCGGGGCGAAGGACAAGCCCCTCAGAACTGCAACCCGCCCTCGCGCGCGCCCTCGGCCAGCGCCTTGACGCGGCCGTGGAACAGGTAGCCGCCGCGGTCGAACACCACGGCGGTCACGCCCTTCTCGGCCGCGCGCTTGGCGATCTGCTCGCCCACCGCCTTGGCGGCGGCCACGTCCGCGCCGGTCTTCATCGCCTCGCGGTTGGCCTTCTCCAGCGTGGAGGCGGAGACGATCGTCTCGCCCTTCGCGTCGTCGATGATCTGCGCGTAGATCTGCTTGGACGACCGGAACACCGACAGCCGGGGACGGCCGTAGGCGTGTGCCCTGATCGAGCGGCGGACGCGGGCCTTGCGGCGCTCCGCCTGGTCCTGCTTAGCCATTGCCCTGCCCCTTACTTCTTCTTGCCTTCCTTGCGGAAGATGAACTCGCCCGCGTACTTCACGCCCTTGCCCTTGTAAGGCTCGGGCGGCCGCAGGGCGCGGATCTCGGCCGCGACCTGGCCGACGTTGCGCTTGTCGATGCCGGAGACCACCAGCTCGGTCGGCCGCGGCGCCGCGATCGCGATCCCCTCGGGGATGGGGAAGTCGATGTCGTGGCTGTAGCCCAGCGAGAGCTGGAGCCGCTTGCCCGACACCGCCGCCTTGTAGCCGACGCCGGTGATCTCCAGCCGCTTCTCGAAGCCGGCCGTCACGCCCGTGACGAGGCTCGCGATCTGGGCGCGGGACATGCCCCACATGGCCTGGGCGCGCTTGCTCTCGGAGCGCGGCTCGACCGCGATGCCGCCGTCTCCCACCGCGACCGACACCTCGTCGGGCACGGTGAACCTGAGCTCGCCCTTGGCGCCCTTCACGGCGACGTCCTGGCCCTCGACCCGGGCCGTGACGCCAGCCGGAACGGGAACCGGCTTCTTTCCGACGCGCGACATGATCAGAACACCTTGCAGAGGACTTCGCCGCCCACGTTCTGCTCGCGCGCGACGTGGTCGGCCATGACGCCCTTGGACGTCGACATGACGGTGACGCCCAACCCGTTGGCGACGCGCGGCACCGTGTCGGCCGACACGTAGACGCGGCGGCCGGGCTTGGACACCCGCTCGATCTCGCGGATCACGGGCTGGCCGTCGAAGTACTTCAGCTCGATCTCGAACTCGGTGCGGCCGTTGTCGTACTCCGTGGTCGAGTAGCCGCGGATGAAGCCTTCCTGCTCTAGAACGTCCAATACGTTGGCGCGGATCTTCGAGCCGGGGGTCGACACCTTGCCCTTGCGGCGGAGCTGCGCGTTGCGGATGCGGGTGAGCATGTCGCCCAGGGGATCGTTCACGGACATGGTCTCCCCTCCCTCACCAGCTCGACTTGACGAGGCCGGGGATCAGCCCCTTGGAGCCGAGCTCGCGCAGCGCGATGCGCGACATCTTGAGCTTCCGGTAGACCGCGCGCGACCGGCCCGTCACCTCGCAGCGGTTGCGGATGCGGATGCGCGCGGAGTTGCGCGGCATCTCGGCCAGCTTCAGCCGCGCCTCGAACTGCTCCTCCAGCGCTGCACCCTTGTCGCCCGCGATCGCCTTCAGGCGCGCGCGCCGGGCCGCGAAGCGCTTCACGGTCTCCATCCGCTTCCTGTTGTTCTCGACGGAACTCTTCTTCGCCATCTGGCTGACCTCTGGTTACCGCGTTTGAGACCATCGACAAGGCCTCGGCCCTATCGAACAGGTTCTAAGTGCCGAGCAGCCTCGGGAGGCTGCTCGGAGCCTCACTGCCGGAACGGGAAATTGAACGCGCGCAGCAGCGCGCGGGCCTCGTCGTCCGTCCTCGCCGTGGTGCAGACGATGACGTCCATGCCGAGCATCGACTCGACCTTGTCGTAGTTGATCTCGGGGAAGATGATGTGCTCCTTGATGCCGAGCGCGAAGTTGCCGCGCCCGTCGAAGGAGCGGGCGTTCAGCCCGCGGAAGTCGCGCACGCGAGGCAGCGCGACCGTGATGAGCCGGTCCAGGAACTCGTACATCCGGGTCTGGCGCAGCGTCACCTTGGCGCCGAGCGGCATGTTCTCGCGCACCTTGAAGGTCGAGATCGCCTGGCGCGCGTGGGTGATGACGGGCTTCTGGCCCGCGATCAGCGCGAGGTCGGCCGCGGCCGTCGTCACCTTCTTGGTGTCGTTGACGGCGTCGCCCACGCCCATGTTGAGCACGATCTTCTCGAGCTTGGGCACGGACAGCGGGTTCTTGTAGCCGAACTGCTCCACGAGCTTGGGACGGATCTCGTCCGCGTAAAGCTGCTTCAGCCGCGGCACGTAGCCCGCGGGCGGGGCGGGCGAGGCCGACATGTCGACCTCGGTGGTCGCAGCCCTGCGCTGGCCCTTCTCGGCCTTCTTGCCGCCGGGGGCGGTTTGCGCCTCAGCCATCGATCAACTCTCCCGAACCCTTGGCGAACCGGACCTTGCGGCCGTCGTCGAGCACCTTGAACCCGACCCGCGCCGGCTTGCCCGTCTTGGGGTCGGCGACCGCCAGGTTGGACAGGTGGATCGGCGCCTCCTTGGAGATGATGCCGCCGGGCGAGGTCTGGCTCTGCGCCGTGTGGCGCTTGACCATGTTGACGCCGCGCACCACCGCGCGGTCCTCCTTGGGCGCCACCGACAGGACCTCGCCGGTCTTGCCCTTGTCGCGGCCCGCGAGCACGACGACCTTGTCGCCCTTCTTGACCTTGGCGGCCATCACAGCACCTCCGGGGCGAGCGAGATGATCTTCATGTGGTTCTTGGCGCGCAGCTCGCGCGGCACCGGCCCGAAGATGCGGGTGCCCACCGGCTCGCTCTGGTTGTTGACCAGCACGGCGGCGTTCGAGTCGAAGCGGATCACCGAGCCGTCCACGCGGCGGATGTCCTTGGCGGTGCGCACCACCACGGCCTTCATCACGTCGCCCTTCTTGACGCGGCCGCGCGGGATCGCCTCCTTGATCGACACCACGATGATGTCGCCCACGCCCGCGTACTTCCGCTTGGAGCCGCCGAGCACCTTGATGCACATCACGCGGCGGGCGCCGGAGTTGTCGGCGACGTCCAGGTTGGTCTGCATCTGAATCATGACACCTGCCTCTTCAATCCGCCCGGGGTCCCCTCCCCCGTTCGACGCGGTGGCAGGCCCTTCAAAAATCCATCGGCGTCCGGACGCGGCTCAAGCCTTCCCGGCCGCGTCCAGCACGATCCACCGCTTCAGCCGCGAGATCGGCTTGGTTTCCTCGATCGACACCACGTCGCCGACCTTGAAGGCCTTGGCCTCGTCGTGGGCGTGGTAGTTCTTGGAGCGGCGCACGGTCTTCTTGAGCAGCGGGTGCGTGAACCGCCGCTCGACCTTCACCACCACCGTCTTTTCCTGCTTGTCGCTGACCACGACACCCTGGAGGACGCGCTTCGGCATTCGTTCAACCCTTCACGGCAGCCTGGCGCTTCTGCGCCGCGATCGTCTTGGCCCGCGCCAGGTCCCGTCGCACGACGCGAACCCGGGCGGTGTTTTCAAGCTGTCCCGTGGCGCGCTGGAAGCGCAGGTTGAACTGCTCCTTCTTCAGCTTCAGGACCTCGTCCGACAACTGGTCGTCCGTCATTACCTTGAGGTCGGACATGCGCTGCTTGCTCTTCATCGCCCCTACTCCGCGATGCGCTGCACGAAGCGCGTCTTGATGGGAAGCTTGGCGGCCGCGAGGTCGAGGGCCTCGCGCGCCAGCTCCGCCGGCACGCCGTCGAGCTCGAACATGATGCGACCCGGGTGGACGCGCGCGGCCCAGTACTCGGGCGCACCCTTGCCCTTGCCCATGCGGACCTCGGTGGGCTTCTTGGACACCGGCACGTCGGGGAACACGCGGATCCACACGCGGCCCGCGCGCTTCATGTGGCGCGTGAGCGCGCGGCGGGCGGCCTCGATCTGCCGCGCCGTGACGCGCTCGGGTTCGAGCGCCTTCAGCCCGAACTGGCCGAAGTTCAGCTCGAACCCGCCCTTGGCGGCGCCGTGGATGCGGCCCTTGAAGGCCTTGCGGAAGCGCGTGCGCTTTGGTTGCAACATCGGTCGTGATCCTGGGTGTCAGGCCGCGCGGCGGTCGCGGTCGCGGTCCCGCTCGCGGCGGCGCCGGTCGCCGCCGCCGTGGTCGGCCTCGGCCATGCGCTTGTCCTGCGCCATCGGGTCGTGTTCGAGGATCTCGCCCTTGAAGATCCACACCTTGATGCCGCAGGTCCCGTAGGCGGTGTTGGCGGTCGCGACCCCGTAGTCCACGTCGGCGCGCAGCGTGTGCAGCGGCACCCGCCCCTCGCGGTACCATTCGAGGCGCGCGATCTCGGCGCCGCCGAGCCGCCCCGAGCAGTTGATGCGGATGCCCTCGGCCCCGAGCCGCATGGCGGACTGCACGGCGCGCTTCATGGCCCGCCGGAACGCCACCCGGCGCTCGAGCTGCTGGGCGATCGAGTCCGCCACCAGGGTCGCGTCCACCTCGGGCTTGCGCACCTCGGTGATGTTGATCACGACCTCCGACTTGGTCAGCGCCGCCACCATCTTGCGCAGCTTGTCGATGTCGGCGCCCTTCTTGCCGATCACCACCCCCGGCCGCGCCGACTGAACGGTGACGCGGCACTTCTTGTGCGGGCGCTCGATCACGATGCGCGACACGGCCGCCTGCTTGAGGGCGCCCATGAGGACCTCGCGGATCTTCATGTCCTCGTGCAGGAGCTTGCCGTACTCGTTCTTGTTGGCGAACCAGCGCGAATCCCAGGTGCGGTTGATCCCGAGGCGCAGCCCGACCGGATTGACCTTCTGTCCCATGGTGTCCTCAGGCGCTCGCTGCTTCGACTTCGCGCACCACGACGGTGAGGTTGGCGAAGGGCTTCTCGATCCGCCCCGCCCGGCCGCGCGCGCGGGGGCTGAAGCGCTTCATGACCAGCGCCTTGCCCACGTAGGCCTCGGCCACGATCAGGTCGTCGACGTCGAGGTCGTGGTTGTTCTCGGCGTTGGCGATGGCCGATTCAAGCGTCTTGCGCACGTCGAGCGCGATGCGCTTGCGCGAGAACTCCAGGTCCGCCAGGGCCCGGTCGACCTTCTTGCCGCGGATGAGCTGGGCCAGGAGGTTCAGCTTCTGCGGGCTCACGCGCAGCATCCGCGCGACCGCCTTGGCCTCGGTCTCCTTGAGCGCGCGGGGCGTCTTTTCCTTGCCCATGTCAGCCCCTCTTGGACTTCTTGTCCGCGGCGTGGCCGTGGAAGGTGCGGGTGGGCGAGAACTCGCCGAACTTGTGGCCGATCATCTCCTCCGACACGGTCACGGGCACGTGCTTGTGACCGTTGTGGACCCCGAAGGTGAGGCCCACGAACTGCGGCAGGATGGTGGACCGGCGGCTCCACATCTTGATGACCTCGGCGCGGCCCGACGCGCGGGCGTTGTCGGCCTTCTTGAGCAGGTAGCCGTCGACGAAGGGACCCTTCCAGATTGAACGCGACATCTCGGATCAGCCCTTCTTCTTGCGGCTGTGACGGGACGCCACGATGAAGCGGCCGGTCGACTTGTTGGTGCGGGTCTTCTTGCCCTTGGTGGGCTTGCCCCACGGCGTGACCGGGTGACGGCCGCCCGAGGTGCGGCCCTCGCCGCCGCCGTGCGGGTGATCGATCGGGTTCATGGTGACGCCGCGGTTGTGCGGACGCCGGCCGAGCCAGCGCCTGCGGCCCGCCTTGCCGTAGTTGATGTTCATGTGGTCGGGGTTCGACACCGCGCCCACCGTGCCGAAGCACTGGCCGTGGATGAGACGCTGCTCGCCCGAGTTCAGCCGCACGATCACGTAGCCCTGGTCGCGGCCCACGATCTGCGCGTAGGTGCCGGCCGAGCGCGCGATGGAGGCGCCCTTGCCGATCTTCATCTCCACGTTGTGCACGATGGTGCCCACGGGGATGTTGGCGAGCGGCATGGCGTTGCCGGGCTTCACGTCGACCTGGGTGCCCGACACGACCTCGTCGCCCGGCGACAGCCGCTGCGGCGCCAGGATGTAGGCGAGCTCGCCGTCCGCGTAGCGGATCAGCGCGATGAAGGCCGAGCGGTTCGGGTCGTATTCGAGCCGCTCCACCTTGGCGGTCACGTCCACCTTGCGCCGCTTGAAGTCGACGATGCGGTAGCTCTGCTTATGGCCGCCGCCGCGGAAGCGCACGGTGACGCGACCGGTGTTGTTGCGGCCGCCCGCCTCCGACTTGCCCTCGGTCAGCGTCTTGACGGGCTTTCCCTTGTAGAGTTCGCTGCGGTCGACGATCACCAGCTGGCGCAGGCTCGGCGTGACCGGGTTGAATGTCTTCAGTGCCATCGCGTCGTGCCCTCAAAGACCGGTGGTGACGTCGATCTTGTGGCCCTCTGCGAGGGTCACGACGGCCTTCTTGATGTCGGCCTGCCGGCCGCGCACGCCGCGGAAGGTCTTCCGCTTGCCCTTGCGCAGCAGCGTGTTGACGGCCTCGACCTTGACGTCGAACAGCCCTTCCACGGCGGCCTTGATCTCGGGCTTGGTGGCGTCCTTGCGGACCCGGAACACGACCTTGTTCAACTCGGTCGCGAGCGTGGCCTTCTCGGTGATCACCGGGGCCACGATGACGTCGTAGTGGCGCGGGTCCTGGCTCATTTGAAGCGCGCCTCCAGCGCATCCACCGCGGCCTTGGTCAGGACCAGCTTCTCGCGGCGGAGGATGTCGTAGACGTTGATGCCCTGCACGGGCAGGACGTCGATCTGCGGGATGTTGCGGGCCGCGAGCGAGAACCCCTCGTGCACCGCGGCGCCGTCGATCACCAGCGCGCTGGTGAGCCCGAGCGCCTTGAACTTCTCGTGCAGCGCCTTGGTCTTGGCTTCCGAGACCTGCGCCGACTCCCACACGATGATCTCGCCGCTCGCGGCCTTGGCGGAGAGCGCGTGCTTGAGCGCGAGCGCGCGGACCTTCTTGGGGAGGTCGTGGGCATGCGAGCGGTCGACGGGGCCCATGGCCCGGCCGCCGCCGCGGAACTGCGGAACGCGGGCGGAGCCGTGGCGGGCCGAGCCCGTGCCCTTCTGCTTGTACATCTTCTTGCCGGTGCGCCAGATGTCGGCGCGGCCCTTCACGGTGTGCGTGCCGGCCCGCCGCTTGGCGAGCTGGTAGCGCACCATGCGGGCGATGAGGTCGGGCCGCGGCTCCAGGCCGAAGATGGCGTCGGACAGGTCCACCGACCCGGTCGCCTCGGCGCCGTCCAGCGACGTTACGTCGATCTTCATCGCGTCAGACCTCCGGCTGCTGTTCGGGGGCCGCGGGGGCGGCCGCGCCGTCGGCGGCCACGCGGAACTTGCCAGGGCTCGGCCGGTCCTTGTGGGGCGCCTTCTTGACCGCGTCGCGGACGAAGATCCAGCCGCCCGCCACGCCGGGCACCGCGCCCTCGACCAGGATCAGCCCGCGCTCGACGTCGGTCTTGACGACCTTGAGGTTGAGCGTGGTCACCCGCTCGGTGCCGAGGTGGCCCGCCATCTTCTTGTTCTTGAACGTCTTGCCGGGGTCCTGCCGGCCACCGGTCGAGCCGTGCGAGCGGTGCGAGATCGACACGCCGTGGGTGGCGCGCAGGCCCCCGAAGTTCCAGCGCTTCATGGCGCCCGCGAAACCCTTGCCGGTCGAGGTGCCGGTCACGTCCACGAACTGGCCTTCCACGAAGTGGTCGGCGGTGATCTCGGCGCCCACGGGGATGACCTGGTCGGGGCTCACGCGGAACTCGGCCAGCTTCATCTTGGGCTCGACGTTGGCCACCGCGAAGCGGCCGCGCTCGGCCTTGGACACGTTCTTCACCTTGGCACGGCCAATGCCGAGCTGGAGCGAGGTGTAGCCGTTCGCCTCCTGCGTCCGGTGGGCCACCACCTGGCAGCCCTCGACCTTCAGCACCGTGACCGGCACGTGCTCGCCACCCGCGCCGAAGACGCGGGTCATGCCGACCTTCTGGGCAATCACACCTGACCGCATGTCAGAAATCCTTCACGGCACATTGCTAAGAGGTGCCAATCGGCCAAATCAGATCTTGATCTCGACGTCCACGCCGGCCGCCAGATCCAGCTTCATCAGCGCGTCCACCGTTTGCGGGGTGGGGTCGACGATGTCGAGCACGCGCTTGTGAGTGCGGATCTCGAACTGCTCGCGCGACTTCTTGTCGACGTGGGGCGACCGGTTGACCGTGAATTTCTCGATCCGCGTCGGCAGAGGGATGGGGCCGCGCACCTGCGCACCCGTCCGGCGCGCGGTCGACACGATCTCCTTGGTGGAGGTGTCGAGCACCCGGTGGTCGAACGCCTTCAGGCGGATGCGGATGTTCTGACCGTTCATGGCTTTCCTCGTGATCGAGCGGGAGCGGGAGCAGGAACCCGCTCCCCTCAATCGACTTTCGTTACTCGATGATCGCGGCGACGACGCCCGCGCCCACCGTGCGCCCGCCCTCGCGGATGGCGAAGCGCAGCTTCTCCTCCATGGCGATCGGCACGATGAGCGCCACCGTCATGGTCACGTTGTCGCCCGGCATCACCATCTCGGTGCCCTCGGGCAGCGTCACGATGCCCGTCACGTCGGTCGTGCGGAAGTAGAACTGCGGGCGGTAGTTGGTGAAGAACGGCGTGTGGCGACCGCCCTCGTCCTTGGTGAGGATGTAGGCCTCGGCCTTGAACTTGGTGTGGGGCTTCACGGAACCGGGCTTGCACAGGATCTGGCCGCGCTCGACGTCTTCGCGCTTGGTGCCGCGCAGCAGGCAGCCGACGTTGTCGCCCGCCTCGCCCTGGTCGAGCAGCTTGCGGAACATCTCGACGCCGGTGACGGTCGTCTTGACCGTGGCTTTCAGGCCGACGATCTCGATTTCCTCGCCGACCTTGATGACGCCGCGCTCGATGCGGCCCGTCACCACCGTGCCGCGCCCGGAGATGGAGAACACGTCCTCGACCGGCATCAGGAAGGGCTGGTCCTTCGGGCGCTCGGGCTGCGGGATGTAGTCGTCCACCGTGGTCATCAGCGCGAGGATCGCGTCGTGGCCGAGCTTCGGCTCACGGTTTTCCAGCGCGCAGAGCGCCGAGCCCTTGGTGATCGGGATGTCGTCGCCGGGGAAGTCGTACTTGGAGAGCAGCTCGCGCACCTCCAGCTCGACCAGCTCCAGCAGCTCCTCGTCGTCGACCATGTCGACCTTGTTGAGGAACACGACCAGCGCCGGCACGCCGACCTGCCGGGCGAGCAGGATGTGCTCGCGGGTCTGCGGCATCGGGCCGTCGGCGGCCGACACGACCAGGATGGCGCCGTCCATCTGCGCCGCGCCCGTGATCATGTTCTTCACGTAGTCGGCGTGGCCGGGGCAGTCGACGTGCGCGTAGTGGCGCTTGGCGGTCTCGTACTCGACGTGGGCGGTCGAGATCGTGATGCCGCGGGCCTTCTCCTCGGGGGCCTTGTCGATCTGGTCGTAGGCCGTGAAGGTCGCCCCGCCCGTCTCGGCCAGCACCTTGGTGATCGCCGCCGTCAGCGAGGTTTTGCCGTGGTCGACGTGGCCGATCGTGCCGATGTTGCAGTGCGGCTTGTTGCGGGAGAACTTTTCCTTGGCCATCGGAGGCTCCTTAAACCTTCGTTCCGTTCAGCTTGAGAAGCGGCTCAGGCGTATTTCGCCTGAACCTTGGCGGCTTCACCCGCCGGCACCTGCTCGTAGTGGTCGAACTGCATAGTGAAGGTGGCGCGCCCCTGGGAGAAGGAGCGGAGCTGGTTCACGTAGCCGAACATGTTGGCGAGCGGCACCATGGCGTTGATGACGTTGGCGTTGCCGCGCACGTCCTGGCCCTGGATCTGCCCGCGCCGGGAGTTCAGGTCACCGATCACCGAGCCCGTGTAGTCCTCGGGGGTCACGACCTCGACCTTCATGATCGGCTCAAGCAGCACCGATCCGCCCTTCTGCAACGCCTCGCGGAACGCCGCCCGCGACGCGATCTCGAAGGCCAGCACCGAGGAGTCCACGTCGTGGAAGGCGCCGTCGATCAGCGTCGCCTTGATGTCCACCACGGGGAAGCCCGCCAGCACGCCCGCGCCCATCACCGAGTTGATGCCCTTCTCGACGCCGGGCACGTATTCCTTCGGCACCGCGCCGCCGACGATCTTGGACTCGAACACGTTGCCCGCGCCGGGGTCGTTCGGCTCGAACACGATCTTGACGCGCGCGAACTGGCCCGTGCCGCCCGTCTGCTTCTTGTGCGTGTAATCCTGCTCGACGCGGCGGGTCAGCTTCTCGCGGTAGGCCACCTGGGGGGCGCCGATGTTGGCGTCCACCTTGTAGGTCCGTCGCAGGATGTCGACCTTGATGTCGAGGTGCAGCTCGCCCATGCCCTTGAGGATGGTCTGGCCCGACTCCTGGTCGGTCGACACGCGGAACGACGGGTCCTCGGCCGCGAGCTTGGAGAGCGCCACGCCGAGCTTCTCCTGGTCGGCCTTCGACTTCGGCTCGATCGCGATCTCGATGACCGGCTCGGGGAACTCCATCTTCTCCAGGATCACGGCCTTCTGCGGGTCGCAGAGCGTGTCGCCGGTGCGGGTGTCCTTGAGGCCGGCCAGCGCCACGATGTCGCCCGCGTAGGCCTCCTTGATGTCCTCGCGGTTGTTGGCGTGCATGAGCAGCATCCGGCCCACGCGCTCCTTCTTGTCCTTGGTGGAGTTGGACACCGACGTGCCCGTCTCGACGTGGCCCGAATACACCCGGCAGAAGGTGATCGTGCCCACGAAGGGGTCGTCCATGATCTTGAAGGCGAGCATGGAGAAGGGCTCGTCGTCGCTCGGGCGGCGGACCACCTCGGCTTCCGTGTTGACGTCGATGCCCTTGATGGCCTCGCGGTCGAGCGGCGAGGGCAGATAGTCCACGACCGCGTCGAGGAGCGGCTGCACGCCCTTGTTCTTGAACGCGGTGCCGCACAGCACCGGCACGAAGGTGACGGTGCGCACGGCCTTGCGGAGGAGACCCTTCAAGACGTCCTCGGACGGCTCGGTGCCGTCGAGGTAGGCCGCCATCGCGTCGTCGTCGAGCTCCACCGCGGCCTCGATCATGGTCGTGCGGTACTCGGCGGCGCGGTCGGCGAGGTCGGCGGGGATCTCCTCGTCGTGGTAGGAGGCGCCCAGCGCCTCGTTGTCCCACACCACGGCCTTCATGCGGACGAGGTCGATGATGCCCTTGAAGTCGGCCTCAGAGCCGATCGGCAGCTGGATGCAGACGGGGCGGCCGGCGACGCGGGTCTTGATGTCGTCGACGCATTTGTAGAAATCGGCGCCGATCTTATCCATCTTGTTGACGAAGACGATGCGGGGGACGTTGTACTTGTCCGCCTGGCGCCACACCGTCTCGGTCTGCGGCTCCACGCCCTGGTTGCCGTCCAGCACGCAGACCGCGCCGTCGAGCACGCGGAGCGAGCGCTCTACCTCGATGGTGAAGTCGACGTGGCCGGGCGTGTCGATGATGTTCAGCCGCTTGCCGTTCCAGAAGGTCGTGGTCGCAGCCGACGTGATCGTGATGCCGCGCTCCTGCTCCTGCTCCATCCAGTCCATGGTCGCGGCGCCGTCGTGGACTTCGCCGATCTTGTGCGACTTCCCGGAGTAGAACAGGATGCGCTCGGTCGTGGTCGTCTTCCCCGCATCGATGTGGGCCATGATGCCGAAATTGCGGTAGTCGTCGATCGCGTGGGTGCGGGGCATGGAGGTGATCCTCGACCTCGGAGGAAAGGCTTTACCAGCGGTAGTGCGAGAAGGCCCGGTTGGCTTCCGCCATCCGGTGGGTGTCCTCGCGCTTCTTCACGGCGGCGCCGCGGTTGTTGGCGGCGTCGAGCAGCTCGGCCGACAGCCGGTCCACCATGGTCTTGTCGTTGCGGGCGCGGGCGGCCGTGATGATCCAGCGGATCGCGAGCGCCTGGCGGCGCTCCGGCCGGACCTCGACGGGCACCTGGTAGGTGGCGCCGCCGACGCGCCGGGAGCGCACCTCGATCGCGGGCGCGACGTTCTCCAGCGCGGCCCGGAACACCGGCAGCGGCTCCTGCCGCGTGCGGCCCTCGATCAAGTCGAAAGCGCCGTAGACGATCGACTCGGCAACCGACTTCTTGCCGTCGTACATGATGGAGTTCATGAACTTCGCGAGGATCGTGTCCCCGAACTTGGCGTCCGGGATGATCTCGCGCTTATCGGCGCTGTGGCGACGCGACATGGGAGCCTCCCCTTACTTCGGACGCTTGGCGCCGTACTTCGACCGGCGCTGCTTACGATTCTTGACGCCCTGCGTGTCGAGCACGCCGCGCAGGATGTGGTAGCGGACGCCGGGCAGGTCCTTCACGCGACCGCCGCGGATCATCACCACCGAGTGCTCCTGCAGGTTGTGGCCCTCGCCGGGAATGTAGCCGATCACCTCAAACCCGTTGGTCAGCCGCACCTTGGCGACCTTGCGCAGCGCCGAGTTCGGCTTCTTCGGCGTCGTGGTGTAGACGCGCGTGCACACGCCGCGCTTCTGCGGGCTCTGCTGCAGCGCCGGAACCGTGTTACGCGCCTTGGACGCGACCCGCGGCTTGCGGATCAACTGGCTGATCGTCGGCATTATCCGCCTTCAGGCTCGTTCGGGCCGGGCATTCAACGCGTCGCCGGTCGGCCGAGCCGGGACGCGGGACCTTTCGGCCCAAGACGAATAGCGCTTTCGGCCGGGAAGGCCGCAAGCGCGGTGCGCAGAGGACCGCGGCCTATGCCGCGATCATGCCTCTTTGGTGGCTTCCGCCAAACGTGAGCAACAAAGTGCCGGAGAGGCCAACAGCGTTTAGGGGACCCTTGTTCAGCACGAGACGCACCGAACCGATCGGCCTACTGCCTGTCGAAGTCGGCGTTTTCTACCGACCCTTACCTGGGCCGTCAAGCGCCCATTTCCGCCGGCTTAAGGTTCGGGACGAACCCGATCGTCGAATGGGAGCAGCGGTTGGTGCGAACCGGAATGTCCAGACGTCCCAGTACAACCGCCGTCGTGCGGCAAGCTCGGTGCCGGATCGCTGCACCCGGGATGGCGAACAACCGGTTGAAGCGTGATCAGCCGCGGTCGAGCAGGCGGGTGAGCGCACGCAGGTCGCTCTCGCGCTCCCCGGCCCGGCGCTCCACGACGACCACGGCCTTGAGCAATTGGCTCGCGGACGTGTTGGGGTAGTCCAGCACGGTCAGGTGGAGGGGGTCGGCCCCGCCGACCTTCAGGCGACGGCGAACCGCGGTCGGGCCCATCGCGCAGAGCGCCTGGCTCACCGCCTCTTCGATTCGCGCCGTCGATGCCGCGGTCCGCCCTGCCAACGCGCCGTCCCGAACGTCGATCGTCCTGCCGTGGCCGAGGTAGGGCTTGGCGTCGGCGCTGGCGTGGAAGGCGTGACCCTGCTGGTCGATGAAGACCGCCGGCAGGTTCAGCGTCGAGCACAGGTGGACGATGTCCCGCGCCTTGCCACCCTCGGCGAAGGGCGCCGCAACGGCATCCTCGGTCGGCGCGGCAGGCAGGCCGCGGCGGAAGCCGTCGATCACCACGGGGTCGAGCAGAGCGGATTGGGCTGACGGCATGGCGGCGAGCTGCTGAGGTGTTGACGCTCATAAACTGTTAACGTCCGCCGAACGTTCCAACCCCGCCCCGGCCAACGAAAAAGGGGCGCCGAAGCGCCCCTTTCCAAATCTACGATGGTTGCCGCCGCTCACTCGGCCGCGGCGGGCGGCAGGGCGATCAGTGGCTCGGGGGCCTGCGAGGCCTCGCGCTGCTGCTCCAGGATCAGCTTGTCGCGCTGCGTCGCGACGCGGCGCAGCTTGGCCATCGCGGCGCCGGTCCCGGCCGGGATCAGCCGGCCCACGATGACGTTCTCCTTGAGGCCTTCCAGCGTGTCGACCTTGCCGTTGACGGCGGCCTCCGTCAGCACGCGGGTGGTTTCCTGGAACGAGGCCGCCGAGATGAACGACCGCGTCTGCAAGCTCGCCTTGGTGATGCCGAGCAGCACGGGGGTGCCGGTCGCGGGCTTGCCGTTGGTTTCGGCCACCTTCAGGTTGGCCTCCTCCAGTTCCACCTGGTCGACCTGCTCGCCGTTCAGGAAGTCGGTGTCGCCCGCGTCCGTGATGTCGACCTTCTGCAGCATCTGGCGCACGATCACCTCGATGTGCTTGTCGTTGATGCTGACGCCCTGCAGCCGGTAGACCTCCTGGATCTCGTTGACGAGGTAGGCCGCGAGCTCCTCCACGCCCTTGATCGCCAGGATGTCGTGCGGCGCCGGGTTGCCGTCGACGATGTAGTCGCCCTTCTCGACGACGTCGCCGTCCTGGAGGTGGATGTGCTTACCCTTCGGGATCAGGTACTCGACGGGCTCGCCACCCTCCTCGTGCGGCACGATGGAAAGGCGCTGCTTGTTCTTGTAGTCGCGCCCGAACTGGATCGTGCCCGCGGTCTCGGCGATGATCGCGTGGTCCTTGGGCCGGCGCGCCTCGAACAGCTCCGCCACGCGCGGCAGGCCGCCCGTGATGTCGCGCGTCTTGGCGCCCTCGGTGGAAATGCGCGCGATGATGTCGCCCGCCTTCACCTGCCCGCCCGCGTCGAAGCTCAAGATCGAGTCGACGGGGAGGTTGTAGCGGGCGTCGCCGCCGCGCGCGAGCTTGGCGACCTTGCCGTCCTTGCCCTTAACCACGATGGCGGGCTTGAGGCTCGCCGAGCGCTGGTTCAGCCGCCAGTCCATGACGACGCGCTTGGCGATGCCGGTCGCCTCGTCGACCGACTCGGACATGGAGATGCCCTCGACCAGGTCCTCGAAGCCTACCGCGCCGTCCACCTCGGTCATGATCGGCCGGGTGTAGGGGTCCCACTCGGCGACGCGCTGGCCGCGCTTGACCTTGTCCCCCTCGTCCACCTTGAGCCGCGCCCCGTACTGGACGCGGTGGGTGGCGCGGTCGACCCCGTCCGGCCCGACGATCACGACCGCGACGTTGCGCGCCATGACCATCAGGTCGCCTTCCGCGTTGCGGGCGACCGCCCGGTTGCGGATCTTCACCGTGCCGTCGAAGTTCGACTCGATGAAGGACTGGTCGGCGATCTGCGCGGCCCCGCCGATATGGAAGGTGCGCATGGTGAGCTGGGTGCCCGGCTCGCCGATCGACTGCGCCGCGATGACGCCCACGGCCTCGCCCATGTTGACGGGCGTGCCGCGCGCGAGGTCGCGCCCGTAGCACTTGCCGCAGACGCCGTTGGGCGCCTCGCAGGTGAGCACGGAGCGGATCTTCACCTCCTGGATGCCGGCCGCGTTGATGCGGTCGATGTGCCACTCCTGGATCATCTCGCCCGTCGGCACGATGACGTTGCCGTCGAGGTCCACGAGGTCCTCGGCCGCGGTGCGGCCCAGGATGCGGATCGCGAGGCTGGCCACGACCTGACCCGCGTCGATGATGGCGCGCATCTTGATGCCGCCCGTCGAGCCGCAGTCCACCGTCGAGATGATGGCATCCTGCGCCACGTCCACCAGGCGCCGCGTCAGGTAGCCCGAGTTGGCGGTCTTCAGCGCCGTGTCGGCCAGGCCCTTGCGGGCGCCGTGCGTCGAGTTGAAGTATTCGAGGACGGTCAGCCCCTCCTTGAAGTTGGAGATGATCGGGCTCTCGATGATCTCGCCGGAGGGCTTGGCCATCAGCCCGCGCATGGCGGCCAACTGCTTCATCTGGGCGGGCGAGCCGCGCGCGCCCGAGTGCGCCATCATGTAGATGGAGTTGATGGGCAGGTCGCGCCCGCCATCGTCCTTCTTGGTCGTGGAGATGCGCACCATCATCTCCTCGGCGAGTTTGTCGGTGCACTTCGCCCAGGCGTCCACGACCTTGTTGTACTTCTCGCCCTGGGTGATCAGGCCGTCGTTGTACTGCTGCTCGTACTCGGTCGCGAGCGTGCGGGTGTCCTCGACGATCTTCTCCTTGGTCTCGGGCACGACCATGTCGTCCTTGCCGAACGAGATGCCGGCCCGGAACGCCTCGCGGAACCCGAGCGCCATGATCCGGTCGCAGAAGATCACCGTCTCCTTCTGACCGCACTGCCGGTAGACGATGTCGATCATGTTGGAGATCTCCTTCTTCGTCATCAGCTTGTTGGCGACGTCGAAGGGGATCTTCTCGTGGGCGGGCAGGAGCTGGCCCAGGATCATGCGGCCGGGCGTGGTGTCGAAGATCTTCGACACGCGCACCCCGTTCTCGTAGGTCCAGGCGCGGCCCTTGATCTTGGTGTGCAGCGTGACCGCCTTGGCGGCGATCGCGTGCTCGATCTCGCCCTGGTTGGCGAACATCATGCCCTGGCCCGGCTCGCCGTCGCGCATCAGCGACACGTAGTAGAGCCCCAGCACGATATCCTGGCTGGGCACGATGATGGGCATGCCGTTGGCGGGGTGCAGGATGTTGTTGGTGGACATCATCAGCACGCGCGCTTCCAGCTGCGCTTCGAGCGACAGCGGCACGTGGACCGCCATCTGGTCGCCGTCGAAGTCGGCGTTGAAGGCCGCGCAGACCAGCGGGTGGAGCTGGATCGCCTTGCCCTCGATCAGCGTCGGCTCGAAGGCCTGGATGCCGAGCCGGTGCAGGGTGGGCGCCCGGTTCAGCATCACGGGGTGCTCGCGGATCACCTCGTCCAGGATGTCCCAGACCTCCGGCTTCTCCTTCTCGACGAGCTTCTTGGCCTGCTTCACCGTGGTGGACAGGCCCTTGGCGTCGAGGCGCGAGTAGATGAAGGGCTTGAACAGCTCCAGCGCCATCTTCTTGGGCAGGCCGCACTGATGCAGCTTCAGCTCGGGGCCGACCACGATCACCGAGCGGCCCGAGTAGTCGACGCGCTTGCCGAGCAGGTTCTGGCGGAACCGGCCCTGCTTGCCCTTCAGCATGTCGGCGAGCGACTTCAGCGGGCGCTTGTTGGCGCCCGTGATGACGCGGCCGCGTCGGCCGTTGTCGAACAGCGCGTCAACCGCCTCCTGGAGCATCCGCTTCTCGTTGCGGATGATGATGTCGGGCGCGCGCAGCTCGATCAACCGCCGCAGGCGGTTGTTGCGGTTGATGACGCGGCGGTACAGGTCGTTGAGGTCG